>NZ_JAOCCY010000010.1:0-129218 GCF_029840625.1 Agrobacterium sp. GD03872
TGGACAGCAGAAGGCTGGCTGTATGTCGCGGCCGTCATTGACCTGTTCTCACGCCGTGTCGTCGGCTGGTCGATGAATGCCAACATGACGGCCCAGCTTGTCACAGATGCGCTGATCATGGCGATCTGGCGTCGAGGAAAACCAGACGCGCTACTGCATCATTCTGATCAGGGAAGCCAATATACGAGCGAGCAGTTCCAGCGCCTCATGAGCGACCACGGCATCACCTGCTCCATGAGCCGCTCTGGAAATGTCTGGGACAACGCTGCAATGGAAAGCTTCTTCTCATCCCTGAAAACGGAGAGAACAGCACGCAGGGTTTATCGCACGAGGAATGACGCCAGAGCGGATGTGTTCGATTACATAGAGCGCTTCTACAATCCGAAGCGTCGCCACTCGACACTGGGCTATCTCAGCCCCAATGACTTTGAAACCAAGGTGGGATTAGCTTAACTCGGTGTCCGAAAACCGGCAGCAGGCCAAAGGCCGCAAATCTCAAAGGCTCGTCAATCACGTTCTAGTTGAGCTCCTCAAACAGCTGTTCTTCATCGATTTAAAGGATCAGCCCGGCTGCGCCCCCTTGGCAGCCTTGTCGCAATCCGTGCGCTAAAAGCCATTTAGCCGGCCGCCGAGACCGTGGCTTGGAATTGTAAGCCTGTAGTGGCCCGAATAAATGTCCCAGCCCGCCCGTACGGCGCCAACCCCAATTTGCACGGGTCCCCATCCGCCGGTCTCGATGTTATTCGGCTCAACGAGCGCGGCCAGCAGAGACTTTATAGACTGACTCCTCATTTATGGGCTCCGGGTGCGTTAGTTCATGCGTGTTTGTCGTTCCATGGAACGCCAACATTGGAAACAACTATCTCGTCCCTCACCGTTTAGAGAGAACGGCGCGGACACGAGGTCCGCGCCTGAACTTCACTCGACCGGAGGCGAGGCTTTGCCGAGCTTAAGAGCAGGTTCCCGGCCCCACACCCGCAACTTCCCAAGTTCGGATACAAAAGCGGCAACCCCCCCTTCACCGGGAAGTGCGATCGTGCCTTCGTCGAGATCGTCGGTGATTCCAGCCTTGACGAGAAGCGGGAAAGCGCTCTCGTCGTAGCCGATGAACTTGCAGTGCTGGAATGCGTCCGCCACGAAGTCCCGTGCTGTCGCCTCCTTCACCAAATCCTCAACTGCGCCCGGAGCCGCGAGGACGGCGACGGCGTCGAACAGCACCGAGGGGCCACCGTCGATCATGTGCTGCGCCTCTATCCAGGTCCCATCGGACGCGGTCACGCCTCCGATCTTCGGCGCAATCAGCTCAACCAAAGCCTTCTCCTTCTCGATCACCATCATCAGCTTCTTGAGGAGCTTTGCATCGACGCCATCCGTTACAAGCACGCCGAGTTTGCGGCCCTCAAACCGCTTCGGTCCGCCTTGCACGATGCTAAGCGCGGGAGACGGCTCCAGATCCTGACGTGTGGGCATGGCAGCGTCGGCGGGCTTAGGCATTGTCTGGATTCCGAGCTTCTGGGCAACGGTGGTGGCGAGCGTCTCGTCGATGTTCAGCAGGTGCGAGATCATCCGTTCGCGGATAGCGACGGTCTCGACCTTGCTTAGCTCGAACGTGAGTGCCATCGCGATGTGCCGCTGCTCGGGCGGCGTCTGACTGAGGAAAAACTGGCGGGCCTGGCTATAGTGGTCGCCGAAGCTTTCCGGACGCAGCCGCACTTTCTGGCCGTTCTCCTCGGCCAGAAAGTGGCGGTATCCTCGGGACGGGGCCTGCCGGGGACCTTCCCCGAACGAGTTCGGCTGGTAGTTTACCCTGCCGACCGGGTTGCGCATCGCCATGTGCCCGTCCTGCTGGAAGTTGTGGAAGGGACACTTTGGTGCGTTGATGGGAAGGTGCGTGAAATTCGGTCCGCCAAGCCGCTTGAGCTGCGTGTCGAGGTAGGAAAAGTTTCTGCCCTGAAGAAGAGGGTCGTTGCTGAAGTCGATCCCCGGCGGAACGTTGTGCGTCATGAACGCGACCTGCTCGGTCTCCGCGAAGAAGTTGTCCGGCATGCGGTCGAGCACGAGACGGCCGATTGGTTTTACCGGCAACAACTCTTCCGGAATAATCTTCGTCGGATCGAGGACGTCGAAGTCCCAGTTGTCGGCAAACTCTTGATCAAAGAGCTGCACAGAGAGTTCCCATTCCGGAAAGTTGCCGGATTGGATCGCCTGCCAGAGATCGCGACGATGGAAGTCGGGGTCGGCGCCGTTGATCTTGACTGCCTCGTTCCACGCAACCGACTGGAGGCCGAGCTTTGGCTTCCAGTGGAACTTGACGAACGTGGACTCGTCTTTGTCATTGACGAAACGGAAGGTGTGTACACCGAACCCCTCCATGAAACGGAAGGATCGTGGGATGGTGCGGTCGGACATGATCCACATGACCATGTGCATGCTTTCCGGCGTAAGGCTGATGAAATCCCAGAAGTTGTCGTGGGCGGTCTGCGCCTGGGGGAAGGCCCGGTCCGGCTCCTGCTTTGCGGCATGTACTAAGTCCGGAAACTTGATTGCGTCCTGAATGAAGAAGACAGGGATGTTGTTGCCGACGAGATCCCAGTTGCCTTCCTGCGTATAGAACTTCACGGCGAAACCGCGGACATCGCGGGCGAGGTCGGCAGAACCTTTGTTGCCGGCGACAGTAGAAAAGCGGACAAAGACAGGCGTTTTCTCGCCTGCGCGCTGAAAGATGTCGGCGCGGGTGACGTCGGACAAGGATTCATAGGTTTCGAAGAAGCCGTGGGCGCCATAGCCACGTGCGTGAACCACGCGTTCCGGAATTCGCTCGTGGTCGAAGTGGAAGATTTTCTCGCGGAAATGGAAGTCGTCCATCAGCAGCGGACCGCGGGCGCCGATCCGAAGAGAGTTCTGGTCGTCGGCGATTGGTCCGCCTTGCGACGTGGTCAACACGTCGGCACCGTCCTCAGCGATCTGGTGGAGTTCGCCGCCCGCGCCTCGGTGAAGCTGCTGATCATGGATGGTGACAGTGTCCGTGGAAGAGGTCGAGCGGGTCGCCCGTTTTGTACGCTTTGCCATGGTTATCCCCTTTGGTGATGGCTGGATACAAAAAGGCCGCCCCTGTGGGACGGCCTTGAATAATGCACTGGGACCTCAGGAAGCATTGCTTTTGCCCTTGGCGTTCGCAGAGGCCTTTGTGAGCTGCGTGAGCTTCTCGTCTGTCGCTTTCTCCTCGGCGAGGTTCGCCTCCAGCAGGGGTACGGCGTCCTTCAGACCAAGCTGTTTGGCCCACTCGATCAACGTGCCGTAACGGGCGATCTCGTAGTGCTCGACTGCCTGGGCGGATGAGATGAGCCCTGCATCCAGAGCCGGAGACTCCTTGAACTCTTCGATGATCTCTTCGCCTTCGGCAATAATGCCCTGTATGGCTTCGCAGGTCTTGCCGCGCGCCGCCTTTCCGAGCAGTTCGAAGACCTCTTCCAAGCGTTCGATCTGGCCCTGGGTCTCGTCGCGGTGCTGCAGGAAGCTTGCCTTCCCTTCTTCCGAATTGGCGGCGCGGGCCATCTTCGGAAGGGCCTTCAGGATCTTTTTCTCTGCGAAGTAGATGTCTTTGAGAGTGTCGAGGAACAAGTCGTCGAGTGTCTTGGTGGCTGCCATTTCAATTCTCCCTTGTGGTTCAAGATCAGGTCTAAGAGTTTGGTTCAGTCAAGCAGGTCGGCGGGGACTTTTCCTCCGTTTTCCGACAGCTTCTTCATGAGAGCCTTGTGAAGAAACGTGTTCATTTTCGCGCTGCCATCGGCGTCGCCGGTGTAGCCTAGTTCCTGCGCCAACTCCTTGCGCTCCTCAAGGCTGGCGTCCATGCCGAGAGCCTTCATCAGGTCAACAATTGAGCGCCGCCAGTCGAGCTTTTGGCCAGACTTCTTCGCCGCTTCGTTGAGTATGGATTCGACGTCGATTGGAGCCCGAGAATTTGAGCCGGAAGAAACGCCTCCGTCTAATTGCGGCGCAGGGTTCGCAGTCTGTGCTGCGGGCGGGGCGGGCTGGCTTATAGCCGGGTTGGCCGCAGTCTCTGACAGTGCGGGTGGTTGAGTGGTAGGCGCGGCTGAAGATGACGGTGCCAAAGAGGCCGTGCTTGACGCTTGCGGGGCGGGCGCGGCATTTGCTTCGCCAAAAATTGCGTCCTTGATGCGGTCGAAGATGCTCATTCATTCCTCCTGCTATGAGCTGGTCAGGGCGCTCGATCCACTCGTAAGCTGCAGCACGCATATGTACCCGGCCGTCGCGAAAAGTTGATGTGCTGTCGCCCCGCCGATTAACGCAGCGAACAAATCGCAGTTCCTTGTGCCCCAGGCTTGGGAGCAAATATTCTTTCGCGTTGGTCGCCCAGCGCGAGGCGGCCCGGTTCGAAGGGCGAGGTGGGCAGCCGCGGTGCACGCTGCTTAGTGCGCGGTGGTCCGCTTGTTCTTTCACGGATTCTTTTTCCGGGATAAGCAACCTTTGTATCGGTGTGATGCCTAATAGAATGCGTGGATCCATGAGCAATTCGGGTCCCGCCGCGTTGGCGTCATTAAGTGGGGCTCTGTGGTCATTTCTACATTAATACACGCTAAGGGCATTTTGCAGGTGACGGGAAACACATGATTTCCGCTCACCGTGATCGCGGGGCAAACTGGCCACGCAATAGGGCCATTTTTTGCGCGACAAACCCTGTCGGAATGTTAGGCTGTGCGGCAACACCTGATTTGAGGTTTGTCGCACATGTTGATCGGTTACATGCGGGTATCGAGTAGTGACGAGCGCCAGTCGGTTGCCTTGCAGCGCGATGCCCTGCTCGCGGCCGGGGTCGATGAGCGCCATCTCCATCAGGATCGCGCTTCCGGAGCGCGTGATGACCGGCCGGGTCTGAAGGCATGCCTCGGCGAATTGCGCGAAGGCGATGTCCTGGTCGTCTGGAAGATAGATCGGTTAGGCCGGTCACTCTCCCACTTGATCCGCATCGTCGAGGATTTGAAGGAACGTGGTGTCGCCTTCCGATCTCTCACGGAGGCGATCGACACCACGAATTCGCACGGCGCGTTTCTGTTCAACCTGTTCGGCTCGCTTGCAGAATACGAGAGAGTGCTGATCACCGAGCGGGTCAATGCCGGCCTGGCGGCGGCTCGCCGACGTGGCCGTAAGGGCGGGAGACCTCCAACGATCGATGCGGAAAAGGTCGAGCAGGTTCTAGCTGCTTTGGAAGCTGGCGCCAGCAAGGCGTCCGTGTGCCGGACGTTCAAGGTGGCGCGCTCGACCTTGATCGACACGTTGAAGCGGACTGGATGGACAGGCCCCGGCAAGACCGGCACGCCCGAAACCGTAGTTTGACGAGTGACCGTGGCTGATGGCGTTTCTCGATGAGCAATCGCGTGCCGTTTTATTCGAACCACCCGAAGCTTATGAAGATGCGCAAGCGCGCTATGCACTGACTTCCGAGGATATTGTCTTCGTCAAGGAACATCGCCGGTCGCATAATCGGCTTGGCTTTGCGATCCAACTCGCACTGGTGCGTGATCTGGGCCGTCTGCTGCGAATAGGCGAAGTTCCACCTCAGGCGGTTGTCTCTGTTGTCGCCGACCAGCTGGGCATCGACCCTGCAGTGTTCGAGTTCTACGCCCAGCGCGACGAAACGCGCCGGGAACACGCGCGCGAGATCGTCTCTGCACTGGAGCTTCAGCCTGTCCGGACGAGTGACTATCGCGAGTTGATAACGGCGGCGGCACGCGAGGCGGCGGCCACTGAACAAGGTGCGCCGATCGCCAAGGCCGTGATCGAAGCCTTGAAGGAACGAAAGTTGCTCGTTCCTATGCCGGAGCTGCTGATCCGTCTGGCACTGGCCGGCCGGGCGGCGGCGCGTCGACAAGCCTATCGCGAATTGATCCGGGATCTGGAGCAGCCTTCGATCGAGGCGCTTGATCAGCTCCTCGCTGAGCGGGCCGGCGATCGGAGCCACCTTGGCTGGATTGCGGAAGCACCTGAAGGGGCGAAGCTGAAGAACCTCAAAGACTTGATCGCCCGCCTCGAGGTATTGCGCTCAGCCGCCATTCCCGACGACCGTCGCAAGACGATCCATGCCAATCGCTACGGCATCATCGCCAGGGATGCACGCATTCTGCATGCCCGGGAGATACGACGCCTGACATCCGAACGTCGCTACGCCACGCTGGCCGCCTTCGTCATCGAGAGACAGGCGTCGATCACCGACCTGACGATCGACATGTTCTGCAAAATGATTGGGAGCAACCGCCGCAAGGCCGAGATCAGCCGCACGGAACGCCGGCTAAAAGAGGCCGAGGTTCTTGATGGGGTGGCGCTTGAGCATCTCAAGCTCGGCGAGGCGCTTCTGGCCGCTCGTGCGAGCAAAACCGATCTTGCATCGGCGATCGCAGCCTCCCTCGGCTGGGACGGATTGGTCGCCAGCATGGCGGCAGCCAGATCTGTCGTCCACCCTGATCGCAGTAACGAATTCGACGAGCTCATCAAGCGGCACAAATCGTTGCGCAAGCTGGGCAGACTGATGTTCCGCACGTTCTCGTTCCGGTCGTTTCGTGCTGATGATCCGATCCTTGTAGCAGTGGACCATCTGCGCGCGCTCTATGGCGGCCGGAAATTGCCGGCGCAGGTGCCGCTCGCCTTTCTGACCCGCAAATGGCGACGCTGCGTGCGCCCGAACAGTGCCGATATCGACCTGCGCGCCTGGGAAGTGGCGGTCCTCGTTCACCTGCGAGAGCGTCTGAGGGCCGGTGACATCTGGGTCGAAGGCAGCCGGGCATGGCGCAGTTTCGAGGATTATCTTCTGCCTCGGCCGATCTTCGAGCTGATGCGCGCCGAGGGGCGGCTCGGGCTCGCACTCCCCGACAGCTTTGCCGAATGGCGAGCAGAACGGACCGCCACGCTCGATGAGAAGCTGAAAGAGCTGGCAAAGGCGGCGGCTGCCAATGCTATTCCGGATGCAGCGATTTCCGACAAGGGCCTGTCGATCTCGCCGATCCGCGAGGAGGAGCGCGACAGCATCGTCGCGCTCAGCCGCCGACTATATGTTCTGGTGCCACGGATCAGGATCACCAGCCTGCTTGCCGAGGTGCAAAGCTGGACCAAATTCCTCGACAGCTTCACGCATTATCGTACCGGTGAGACGGCAAACGACGAGGCAGCGCTGATGGCAGCGATCCTTGCCGACGCCACCAATGCCGGAGCCGAACGTATGGCGGAAAGCTCACGCGGCGTCACGATCCACCAGATGATGCTGATGGTGGACAGGCATATGCGATCGGAAACCTACGCCACGGCGACCGCCGTGCTGGTCGATGCGCAGCAGGCCCATCCCTTTGCCGCGATCTGGGGTGACGGCCATATCTCCTCCTCGGACGGACAGTTCTTTCCGGCTGGCGGGCGTGGCGAAGCCAGCCTCGACTACAATGCAAAATACGGCAAGCGACCGGGGGCGTCGATCTATGGCTTCCTGTCCAACCGTTTTGCTTCCTTCTTCTCCCGCATGATCCAGGCATCCGAGGGCGAAGCCCCCTACGTTCTCGACGGCCTCCTTCACAACGAAAGCTCCGTCGAAATCTATGAGCACGCAACCGATACCGCTGGCGCCACCGAAACGACGTTCTCCATGTTCCACGCCTTTGGCTACAGGCTCATTCCCCGTATCCGCAATCTCGGCAATCGCAGGCTCTTTGTCATTGATCGCGATCCGGCTTACGAACCGCTCGACGCGCTGATCGCTGGAACCGTTAACATGGATGTCGTCGAGCACCACTGGGATGAGGTCTTGCGGCTGAAGGCTTCGATCGCTGCAGGTTTGGTGCCGCCTTCCGTCATCCTCAAGAAGCTGGCAGCGTCGCCGCGACAAAACCGGCTGAACCAGGCCCTGCGCGAAATGGGCCGGATAGAACGCTCGATCTTCATCTGCGACTGGCTGCTCGATACGAAACTGCGCCGCAGATCGCATGCGATCCTCAACAAGGGTGAAAGCCGTCATGCTCTCGCACGCGCCATCTTCCTCCACCAGCTCGGCGAATTGCGCAACCGCGTCGCCGAAACCATGGCTTACCGCGCGTCCGGTCTTAACCTCGTCGTCAACGCCATCATCCTGTGGAACACTGTCTATCTCAGCCGTGCTGTCGATTATATCAGCAGTCAGGGTATTATCATTCCGGACGAGCTGCTCTCCCAGGTCGCACCACTACCATGGGCGCATATCGCGCTCACCGGCGACTACCTCTGGAACGAAATTGACCGACCCCTCGAACGCTTCAGGCCAATCCGGGCTAACCGCTTCAATCCAAACAACTTCAAATTCCCTTAGCGTGTATTAATGTAGAAATGCCCACGGAGCCCCTATCATGCGGTTCGCTCGCGTCCTTCGCAGGGACATCGATGCCGTCAACAACGCCATCGAGCTGCCCTGGAGCAACGGGCAGGCCGAAGGCCAGATCAACCGCCTCAAGACCCTCAAGCGAGCAATGTACGGTCGGGCAGGCCCTGAATTGCTGAAGGCACGAATGCTGCCGCGGCTCCACACAAAGTGAGGAAGAACCTAATTAAATGGAAAGCGACACGAGGATCGGCCTCGAGCCACGATGGTATATCGGTGGTTACGCCGTAGTTCTCGATCATCTGATCCAAACGACGATCCTGGAGAAACAAACGCGCCATTTTTTCAAAGGCAAGGAACGGACACGCGATCTTGCCAAGGCACTTGGCAGCCTCGTGAAGGCGGTGCTTCTCGATATGGACCTCGCCATATCCGTCTACATCGAGGAAGCAGAACGGGCGAAACAGATCGCTCAGGCTGAAGCGATAGCGGCGGAGCGCACGCTCGTCACGCGCCTCTTCGGAGAAGCCATGGCGCGCGTAGCGCAAAAGGATCTCTCAGTGGCCATTACGGGAGAGCTGCCGGAAGCATACGAGGCTTTGCGCAACAACTTCAACAATGCACTGTCCCAACTGGCCGGAACCCTCAATTCGATCAGCGCGGCGGCTGATCAAATTCAGGCCAGCGCACAAGAGCTCCAAACTTCGTCTGAAGACCTGGCCCGACGCACAGAAAGGCAAGCGGCTTCCGTGGAAGAAACCGCCGCTGCGTTGGAGGAGATTACAACGACTGTTTCGGAGAGCAGTCGTCGAACGCGGGAAGCAGGCGAACTGATTCGAAAGACGAAGGCCCGTGCGGAACGTTCAGGGGAGGTCGTCAGTGAGACCGTCAATGCGATGACTGCTATTGAAAACTCATCCTCCGAGATCAGCAACATCATTGGCGTCATTGACGAGATCGCGTTCCAGACCAATCTGCTGGCTCTTAACGCCGGTGTGGAAGCAGCGCGCGCCGGCGAGGCCGGAAAGGGTTTTGCGGTCGTCGCCCAGGAAGTCCGTGAACTTGCGCAACGATCCGCACGCGCCGCCAAAGAGATCAAGCAATTGATCGGAAGTTCCGCAGAGCACGTGAAGGCGGGCGTAAATCTTGTGACCGAAACCGGTGGCATCCTCACGGAGATTTCTCAGGAAGTCCCGGAAATAGACCAGCATGTCGTCGCAATTGCCGACTCGTCTCGGGAACAGGCCATTGCCCTTCGCGAGATCAGCGCCGCAGTCAACGCATCGGATCAAAACACACAGCAGAATGCGGCCATGGTTGAGGAAACAACCGCGGCCACGCATGCCCTCGTTGGAGAGGTCAGCAGAATTTCGCAGATGCTTGCGGAATTTAAGACCGCAAGTCGTATCTCGGCAGCTGACGAGGATCAGCCTCCGTTTTCCGGCAATGTGCACGTTTTCCGACGCGCTTAGTTTTCCGCGACGGTTTTTGCAGTGTCTTTGTCCAAGGGCTGTTTTCGGCGGGGGACCATCCGGCAAAACCAGACGAGAGGCGCCCTCGCCCCGCCTCTCGTGCTCACCATCCCTCCCGCTATACTCCTCCAATGCTCTCGTACAGCTGGCTGAACTGCTGGAATCTTGCTACAAAGTCTGCAATAAGCCGCATTTTTCGAAGAAAATGCGTTTGGGGTAGGTGAAACTATTACCCTACGGTGGGCTATCGATCCGACCCAGGTGGGGATCAAAACATGACCACTAAGTAGCGTAATGAAGCAGCGCTATGGGCCAGGTAGACGAAACATGAGTAGGCAGGTGCGGTAGAATTCTGGCCTACCTGCTTCAGGACTGCCTATTGAAGCCGCGGCCGTCTTCCCTCACATTCTCGCTACATTCACCGTTTGCGAGAATTCCAATGACCAATCAAGACAGTACTGTCGTCGCCTTTCCGACGAAATCCGCCGAGCCTGCTCCCAGTAGTTTCGACAAGATCTGGGGCAAGAAGGTGAAGAGCCATGGCTATGCCGCCATCCCCACGATCCTCATCCGCTCCCAGCATCGGCTTGGCATCAACAGCACGCAGTTCTGTCTGCTGATGCACCTGCTCGATCTCTTCTGGTCGCCGGATCGCCCTCCTTTCCCGACCAAGCAGCAGCTCGCCGACCGGATCGGTATCAAGCCTTCCTCCATCAAGCCCAACATGAAGGCCCTGGAGAAGGCAGGTCTGATCCAGAGGGTGCAGCACAAGACCTCGGCAGGCGACTGGGGTGCCAACACCTATCACCTCGATGGGCTCATCCAGCGTATAAAGGACCTGGAGCCAGACTTCGATATGGAGAAGAAGAAGAGGCTGGCAGAGAGAAAGCGGGTGGAGACACCCAAGGGGAAGCGGCCCAAGGACCAGTAGGCCAGGTCCTAGATACAGATTACCCCGGCCGCATGCCTAGGGCAGAGACGGTACCGGGGTTTACGCAGACAGATATACATAGAGGTGGGGCATAAATCAACCCCATAACCACCATGAGCATAGACGAGACCATACCCTACCCAGGCATCGAGGACACCCTGTCGGCTGACAGGTTCGGCACCTACCTGGCATGGGCAGACGCCGACCGCAACAAGGCTTTAGCCCTCTATACCCTCAATGCCCTGCTGTGCGAGAGCCTGCAGATCCCCCTTCACATGCTAGAGGTGGCTTTGAGGAACCGTATCCACCAGGTCATGAGCGCTGCCCATGGAGACAACTGGTTCGACATGCCCGAACATCAGGTCAATCCCACCCAGGCCGACATGCTCGTCAGAGCCCGCCAGGACCTCGCCGAGAAGGGTAAGGCTGACACCCCTGCCCGGATCGTCGCTGCCCTTACCTTCGGTTTCTGGACCGCCATGCTCGGCAGGGAATACGAGAACCTTTGGCAGAAGACCCTGAAGGACATCGCCCGGCGTGAGGACGGCAAGGGCCTTCGCCGCAAGGATTTCACGAAATCACTCGGCGCCATCCGCACGCTCCGAAATCGCCTCGCTCATCATGAGACCGTGCTCTATTGGGATCTGCGCAAGCACTACGCCAATATCTTGCAACTGATCATCTGGCTTTCTCCGGTCGCGGCCGATTGGTGCCGTGCCTATTGCAGATTCGAAAGCCTGTATCCCGTCGAAGGCATATTTCTCGCCACTATCGAGAAACAGGAGGCGCACCAAGGGTAGCTGTTTTTGCCTCCGGGGATATCCTGCCCTAAACTTGGATGGTAGCCTGGTCTCAAAGCGCCGCCACTCGCGTCTCCTCTCGAATGCCGGATCGTGCTTTTCGAGTACGAGAGTGAGTCGATCCTTTCAATATGGGCTGTACGAACATGGGCACGCTAATCTCTCAGGCCGCGTAGGCACTGACACTGTCGCTCCGGAACATCCGCGCCAGATTCAAGAAGCAGATCATCCCGCTTTCATGCGTGATGATGCCATCCGAAAAACTGCCATTGAAGGTGGAGGCCACATCCGGGATTGGCTGAATCTGTGAGCCCTTGATTGTCAGGATGTCGGAAACCTGGTCCACCAGCAGGCCGACCACCATGGTGTGGATCTCCGTGACCACGATCGCGCTACGCTCGCTCGGCGTGGTCGGCGCCATTCCAAGCTTGCTGGCAAGATCGATGATCGGGATGACGATGCCACGCAGGTTCATCACGCCCAGCACCTCATACGGCGATTGCGGGACCGGCGTGCAGGGCGACCAGCCGCGGATCTCGCGAATGGTCTTGGTCATGACGCAGAATTCCTGCCCCTGCAGGCGAAACGCGATGATCTCGATCTGATCGTTTTCAAGTCCGATGAAAGGTTCTTCTCGTGACATCAGAATTCCTCCCATGCGTCACCGCTCTTGAGGGTAGCATTGCCATTGAAAGCTTGCGCGACCTTTGCCGTCATCTGACGCGCCGGCGATGGCACCGGCCGAGACGCAGAATGAGAGGCAGCGGGTGCCGAACGCTGGCTTACCGTGCCGGTTCCGACATTGAATTGCCCGAGCAATTCGAAGAGTTTTTCCGCCTCACGCGCCAGACTGTGAGCTGCCGCACTGGTTTCCTCGACCATCGCCGCGTTCTGCTGCGTGCCTTGGTCCATCGTGTTGACCGCCGTATTGATTTCCTTCAGCCCGGTCGATTGCTCCTTGGAGGCTTCGACGATCGCGCCAACGTTGCTGTCCACCTGGACGACCTGGCTCACGATCTCCTGAAGCGCCTTGCCGGTATTGCCGACGAGATCGACGCCGCTCTTCACGTGTCCGTTGGAGGTGTTGATCAGGTCCTTGATTTCCTTCGCGGCCTTGGCCGAACGCTGCGCCAGCTCTCGAACCTCCTGGGCGACGACGGCAAAGCCTTTGCCGGCTTCGCCCGCCCGGGCGGCCTCCACGCCGGCGTTGAGCGCCAGCAGGTTTGTCTGGAACGCAATCTCGTCGATGACGCCGATGACACCGTTGCACAATTTCAGATTGTTTGGTTGGTTGCTGCCTGGACGTGGCATACCGCGGTTGCGCTGAGCAGCAAAACCCTATTCAGTTCCGTCCTTGACCAGTAAAGCCGCCCGTTGTGGAAATTGCTCAGTGCAACGGGCGCCACAAGCCGTTTTCGACATGTTCGACTTTCATTCTCGCTATGATCAAAACATGTCATTCATAGTCAAGTTTTATAAACCGCTTATCACATTGCCTGCGCCAACCAGTCGACTACTATTGCGGCGCAGACCGAAAGGCTCTTTCGAAGCCGATTGGCAATGAAAGCGTTGCGTCCGACCTCAATCTCGAAGCAGCTCAATCCCGCTTTTTTGATGGCGTCCTGAACCGGGTCCGGATCTCCGACGATCAACCCATTGAGGGTCCGCTAGCAAGCTGCGGCCGCTTGGCTTCGCCTGCGCGGTGACCGCGACCGTTCCCGGTTCCTTGAGGACCCATCAGCGGGAATTGACCCGCTTCCAGATGGAGGTTCTCAAATGGCACACGATCTTTCACTCGCTCAATCGCACGCTTACGCGCTCTCTCGCACTCTTATGGTGCCGGTCACTCTTTTCAAATCCGGCGACGAGTTCGGCGTCCTTCCGAGCGACGAACTCGATGATGACGACGATCTTGAGATCGTCAACGAATATGAGCCCTTCTAGATTATGCTCAGGCCGCAACCAGCCACCCGAACAAGCGGGTGGCTGCCGGCTCACAAGCTGCACATAATCAAAGCGATTGCAGGAAGTGCATCAGCTTATCGGGCGGCCGGTACCTAACACCTACGGCGTTGACCGGCTGAAGCCGGCTGAGCGCGTCTTCCTTCATCGCAAGATCGGCCTCCATGTACACATGGGTCGTGCTTATATCCTCGTGTCCGAGCCAAAGCGCGATCACCGTTAGATCGACGCCGGACTGCAGCAGGTGCATCGCCGTCGAGTGCCGGAAGGTATGCGGCGATATCGACTTTGACCTGATTGATGCAACGACGACGCCGGCAACATCGACGGCGAGGTCGAGGCGTTGCCTGACACTGGATCGGGATAGGCGCCCACCCGAACTGTTGGGAAAGAGGTAAGCATCCGCGCTACGATCATTAAGATCCTGCATCCATTGCTTCAGCGTTCGTGCTGTTTCCTTCCAGAGCGGCACGCTCCGGCGCTTTCGCCCCTTCCCATGCAGGTGGACCACCGGTGCTGTCTCCAAAATGACGCTCCCGACCTGAAGATCGATAGCTTCTGACACACGCGCGCCGGTATTGTAGAGGAACGCAAACAGGGCTCGGTCACGCCTGCCGGCCCAGGTTTTCGGATCGGGCGCATTGATGACCGCTTCCACTTCGGGCCGGGTCAGGTATCCGAGCACTTGCTTGTCATGCCGTTTCTGCGGGACAGCGAGGCTGCGTTCAATGACCGCGAGTGCAGACAGATCCTCATGCGCGGCATATTTAAGGAACACCCGGATTGCCGAAAGCCGTGCGTTTCGGCTCCTGACGCTATTGGCGCGATCACGCTCGAGGTGATCGAGGAAAGCCAGAATCAGGTCGGCGTTGAGGTCGAGCAAGGTCAGGTTCGTAGGGGATTTGCCGATCCGCTTCTCCGTGAACCCAAGCAGGAGTTTGAACGTGTCCCGATAGGCCGCGACTGTGCAAGGGCTCACCGCCCTTTGGTGGCGCAGATGATCAACGAAGAATCGTTGCAGCAGTGTTGGAAAGGAAGGTGTGGTATCAGTCATCGAAGTCGCCTCCAACGAGAGCGGCACCTTCGAAGCGACTGCCGGCAATTGCCATGAGTTCGGGCACGCTCTCGATATACCAGTAGGTATCGAGCAGATTGGCGTGGCCGACATAGGTAGACAGCATCATCATCGCCGCGTCGATCTCCGTTCCGCTTTGCTGCCAGAGGATCAGGCGGCGGCATATGAAGCTGTGTCGAAGATCATGGATGCGCACGAAAGGGTGGCCCCCGCGCGGCTGGATACCTAGCCTCTGGGTTATCCGGAACCAGGCGTGCCAAGCATTCGAGTAGTTGAGCTTTTCGCCGGACAGCTCGCTCATGAAGACGAAGGCGGCGGGCGTCGATGGGAATAATACGTCTCGTCGCTCGAGGAAGGTCCCGATCGCAGCAACGGTCGTCGGATGGAGGGCAACAAGGCGCTGGCGGCCATATTTGGCTTCCCGCACCAGGATCTGCGCGGCCTCGAGGTCCAGATCCCGGATCTGTAGACCCAGCGCTTCAGATATCCGCATTCCGGTGGAGGCCAGCAGGCCGATTAGGGCGGGCATCATAAGCGTTCCAGCAGCCTGAACTCGACGAATATGGTGCGCCTCTTCGACGATCGCCTTGATCTCCTCCATCGTGAAGATGTGCGGTGCGAGCCGACGCTTTGTGCGACCGAACGGATTGGTAGCCGGGAACGTGGTTCCGCCGTCCTCTGCCGCGAGAAAGGCCGCGAATGGCCTCAACACCTCTAGGCGTTTTGCCCAGGTGAAGGGGTCGGCAACTGTCGCACCGGCCTTCGCCCAGCGAAGCGCGATATCAGACGAGAGCGCCCCTTCGTGTCCTATGTCGTCGGCATATCGGGCAAAGGAGGTGATCTGTCTCCCCGAGATTCTGAGCTTGAAGCCAAGGCTTCGGCGATAGGCGAGGTAGGCCTCGGCGCGAGACAACATCGTAGCGGACCAGGTCATGCGCTCGCTCCCGGCCAAGGCAGAGCCACGGCCGCCAGCCTGTTTTGATCGACGCGGGCGTAGCCCGCAGTCGTCACCACACTCCTGTGCCGCATGATGTCCGCAACCTGCTTCAGGGGCACAGCGCCGTTAACAAGTCGGCTCGCAATCGTATGGCGAAAGATATGGATCCGGGTGCATTCCCAGCCCAATCGGTCATAGACCGCATACACTGATCGCTGCACAGCGCGCGGCGTGATTGGCTCTCCCAGCGGCGCCACATGCCGGACGAAGACCTCTCGGCGCTGGGTGGCCTGTCGCTCGTGAACAATATAGTCGGCGATTGCTTCACCGGTCGCAAATGGAAGCGGCATGGGATCTGATCGGCGTGACTTGGAGCGGACCCAGATCAGGCCGTTCTCCCAGTCGATGTCATCGAGCGTCAGCCGGGTTACCTCGATCGACCGCATCCCTAGGTCCGCGAGGCATCTAACGATGGCATGAACTCTCTTCCGGGTTCGGCCGATTTCTGCCGAGACCTCCAGCAATCGCTCCAGTTCCGCCGAGCTGAAGCCCATTTGCAGCTTCGCCGCCGTTTTCATCGCCGGTGCTGGGATGGCTTTTTTCAGCTGACGGACATCGTCGCCCAAGAGTGTTCTATATCGAAGATAGCACCTGATAGACACCGCATAGCTGCGAATGGTGGCAGGCTTCCATCCGCGACCGGCGAGCACGAATTGGCGAATATGCAGAGGGGTGAGGTCGGCCATATCAACACGCCCATCTTTCACGCAGCCGACCAGCAGCCGCCGTGCGAGATCGCGATGTTTGCGGCGTGAACCCGCGGACATGCCCCAGACCTCTTCCAGCATCTTGTCGAACGCCTGGACTTCACGATCGATCGCTGTGAGGTTTATCGGCGGGATGAAACGCAGCGCCCTCATTTTGACGGCGAGGTTCAAGGCGCGACGCATGGCCTCCACCTCCGTGCGCATTTTCCATATGCATGAGCAGGAACATCCAGTTGCGTGATCCGCCAGGAAGCTTTCGACGTGGTCAGTGGTAAAGCTGTCCATGGCGACACCACGGTCGGCGAGCCAATAGCCAAAGTGCAGGACGACAGCGGTATATTGGCGCCTGCGCCTGATGTCCAAATTCCGGCGCTCGCATTGGTCGTGGACCATTCGGGCGAGCGGCGAAAGAATATTGTCCGGGTCTTCGGTTCGAAGACGGAGGTGGAGTGGGGTCGGCAATCGCGTTCTCCTTTTTCGCAGAGTTGCGATTGCGAGGTTGCCTTCCCTTCGATGCCCGACGCTGAGGGTCCGAGGCTCAGCGAACCGATTATGTGCAGCTGAAAGTCGAGGATGCCCTGCCGAGCAGGGCAATCGAGCCTGAGGTGACCATAAGTCACCACGGCTCATATTCATGCTTATGCTCATCTCCGCATAAGCATGAATACGTTCCCGGAGGATCTCATTGAGATCCTCGCCCCAGGCTCTCGTGCCGCTTGCGAGCTGCAGGCGGCAAGGGATGCTCCGCCGCGGACGCAATCGAAGGCGGAGCAAGGTGCAAATTAGCAGATTGCCATCCGCGCCCTTGCCCCCTTTGCTCTTCGCGGCAGCCGAGAGGAGACCCGCAAACTGCGGGAAAAAGGAAATTCTATGAAAGAAAGGCGGATGCAAGACATCCGGCAAGGGAATGCACAAACATGATCTTGATGACCTGCGGGCTCGAGTGCCCTGCGCCGCCGTGCTCGAGCAGGCCGGTTTTGCTATCGATGCGAAGGAAAGCACACGCAGGGCCGTCAAATTCCGGCGGGGTTCGGACATCATCATCGTCATTCATGAAGGCAGAGGGTGGTTCGATCCGCTTTCGGAGGCCAAGGGGGATGTCTTCAGGCTCGCTGAACATCTGGACGGTTCGTCGTTTGGACAAAGTCTGAAGCAAGTCGCAGCGCTGGTCGGCTATCCGCTGGAGGAACCGGCCTGGACAAGAGTTGCTCGCGATATGACCGATCGCGCCTCGATCGAAGAACGTTGGGAGAACCGTCGCAAGCCATGGCCAAGGTCGATGACCTGGAGCTACTTGCGCGCCGACCGTTGCTTGCCAGACTTTGTCATAAAGAGCGCCATCGGCTCGGGCATGTTGAAGGAGGGGCCCTACGGCAGCATGTGGGCCTCCCATATCGACGACGATGGCGTGATCACCGGCTGGGAGGAACGCGGCCCGAACTGGCGCGGCTTCTCGACCGGAGGCTCGAAAGTGCTGTTCAGGCTTGGCTATGAGGACGCGCTGCGCCTTTGCGTCACGGAGGCGGCTATCGACGCGATGAGCCTCGCCGCTTTCGAAGGGTTTCGGGAAGGCAGTCTTTATCTCAGTACCGGCGGAGGATGGTCGCCCACAACGGAAACCGCATTACGCAGACTCGCGTCTCGTCCCGGCGCCCGGTTGATCGCTGCGACGGACGCCAACAGTCAGGGGGAGAGTTTTGCGATCCGTTTGCGCGAGATCGCTGACGCAACCGGCAGCGATTGGCTTCGCCTCAAACCTCTTGCAGAAGATTGGAATGATGCTCTTCGGGCAAGGGAGGAGGAAAAGAATGGAGGAAGGAAAGGGAGACAAGACCTGCCGCATGCCCGCCGGCCGCGTCAAGGGTGAAGCTTCGCCCGGCTGCGCCGGCCCTTGACCCGACCGGACGGAGAGGCGGCCGGTAAGAGGCTGTCACGAAGGCTGAAGAGACGATGGCGACCATAAGGATGCGCCGCGCTTCAGCCCGGACGAGGCCGAAGGAGCCCGATCATGATCCCCTCTCCCATCCGCAAAGTCTACCAGGGCATCGCCGACCGCAGGCAGATGTTTCGTTTGTTCGATCGACACGCGCTGCGCCCAAATCGCTGGGAAGGCGATAACGGTCTTTTCTATCGCGGTGAGTGGTTCGAAATTCTCGAAGCGTCCCACGACTATATGTTCGAGATTCTGCCACCGCTCTGGATACGGGGCGAGATGTTTGCCATGCGCGAATTTCTGACGGGCTCGATCACCAGCATTTTCTTCACTTTGCCGATCGACGGGAACGTTCGTTATTTCCACGGATATTGCGATCTGTCCGACACCCGTTCGCCAAGCGGCATGCGCGACGCCATCCTTGAGCGGGAGACACGACCGGTTCGGGCGATGACCCGCGAGGAACGCCTGGAGCATATCTGGTCGAGCACGGAAGACACCTATCGTGGCTATGCCGGGGATCATTGGCCGGAGCCACAACGTGGCAAGCGGATGGTCGTTCTTTACGCCGGTTCGGGGAGCGTCGCCCCGAAATTGCTGGACGATCTCACAGAGAAAGAGATTGCCGCAAAACTGCCCGTGCAACTCCGCTACCTTCCCAATGCGATGGCAGCATGAAGGAGGCCGACATGTTCACGTTTTCCTTGAAAGAGGTCGATGCCGTTCTCGCCCGTGGGCGCTCTGACGCCGCAGCAAACGGCGGGTACCGTGTGCCCTATCCGGACATAGCCCCTAACGCCGACGCCCGAGCCGGTCTGTGGCTGGTAGGGGACGAAGGCGTTTACATCATGTCATCCGGCAAACTCGGAGAAGGACAGCGACCCCTCGTCGTCTATGCCCGAGAATGCGATCCGAAAACCAATGTGGATCATTGGCACTACAAGCGACGGTATTTTGGAGGTGACGATGGTGTCGACGTCATCGAAGCCTCCGAGATCGAGCGGCTCATCGCGGCCGCGCCACACGCAAACCACCTGCGGATCTTGA
Source organism: Agrobacterium sp. GD03872 (assembly GCF_029840625.1). Classification (NCBI taxonomy): domain Bacteria; kingdom Pseudomonadati; phylum Pseudomonadota; class Alphaproteobacteria; order Hyphomicrobiales; family Rhizobiaceae; genus Agrobacterium; species Agrobacterium sp. GD03872. Next base: position 19,275 of record NZ_JAOCCY010000010.1, read on the forward strand.
TGGACGAAAACACCATGTCCATCGAACCGATCCGACTCTGACCAGGGCGTTCACCCCTATTCCTCAACCGACCAGCGTCTCCGGCTATGGCCCGCCACTGCCGGACGAGGCCGCTCGCTCTTTTCCAAGGAGATTTTCTGATGAACAACAATACCTTCACTCTTGATATGTATGGCAATACCGCCCTTTCGACCGGACTGGGCATCGGCGTCACAGCCTTCGCGCACGCCAACCCAATCGCGTCAAACGACGACGAGCCGGACCCGACGCCGCCGACACCTGCCCGGGCCATGCCGATTCCGTCGGCGGCCACGCCGACACCCAAGCAGGGTGAGCGCAGCAATTTTTATCTCGACCTAGATGGCCGTCGCCTTGCCGCCGGCTGGAAGGAGCGCGCGAAGGCCAACGTAGCCGCCATCCTCGTCGCCGGCGAAATCGAGAAGCAGGATCGGCCGGCGATGCGGGAGGAGCAGGAGAAACTTATCCGCTTCACCGGCTTTGGCGCAAGCGAACTTGCCAATGGCATGTTCCGCCGGCCGGGTGAGATCGAGTTTCGCGACGGCTGGGAAGATCTCGGCGGCCTGCTAGAGGCGGCAGTCGACGAGGCCGACTATGCCTCGCTTGCCCGCTGCACCCAATATGCGCACTTCACACCTGAATTCATCGTCCGGGCAATCTGGGCGGGTCTTCAGCGCCTCGGCTGGCGCGGCGGCCGTGTGCTGGAACCGGGCATCGGCACGGGATTGTTTCCCGCCCTGATGCCGGAGGCTTACCGCGCCACCAGCCACGTCACCGGCATCGAACTCGATCCGGTCACGGCGCGCATCGTTCGGCTGCTTCAGCCGAAGGCGCGCATCGTCAACGCCGACTTCTCCCGTACCGATCTCGGCGTCGTCTATGACCTTGCCATCGGCAATCCGCCATTCTCCGACCGGACGGTGCGCTCGGACCACCACTATCGTCCGCTTGGCCTGCGGCTGCACGATTACTTCATCGCCCGTGCGATCGACCTCCTGAAGCCCGGCGGTCTGGCCGCCTTCGTCACGAGCAGCGGCACGATGGACAAGGCAGATGCCACGGCGCGTGAACACATCGCCAAGTCCGCCAACCTTGTCGCGGCCATCCGCCTGCCCGAGGGCAGCTTCAGGCGAGATGCCGGCACGGACACCGTCGTCGACATTCTCTTCTTCCGCAAGCGCAAGATCGCCGAGGCCTCGGACGATGCTTCCTGGCTCGACATCGAGGAAGTCCGCCCGGCCACCGAGGATGAGGGTGCCATCCGCGTGAACCGCTGGTTCGCCAACAATCCCGACCTCGTTCTCGGCGAGCACGCGGTGACCTCCGGCCCGTTCGGCGAGACCTATACGTGCCGGCCGCGCGCCGGCGAGGATCTGCAGACCGTGCTGAAGGCTGCGGTCAGGCTGCTTCCGGAAGACCTCTATGACGGCGAGCCGACCGAGATCGATCTCGCTCTCGAGGAGCACCTGGCCGAAATCGTCGACCTGCGCCCCGGCAATGCCAATGTCCGTGAAGGCAGCTACTTCGTCGACAACAGGCAGGGTCTGATGCAGATCGTCGACAGCCAGCCGGTGGCGATCAAGGTCCGGAAGGGCCGCACCGGCGATGGGCTGTCCGAAAAGCACGTTCGCATCATCCAGAAGCTGATTCCGGTCCGCGATGCGGTGCGCCAGGTGCTGAAGGCTCAGGAGACCGGTCGGCCGTGGCGCGACCTTCAGGTGCGCCTGCGCATCGCCTGGTCGACCTTCGTCCGCGATTTTGGGCCAATCAACCACACGACCGTGAGCATCACCGAGGATGCGGAGAGCGGCGAGACCCGCGAGACGCACCGCCAGCCGAACCTTCAGCCCTTCAGGGACGATCCCGATTGCTGGCTGGTCGCCTCCATCGAGGACTACGACCTAGACACCGACACGGCTAGGCCCGGCCCGATCTTCACTGAGCGGGTCATCGCGCCCCCTGCCCCGCCGGTCGTGACCAATGCAGGCGACGCACTCGCCGTCGTGCTCAACGAGCGTGGCCGCGTCGATCTCGATCATATCGCCGAGTTGCTGCATTGCGACCGCGAGCAGGTGCTCGACCAGCTCGGTGACACTGTCTTCCAGGACCCGGCCGATGGATCATGGCAGACGGCCGACGCCTATCTTTCCGGTCCGGTCCGCACCAAGCTTGTCGTCGCCGAGGCCGCCGCCGCGCTCGATCCGATCTATGGCCGCAATGTCCGCGCGCTGCAGGACGTCCAGCCGGCGCCGCTGCGTCCGTCCGACATCACCGCGCGTCTCGGTGCGCCGTGGATTCCGGCCGCGGATGTGGTCGCCTTCGTCAAACAGAAGATGGACGCGGACATCAAGATCCACCATATGCCGGAACTGGGCTCCTGGACCGTCGACGCCAGACAGCTCGCCTACCGCGCCGCCGGTACGTCGGAATGGGGCACCAGCCGCCGGCATGCTGGTGAGCTCCTCGCGGATGCCCTCAACAGCCGGGTGCCGCAGATCTTTGACACCTTCAAGGATGTCGGCGGCGAGCGGCGCGTCCTGAACGTCGTCGATACCGAAGCGGCCCGCGAGAAGCTGCAGAAGATCAAAAACGAGTTCGAGCGTTGGGTCTGGACCGATCCCGATCGCACCGACCGGCTGGCCGGCGTCTATAATGAGCGCTTCAACAACCTCGCGCCGCGCAAGTTCGACGGTTCCCATCTCCAGCTTCCCGGCGCTTCCGCAGCCTTCACGCTCTATAGCCACCAGAAGCGCGGCATCTGGCGCATCATCGCCGATGGTGCGACCTATCTCGCCCATGCCGTCGGCGCCGGCAAGACGATGACCATGGCCGCGGTCATCATGGAACAGCGTCGTCTCGGCCTGATAGCCAAGGCGATGCTCGTCGTTCCCGGCCATTGCCTGGCGCAGGCCGCGCGCGAATTCCTCGCCCTCTATCCCAATGCCCGCATCCTCGTCGCCGACGAGACCAACTTCACCAAGGACAAGCGGGCGCGCTTCCTGTCGCGGGCGGCCACCGCCACCTGGGATGCGATTATTATCACCCATTCCGCCTTCAAGTTCATCGGCGTGCCCTCCGCCTTCGAGAGCCAAATGATTCAGGATGAGCTGCAGTTGTTCGAGGACCTGCTGACCAGGGTGGAGCCGGAGGACCGGGTGTCGCGCAAGCGGCTGGAGCGTTTGAAGGAGGGTCTGGAAGAGCGGCTTCAGGCGCTTGCCACCCGAAAGGACGATCTCCTGACCATCTCGGAACTCGGTGTCGACCAGGTTGTCGTCGACGAGGCGCAGGAATTCCGCAAGCTGTCCTTCGCCACCAATATGAGCACCTTGAAGGGCATCGATCCGAACGGCTCGCAACGCGCCTGGGACTTGTACGTCAAATCGCGGTTCATCGAGACGAAGAATCCCGGCCGTGCGCTGGTTCTGGCCTCCGGCACGCCGATCACCAACACTCTCGGCGAGATGTTCTCCGTCCAGCGCCTGCTCGGCCACGAGGCACTGCACGAACGCGGCCTGCACGAATTCGATGCCTGGGCGTCGTGCTTTGGCGAGACGGTGACGGAACTGGAGATCCAGCCGTCCGGCAAATACAAGCCGGTCAGCCGCTTTGCGAGTTTTGTCAACGTCCCCGAATTGATCGCGATGTTCCGGGCCTTCGCCGACGTGGTGATGCCGGCAGACCTTCGCGAATATGTCCGCGTTCCGGCGATCTCCACCGGCGGGCGGCAGATCGTCACCGCCAAGCCGACCGCCGCGTTCAAGATGTACCAGCAGATCCTCGATACCCGCATCAAGGAAATCGAGATGCGCGAGGGGCCGGCGCAGCCCGGCGACGACATCCTGCTGTCGGTCATCACCGATGGCCGCCATGCGGCGATCGACCTGCGGCTGGTTATGCCCGCCAACGACAACGAGCCGGACAACAAGCTCAATATGCTGGTCCGGAATGCCTTCCGCATCTGGCAGGAGACCTCGGAGCAGGTGTTCCTGCGCCCGGATGGCAAGCCTTATGACCTTCCGGGCGCCGCGCAGATGATCTTTTCGGATCTCGGCACCATCAATGTCGAAAAGACGCGAGGCTTCTCAGCCTATCGCTGGATCCGCGACGAGCTGATCCGGCTCGGCGTTCCCGCTGGCGAAATCGCCTATATGCAGGACTACAAGAAGTCCGAGGCGAAACAGCGCCTGTTCGGTGACGTGCGCGCCGGTCGTGTCCGCTTCCTGATCGGCTCCTCCGAGACGATGGGAACCGGGGTCAACGCCCAGCTTCGCCTGAAAGCGCTGCATCACCTCGACGTGCCGTGGTTGCCATCGCAGATCGAGCAGCGCGAAGGCCGTATCGTACGGCAGGGTAACCAGCATGATGTCGTCGATATCTTCGCCTATGCCACGCAGGGCTCGCTCGATGCTTCCATGTGGCAGAACAACGAGCGCAAGGCTCGCTTCATCGCCGCCGCACTTTCCGGCGACACGTCGATCCGCCGGCTTGAAGATCTGGGTGAGGGCCAAGCCAACCAGTTCGCCATGGCCAAAGCCATCGCTTCGGGCGATGAGCGCCTGATGAAGAAGGCGGGCCTCGAAGCCGATATCGCCCGTCTCGAGCGTCTGCGCGCCGCCCATGACGACGACCTGTTCTCGGTTCGCCGTCGGCTGCGGGAAGCCGAACGAGATATCGAGCTTGCGACGCGCCGGATCGACGAGATCGGCAAGGACATCGTCCGGCTGGTACCAACCTCCGGCAGGGACTTTACCATGACCGTTCTTGGTGAACGCTATGACGAGCGCAAGGATGCCGGGCGCGCGGTGATGAAGGAGATCCTCACCATGGTCCAGCTTCAGCAGGACGGCGAGGCGCAGCTCGGATCGATCGGCGGCTTCGATATAGTCTACGAGGGTGAGCGCTTCGGCAAGGATCGCTACCACTATCGCACTGTCCTGCAGCGCACCGGTGCCGATTATGAGATCGACCTGCCGGTCACGGTGACGCCGCTCGGCGCAATCTCCCGTCTCGAGCGCGCGCTCGACGATTTCGAGGGAGAGCGATATCGCCACCGCCAGCATCTCGAAGATGCAAAGCGGCGGCTTGCCTCCTATCGCGCGCACGAGACCGGGACGTTCTCCTTCGCCGACGAGCTCGCCGCAAAACGTCGAGAGCTGGAGGAGGTCGAAGAGGCATTGGCGGCTGAAGCGCGCGCCGCTATAGAACCCGCCTCGCAAACGGCGTGACGAAGCTGATTGTTCTAAAAGAAGCAAAATAGCGATTGCATGGCTGCGTTGCACAATAGTTGTTTTCAACCGGCTAAAAAACAGTCATTATACTTGAAGTTGATGCTTACGGCGATCTTTCTCCCAGTATCGCCGCTTCAGCTGTTCCCCTCTGGAGGTTTTGACCTTCATGCTTTAATGGGTCGCGGTTTCGCTGGCCCATTTTTTTCTGCCTTCCCTTTGGTTGCACTCCTACCTTCTGCAGCCGGATAAACTCGGCCCTCGTACCGCAATGAAATGGTGCTCACGTCATCGGCGCCCTCCAACCGGTAGAAGGGCGCATCAAGAGCGGGATCTGGCAAAAAAGGAAAAAGGGAATGATGAAATGAGGGAGAAGAAAACTCCTCGCAGATCGGCCCTGCCGGCGCCGCTCGCGCTCAACCGCCCCCTCCTCAACCCTGCCCATCGTTCTCGCACGGCTTTGCCCCGCTCGCCCCGACGGACAGGGCCGCTCGGGCGCAGTTGCACCGGCCTGTCCGCTCCGCGCTCCGGGAAGTGTCTTCGGAAAGAACTGAAGACAGTCAAGAGCTGGCATAGGGCCGGCTCGGCAATCCCCGGAAGGAGCCAATCTCATGCAGATCCTCAAACTCGATCCCCGAGCGCTCAAGGACAATCCCGACGATACGCGCCGCTCGAAGTCATCTCCGCAGTCCGATGCACTGCTGCTGGCGACAGTGAAGGCGGTCGGCATTATCCAGCCACCGGTCATTTCGCCGGAAGTCGATGGCGGTAACGGCTATATCATCCAGGCCGGCCACCGCCGCGTGAAGCAGGCGATCGCCGCGGGACTGGAGGAAATCACCGTGCTCGTCGTTGAGGCGGCCAACGACAACGGCGCCATGCGTTCCATGGTGGAGAACATTGCGCGTGAACCGCTCAATCCCGTCGACCAATGGCGCGGAATCGAACGCCTCGTCGCAATCGGCTGGACCGAGGAAGCAATCGGTGTGGCGCTGGCACTCCCGGTCCGGCAGATCAGGAAGCTCCGGCTACTGGCCAACGTGTTGCCCGCCATGCTTGATCACATGGCACTCGGCGACATGCCGAACGAGCAGCAGCTTCGCACCGTCGCCGCTGCCTCGCTCGACGAGCAGAAAGAGGTCTGGAAGGCGCACAAGCCGAAGAAGAACGAGCGGGCCGACTGGTACAATATTTCGCGCGCCCTCTCCAAGACCCGTATGTTCGCCAAGGATGCGAGTTTTGGTGACGATCTCGCGACGGCCTATGGTATCGAATGGGTCGAGGACCTGTTTGCGCCGGCCGATCAGGACAGCCGCTACACAACCAATGTCGAAGCGTTCCTTGGCGCCCAGCAGGAATGGATGACCAACAACCTTCCCAAGAAGGGCGCCATCATCGAGGTCAACAATTGGGGTCAGCCGGAACTGCCGAAGAAGGCGGAACGTGTTTACGGCAAGCCGTCGAAGTCGGACCACGTCGGCATGTATCTCGACCGTGACGGCAAGGTGCAGTCCGTCGCCTATCGCATGCCCGAGGACAAGAATAAGTCCAAGGGCGGTTCGTCCACAACGGGCGGAGCCGAGGACACCGACAATGGCGCTATCGTCGATGCACCGAAGTCCCGCCCCGACGTGACCCAGAAGGGCCAGGACATGATAGGCGACTTCCGCACCGATGCCCTGCACGAGGCGCTGGGCCGTGCCCCAATCGAGGACGAGACGCTGATGGCATTGCTCGTGCTCGCTTTCGCCGGCCTGAACGTCCGCGTCGATTCCGGCGCCAACGATACCGTGCTCGGATCGAAGCGCTTCAAGCGCCATGCCGCCCGCCTCATCGCAGAAGACGGCAAACTCGCCTTTGACGGAGAGACGTTGCGAGTGGCCGCGCGTTCGATGCTCATCGACGTGCTGTCGTGCCGCCGGGGCATGTCGAACAGTGGCGTTGTTTCCAGGATCGCCGGTGATGCCATCGGCGCGGACAACTTCCTGCCCAACATGGGTTCGGAAGACTTCCTGTTGTGCCTGTCTCGTCAGGCGATGGAGGCGGCGGCTAAGGAAGCGAACGTCCTGCCGCGTCAGAAGGTACGCGATACGCGTGCGGCTCTCGTCGATCATTTCATGCAGGAAGGGTTCGTGCATGCGTCTGCACTCTTTGTGCCTGATCGCCAGGACATTGCCGATCTCCTCAAGAATGGCGAGGTCCTCGATCAAGATGCCACCGTTGATGACGACGCCGACCTCGATACCGCGGTAGAGGCAACCGTCGGCAAGGCCGATCCTGATGAGGAAGGCCTGATCGCCTTTGAGGACGAAGTCGAGCTCCCGGGCACTTACGATGAAGGTGCCGAGAAGTTCGAGATTGATGAAGAGCAAGACGCATACGCAATCGCCGCGGAGTAGCCACGCCGTCTCTCACCTTTCGAATGATCAGCCGCCGCCGGTGAAGAGCACTGGCGCCGGCTTTGTTTTCCAACCCATCCAAATCAAGGAGAGCAGCATGTCCGCTCATCTCGCATTTATCGCCCCGATCGGTTCCGTTCTGGCATGGTCCGATGGCAGCCCACGTCCACCCGAACGTCATCGAAAGAAGCTGTCCGCCTGGCAGACCAACAACAGTCGTGGTCGGCTGATCCGCAAGCAGGATGAACGTAGCGCCGGTAACATCATCCTGCCACCCAGCTTCACGCTACACGAAAGCGATTATGGCGGCGGCAGTGTCATCGCCATCCGCGTCCATCGCACGTTTTCGCTGGAGACGAGCCTGGTATTCACCATCATCGAGCGTCCGGCCGCCGGCAGTTGCCGTGTCTTCGATCGGCCTGGCGACAATGCCGAGCTTGTTCACTTCGCCCCGAGCCGACAGGCCGCGGAACATTGGCTGACCACTCACGGCTATCCGTCGGCTGTGCTCGAAGATGTCACGGCCGATGAGATCGCCGCTGACGCTGTGGAAGGGAGAGCCGCCGCATGAGCGATCTTCCCACGCCGAATACACAAGACCCTACCCCCGAATTTCCGGGGGTTTCATTTGGTCGATCCAGTGAAGGGTTTCCCGTCGCGCGTGTCGGTGATGGCGCCTTCGCCATGCTGCCCGGCCATGCCGGACGGTATTATCTGGCCACCGGCTGGAAGATCGGCCGTCCGCTTTACGAGTGGCGACGCGCAGACTTCTACGGCCATTCCGGCGAGCTCGCCGATGAGGCCGCCTTTACCGCTCATGTTATCGAGCAGGCGGAGCATCAGCGCGAGAAGGAGGCGCTCGGACGTCGGGACATTCCTGGCCATGCGCAAACGCCTTGGGGATCGTCCCAGAACACAACCGTCTATGATGAAGGGATCGAGTTCCATTCGACTTCCAGCCACGGCGGCTTCAAACTCTCGCCCGAGCGCAACATCAAGGTCCACCGCTCGCTTCGGGCGGCTGATGGGTTCTACGAGGAAGATTGCGCCTGGGCGATCGTCGCAATCACGTTTGTCCATCTCTTTACCGGCTTTGAGAGACGTTGTGCGGCTTCGACCCTGAAGGATTGGGAACCCGATGCATGGGAGGCCATGACGCTGACGTCTCTGGCTCCGGGCCAGTCCCATGTCAAGGATCGCCGCGCCTTTGAACAGGCCCATGCAAATGATTGGGTGGTGATCTCGGCCCTGCGATCGGATCATCATCCTGGTATGACCGAGGTCATCGCCACGCGCGGCGGCAAACGCGATCTTCATGCTGGCGAACGGCGCTTCCTCGTGCCGAGCACGGAATACGTGGTGGGCCGGTTCGGATTTGTCATCGATGAGGCGCAACATGCCGCCTACGACGGCCCGTCGAGCTTTGCTTCATGGTCAGGGAGGAACGCGGCATGATTCCCCCCATCGATCGACAGGCCGCGTTGCGCCGCATGCAAGCGGCGAGCCGACAGACACGGCATCAGCTCGATGTGGTCGAGCGGCAGATCATCCGCAGCATGACCGCGTTGGTTCCATTGCTTGGGCGACAGAAAACCGCCTATCGCCGTGGTCGGCCGCCTGAACCCGACGCCTTTCTCGCCCGCTACCGCTCCAATCTTGCGGCGATCACCGCGGAGCGCCAGCCCGAGATCGATGCCCTCTCGCGCAAACTTGCCCGTCAGGAGGCGGCGATTGATGCGTTGCAGGCACGTCGTTGCCTGCCAAATAGCGAAAGGCGTGTAGCATGAGCCGTTTTGTCATAGAAACGACCTATCATCTCCCGGTCTATCGCCAGCGGGTCTATGAGGCTGCATCTGTCGGAGACGCCTGCCAGCTTGCAATCGCCGACGAGGGCTGGGAGGACGAAGATGAGGATGTCGATACGTCCGGCGAGACTTTCGTCACCGGAATCTGGGAGAATGCCGATCGTGCGTATCAGGGAACGGCACGGATGATCCCAGACGCGTTCCGCGAGACAATCCGGCGCAAGGCGGATCTGTTCGACAGGCTCGTGGTCTTGCTCCGTGAGCTGGCGCAGCCCCTGGGTCTGTCGGAGGTCGCTTTCCGGCGCTGGCTACCAAGCGTTCTGGCTGCATTGGCCGAAGCGGACGCCATCCAAGGCCGCAGCTCAATGCTTCCCGGCGAGCCGACGGAGGACATGCCATGAGACGGCACGAGCCGCTTCCGCCGCTCACGGACAGGCAAGTCAACGCGCTGCGGGATTACGCGGTGCGACATGGTCGCTCATGGAAACGTATCCTCAACGACGCCTGGATGGGCGAAGCCCCACATGACGACGGTCCCATCCTGCGTCGGTTACGCAATACCCACGGCCCGACCTGGCTCGATCGCTACCGTCTGCCGAAACCATAGGCAAGACTGGCGTCCCATGCTCGGCGCTTGCGCACAAACTCGGTGCGCAGGACCGGGCGTTTGATGGCGTTTTACCAGCAGTGGATGCGCCGGGTGCAACGAACCATCCTCCCCTGCTTCGAGGTCAGGCCGCCGGCCCTTCGTCTTCATCTCCGTGTGCATCTCGGCGGAGCTGCCATCGGCCAGCACATGTCCTGCTGCATGGCGCATATCTGACGCTTCGGCTTCCCGGCGGCAATCCTGGACATAGGGGCGCAACTCTCCGATTGATCAGAGACATGGTTGCGTGACGGGTCTGGCGCGGACTTTGCATGGCTTTTTTTCCGGCTCCGATATCCGGGATTGCCCTCCCGGCCGTCCTGCCCTTCGGTTTTGTGGCGGTCTGAACCATCGCCCATTCGTTTCAAGGCCGCGTTCCGCGCCGCGGGACGGCCGGTCATGCCGCTTGTCGCAAAGCAGGCACGCGCGCTTCTCAGGACCTGCGGTCCCGCTTGCGCGCGCCCCGGCTTTTCTCGATCTGGCCTGCCCGGACCCTGAAACGCCCGGTCTGCGCCGGTTCCTTTCGACCGCACCGAAGGACAGAACGGCCAGGAGGCCGAACGCTTCGGAAAACCGAAAAGGATTTCACCATGGCAAAGCCCGCAACCCCTTCACGTCAATCCACACTCTCGGCCGCTCGCCCTTCTGCCCGCGTCGTCCAGCTCCGCAAGGGCGCCACGATCGAGATGGTGCGCCTGACATGCCCCGACGAGGCCCAGGCGCTCAGAATCGCCGAGAGCTTTGGCACCGCTATTCTCGACAGCGACGGCATCCGCGACATGCACGAGCGCATGATCGTCGAGACCGCAGCCGGTCTCGCAGAAGGCCTCGGTGAACGCGCGATGCAGATCCATCTCCAGCGCATCGTCGGGGCCTATGTCGGATCGGCGCACGGAGCCGGCCAGTTCTACAGCAAAGCCGTAAGCGAAGCGCGCGACGCTACCGCCAAGGGTGCGGCTGACGACCGGGACGAGGACCTTGATGGCCCCGTCGGTTACGACAGTGCCGCCCAGCGCAAGCGCGAATTCGCGGCTGACATGGGCATTCAGGCGCACGCATTGCGCGTTGCAGCCGAAGGTGCGGTGTCTGCCTACGAGCAGATTGTCGGTGAGGTCTGGAAGCCCTTTGACCGACCGGTCGAAAATCCCGGCCAGACGCTCGACCGCAAGGCGGCCGCGGCACAGATGTCGGCCTTCGACTGAGGTCAGCGTGGCGGAGCTTCGGCTCCGCCATCTCGCGTGTCGGACTTTGAGGCACTGCAGGCGCCTTAAGAACGCAATTTAAGGAGATCGGCGGCCGTGGTGTCGAGAACGTCTGCGATCTTCTGGACCACGTCGATGGTGGGGCTGTAGATACAGCGTTCCAGAGAGCTGATATAGGTTCGGTCCAATCCAGCGCGATGGGCCAGCTCTTCCTGGGAAATATTTTGAGCGGTCCGGCGGTCCCGGAGATTGGCGGCGAATGTTTCTCGTATCATCATGGCACGAGATTGATCGCCTTGTAGAGAATACAGCCACGGAGTAAACTCTACATACCGGTCGTTGTATTGTTCCGGCGTGACGAGGGGGAAATCATTGCAGATGAACACAAAGAAACCGCATCCCGTAGACGTTGAGGTCGGAAAGCGCATCCTGCTGCGCAGAAAGATGATCGGCATGAGCCAGGGCACACTCGGAACGGCTCTCGGCATCACGTTTCAGCAAGTGCAGAAGTATGAAAAGGGCACCAATCGTGTTGGCTCCAGCCGGCTCAGCCATATTGCTCAGATTCTCGGCGTCCCGGTTTCCTATTTCTTCGGCGAACTGAGCGCTGCGGATAACAAAGACGATTCCATCGCGTTGAATGATCCCGTCATGGCATTTCTGGCGACCGATGAAGGACGGCAATTGAATATTGCCTTTGGGAAAATTTCCTCGCCCGCGATCCGAAAGAGAGTGGTCGGACTCGTCGCGGCGATCTCGAAAGGGGTCGACGAGGCATAAGTTGGTCGTCCGCTTCGCGGTCATATTTTATCTCGATGCGTCCGATGCCCGATCCCGCATGAACATTCCCGTTCACCTCTTCTCGACAATGCCGATGCGTCTGCGGTTCAGGTAGACGCGACACAGGTCGCGACCCCGTCCCTTCCGTCGGTTCTGCAGGCGCCAGCGGCAAGTCGCAACGGCTGCGCCGTCCTCCACTTTGTTGCGGCCGTTCCGGTGCGCCTCCCCGCCTGACGGCCCCTGCTTACGCCCTCCGTGACGGGGCCGCGACTGGCGCGGCCTCCTGAGATGGAGGTTAAGAAAATGAGCAGGAAATCAGAAGGCGAACGGATCGACGTCTATACGAAGATCACAGACAGGATCATCGCCGATCTTGAACAGGGCGTGTGCCCATGGATGAAGCCATGGAATGTAGCCAATGCAACGGGACGGATCACCCGCCCGCTTCGCCATAATGGTCTCCCCTACTCCGGCATGAATGTGCTGTTGCTCTGGTCGGAAGGCCTGGAACGAGGCTTTGCGTCATCGGTGTGGATGACGTTCAAGCAAGCCCTTGAACTGGGAGCTGCGGTCCGGAAAGGCGAGACCGGCTCAACCGTGGTATTTGCCAGTCGCTTCACAAAATCCGCAACCGATGGCAATGGCGGTGAGGTCGATCGGGAAATCCCGTTCCTGAAAGCGTATTCGGTGTTCAACGTCGAACAAATCGACGGACTTCCGGATCAATACTACCAACCCGCCGCCACGGTCGCGGATCCGATCGAACGGATTGCCCATGCCGACGATTTCTTTCGCAATACCGGTGCGATCATCCGTCGCGGCGGCAACCAGGCATTCTTCAGCCCCGTCACTGACCATATCCAGATGCCGCCGTTCGAAAGCTTCAGGGATGCGGAAAGCTACTATGCGACGCTTTCTCATGAATCGACCCATTGGGTCGGGGCAAAGCATCGCCTGAACCGCGATCTTAGCCGCTATCACAAGGACCGATCCGAGCGAAGCCGCGAAGAGCTCATTGCGGAACTTGGGAGCGTTTTTTTGTGCGCCGATCTCGGAATTTCTCCCGAACTTGAGCCGCGACCGGATCACGCGTCCTACCTGCAATCATGGCTGACGGTTCTGTCAGGCGACAAGCGCGCGATTTTTCAGGCAGCTGCGCACGCCCAGCGCGCCGTCAATTATCTCCATGACCTGCAGCCGGCGCTCTCGAACGCGAAGGAGGCAGCCTAATGGTTTCGTCAAGCTGCATTTTTGAAGTTAGCGGTGAATGGGTTTCTTGTTTGGAGAATTGCCCATACGACGTTTACGCGTCGTCTCGCGAGGGCGATGACGGCTTGATTGTGACGTTTCCCCTCGGCGCGTTTTCGGTCGTAAAAGGCTCGGCTTTCCGGATCTGCGAGCGCGTTGAAGGCGGACTGGAAGAAGACGCGCTTGAGGTTCTTATTGCCGCCTGTGGAGCGTCGGATGGCTCTGGATTTGCCGGACTGACGCAGGACGGGCGTGAGACCGGCTGCGGCGGCCAACGCATCGGCCGATTGGAAGCGGTGGCCGGAACCGACACAAGCGATGAAGTCTGCCGTCAGCACGGCCCCCATCCCCGGCAGGCTTCGGATGAGGGCCGCATCAGGGTGGCTTTCGAGAAGGGTTTCGAGATCGGCGTCGATGCGGTCGCGCTGGGCCCGGGCGGCCAGAGCTTCGGCGGCGAGGTCCTTGACCAGCCTGGCTCGGGTCTGCGCGCCGGGCACGTCGATGGCTTGAGCCTTGGCCAGAGCAACGGCATCCTGGGCCATGGTCTGGGCATCCCGCATGCGGGGATAGGCCTTCGTCAGCGAGCGGACGAGATGATGCGGCTTGGCGCTGCGCAACTCGTGCGGAGCGGCGAACAGGCTCAGGAAGACGAGGCCGGCCTTGGTCTTCACGTCGATGCGCCTTTCCAGCGCCGGAAAGAGCGAGGACAACAGATCGCGCAGGCGCGCAAGGCGTCGGGTCTGATCAACGACGACTTCGCGGCGTCGACCGACGAGCAGGCGGATGTCTACATCGATCTCGGTCTCAGTCTCGACCGGCCGCAGATCGGCGCGGGTTCGTGCGAGATCGGCGATTGTCGCGGCATCGCGAGGATCGGATTTGTTCTCTCCGCCGCGCATACCCTGCCGCGCACGGTTGACCGCAAGGCCAGGCGTGTGAACGATACGCATGCCGTCGTCGGCCAGCATCGCGCAGAGCAGCGTGGCACAACCGCCCAGCAAGTCGAGGGCGACGGTTATGCTTTCGGCTTCCAGCACCGACAGTTCGCCGATCAGTGCAGCGATCCCTTCCGGATCGTTTCTGACGGCATGGCTGAAGATGGGCTTTGCGTCCGCGCTGATCACGCAGGCCCAATGAATGTCCTTGGCGGCATCGATGCCGACGTAGAAGTGCATGGCTTCCTCCCTGAAGTGTCCTCCTTTAAGCGGCAACCTTCCCACGCCGTCCTCGCCCTACACAGCGATGATCCGCAGAGCCTAATCAGCGGTCGGGTCAGGTGTGGAGACCAGGCGGATCTGCCTCCCGAGCCATCGAGGGCGGCCAGCATGATAGCCATACCCGGTCTCCTGCCTTCCAACATACTCGGCCTTAAAAGCCGTGCCGGAAAGGCAGATGTTGAAACGCACTTCATTGGTAGGGCCGCGTGATGGCTATCCTGGCCTCCGAACGCCTGCTCATCCTCGCTTGCTCAGCGACAAAACGAGGGGAGCAGAAATATCTTCGAGCAATCGAGCGCTACGACGGACCTCTATGGCGCACTCTTCGCGCGGTCGATCCCGATGGAGAGAAAGCCAAAGTCGCCTTTCTTTCCGCGCATCTCGGCTTCCGCGCGGCCGACACACCGATCGAGATCTACGATGCCCGCATGACGGCTGAGATGGCAGACGCCATGATGGCCGGCGATCTGGGCACGCGCTGGCCACGAGCGAAAACCCAACGACGACGCATGCCATCGGGCGAGCATCCCGGCATGCATATCTATTCGCTGCGTGACGGGCCACACGGTCCGGCGTTTTCCGATGTCGCTCTCGTGGCGGACATCTTTAACTCGATGTCATGCGGCATCTTGTGGGCCTGTTCCAGGACGCTGGTCATGTGTCCTCGGACGCTCGCGTCAGTGAGATCAACGGGCCCATCGGATTTATGCGCCGCGAGTTGAGATTGTGGCTCGAAGGCACGGACCGGGAGAAAAGCTGATGCTCTTCTCCCCGGTTGAACAAAGGGAGAGCGGTGAGCGCTCTTCCATTCGTCTTCGAACGCTGTCGCTCGGCGCCGGCGTCCAGTCCACGACCCTCGCGCTCATGGCCGCCCATGGCGAGATTGGCCCAATGCCCGACTGCGCCATCTTCGCCGACACAGGTTGGGAGCCTGGCGCCGTCTATGAACATCTGCGATGGCTGATGTCGCCGAACGTATTGCCGTTCCCAGTGCATGTCGTCTCGGCCGGTAATATCCGCGACGAAATCCTGGCCGCTGGTCAAGGAAAACGTTGGGCGTCCATTCCGGGCTTTACGAAGACCGTGACCCCCGCTGGTGCCGAGATCCCGGTATTGGACGAAGACGACGATGGTGAACTGATCGAAGTGGGTTCTCGATCCACGGCGACGGAGACCGTGTCGATCGGCATGATCCGTCGTCAATGCACGACCAGCTTCAAGATCGAGCCGATCCGGCGGAAAATCCGCGAACTCGTAGGTCTGAGGCGCAAGCGGTCTCCGGATTATCCCGTGGTCGAAACCTGGATCGGGATTAGTTGCGACGAATTGATCAGGGCCAAACCAAGTTTCGAGCCCTGCAGGTGAAGCGATTTCCCCTGATCGAGAAGCGGATGAACCGTCAGGATTGCCTTCACTGGCTCCGCCGTCACGGCTACCCCGAACCGCCGCGTAGCGCGTGCATCGGCTGCCCCTTCCACGAAAATGCCAGGTGGCGGCATATGCACGACCACGATCGCGAGAGCTGGCATGACGCGGTCGAGGTCGACAACGCATTGCGTAACGGCATTCGCGGCATTCGTGGCATTCGGGGCGAGGTCTATCTCCATCGATCGTGCGTTGCGCTCAAACAGGCGGATCTTTCGACGCTTGCTGACCACGGCCAACTCGATCTGTTCGGCAACGAGTGCGAGGGCATGTGCGGCGTATAATGTCTGACCCGGCTCAAAACATGCCGAGTGAGCCCGTCTCTTCGTTCGGCCGTTAAGACTCGCGTATTCACGGCCCGCTCCACTGCCAGGACCCCGCCTGTATGTGGGCCAGCACGGCATGAGTGCTTGGTGTGGGCGCATTGCAGCATATCCCGGATAACATGCCATCAAGGAAGGCGCATTCTCGCAAGCGGCCAAATGTCACGATAGCATGGTGATGCGCACGGACGGACAGCGGCAAAGCGATCAATGGCAGGAACGCACCCGCAGCGTGGTCCGTGTGCACTCTTGCGGCGATCGCAGGCAGCCGTCGCCGAACAATCGTCGATGTCCCCGGCAAACACGTTCATTCGACGGTCGCCGGCCACACCCACGCAGAACTCGATGGATTTGGTGTGACCGAAGGACGCCTTCGTCTCGATCGTCTTGACCGCAACGGCCGTCCGCAACTTTCTTCCCCTGCGAACAGGTTCGCATTCCTCGCGGAAGCCAAGAAAGTGGCTACCGGCCGCCCTCCACTTCGTTGCGGCCCAAAGCCACCCCACCCGCGCAGGCGCAGCGGGGACCCCGGCGGGTGCGGCGTCGATCGCCATCGGTCCTTACACCGCCATCGAGGCCGCGGCGGGCGCGGCACGAGAAACCGAAAAGGAACACGACAATGGCAGTCATCGGCGAATTCGCAACCAACGGCAACAACTCCATCACCGGCAACGTGCGCACCCTCACCGTCAGCATGCGGGCTCGTCTCAACCCCGTCGAACGCGTCTCGCGCGACGCCCCCGACTTCCGCATCACCGCCGGCAACGGCGTCGAAGTCGGCGCAGGCTGGAAGGCGATCTCCAACGACGGCGAGGAATACATCTCGGTCAAGCTCGACGACCCGAGCTTCAACGCCCCGATCACCGCGGCCCTGTGGCCGGGCGAAAAAGACGGCGAGTACGCTCTCATCTGGAACCGCCCCAAGCGCGAGGCATGATCCGCATCGCCCCGCCGAAAGGCGGGGCCCACCCGCATCCAACTGAAGCCGAGGCCGGGCGTCGAACCCGGCTTCGGTTTGCCTGCAATCGAGAGGCGATCCCGCGCAGAATAGTCAAATAATTCGTATAATTCGATTAAGTTGAAGGAGCGCGCCCATGCAGAGATTTACCACCGTCGAACTTCTCAGAGACATCAAGACGGTGACGATGGCGGTCGACCGCCAACCTGTCGCCATCACCCAGCATCGCAAGCCGCGCTATGTCTTGATGACTTATGACGAATTCGAGGCCATGAAAACCAGGGGCGATCCTCGACGCGTCTATGGCGCCAATGAAGCGCCACAAGAACTCGTCGACATCATCATGCCCGAACGTGATCGGCTGATTGCGGAAGGGCGAGAGACCGATGGCTGATATTCCTGTCAGCGGCTCGATCCTGCGATACCCGTATCTTTGGGCGTGGCAGCGTGACAAGGGCGAACCCGAGGGCCGGAAATCCCGTCCCGTCTGCCTGGTTCTCGCCCTGCCGAAGGGTAAGCAGACACATCTCATCATCCTGGCAATCTCCGGGACGCCGCCACGTCCGGATCAATCCACCCCGGAAATTCCGCAGCTGGAATGTCGGCGAGCGGGAGTCCGAGACTGGAAGGAAGCCTGGATTACCGTCTCGGAGTTCAATCACGACATTGCGGAAGCGTCGTTCTGTATGATCCGAACGCCGAGATGCTGGGCAGCTTCAGCAAGGGCTTTCTGGCCAAGGTCGCCTCAGCCTTCAAGCCATTTCTTTCTCGTATGGATGCACAGGTCGACCGCGCAGACTGACAATTGGCCGAGCACCGCTTCCGGGTCTATGACATCGTAAGGAGCGGGCGAGCCGCCTTCGGCGACCGTGTGCTATTCGCTGCGCTCACGAAGCCCGCGCAGCGGTCTTGCGCCCACTCGGGTGACGCGCACATCTCGCGATACCAGAAGCAAGCTTCGCATCTTCTTTGCACCGACCCCTTCTTCGTCCGGATGCATCCAGGCGGAGCGCATGAGTGGCGGCAGTCGGTCCCGGCTCACCCTTCGGGTCGCTATGCTGAGCCTCCTGCGGCTGCCTTTCTTTCCGCTCAATGCGCGACGAGAATTCCCGAAATCCCGCCCATGGCGGCGCGATGCTGATTTCTCCGATACTCTTCATTTATACCAGAGCGCTCCTCGAAAATCACTCGTGCTCGAGGCGAAGTCGAACGTTCCCGGCACGAGGTAGGATCGATGCGTACTTTCCTTCCCGGCAAATCACCCCCGTAATTTTTGTGGCAACCCAACGCATGACCGTAAAATTGACGATTTACAATTCAAGCTGCATTCCACATTCTCTGTATGAGCAGGCTGCCGCGGAGGAGCGTTGTGAATGCCGATAGAAGGAAAACCGTAGCTGGCTACGATCCCAGAGATGACGATCGTGGAGGTACGCTGCCGGTCGCATGCACATCCTGTCAGATCGGCACAGGCGGAATATGTAAAGTGCTGGCGCCTGCGCAATTGAGAGAGCTGGGCAAAGCCGTCAAGCATAGACGCCTTGATGCGGGTTCCCGTTTGGTAGGGCAAGGCGAGCCGGTTGCAAGCTATGTCAACGTCCTGAGAGGCGTTGTGAAGCTCTCGAAGCTTTTATCCGATGGCCGTCAACAGATTGTCGGCCTCCAATTCTCCTCGGATTTTGTCGGCCGTCCTTTTTCAGCTGAAAGCCCGGTCACAGCGGAAGCCGCGGTTGACCTTGAAGTCTGTGTCATCCCGAAAACGACAATGGACCGCCTGCTTGCCGAACAGCAGGAATTGCAACACAGGCTGCACGAGCAGACGTTGGCGGATCTGGATCTCGCACGGGATTGGATGCTGACGCTCGGTCGCAAAAAGGCGCTCGAGAAGGTTGCCACTTTTCTATATTTCATTGCGGACAAGAACAATGTCTTGAACGCCACCAACGTAGAATTCGAACTTCCGCTGACCCGCGAAGAAATGGCTGATTTTCTGGGGCTGACAATTGAAACGGTGAGCCGGCAGATGACCAATCTCCGCAAGACCGCAATCATATCCATCCAAAACAAGCGAATTGTGAATTGCCCTGATCTGGCCAGGCTCAAGCGAGCGGGCGGTATTGAATAGTGCAAGCCAACGCTGTGCTTTGTTGTCTCCGATTCCGCTTGCCACGGCGGGTCGGTCGTTGAAACGAAGACAATCACCGTCACAGCATTGTAAGATCGTCAGGGGCGACTAATCCCGCCGCGAGCTCGTCCGACTGCCGCAAGTGGGACTTCCCGATTCCACCGATGTCGGGCTGGATTCCAAATGCACTCGAATAAGTTTTTCGGGACGAGCATGATCGAAAGCTATAGCGTGGCGAGCACAGATATTGCGTCGCATCGTGAACTTCCGCAATCGTCGACGCCATAGTTGAAATCCAACCGGGTTAGCGACGTTGGGCGCGTCCAACTGCGTCCTCGATGTGGCATGTATGATCGAAGACCGGCAGCGCCTCAATCGTCCTCCCGCAACGGTCGGCCGTTGCCTTTTTCCGCCGCGCGCAGGCGCGCTTTGCATCGCGAAGCAAAAAGCCATCGCCCGGCCGTCCTCCACTTCGTTGCGGCCCCTGCGGGATGCGGTCCGATCGTCCCCGATCTTTTGACAGCCATCGAGGTCGCGGTGGTCGCGGCCCGAACAACCCGAAAGGATCACGACAATGGCAGTCATCGGCGAATTCACCACCAACGGCAACGCAATCACCGGCCAGGTCCGCACCCTCACCGTCTCCATGAAGGCCCGCCTCAACCCGATCGAGCGCACCTCCCGCGATGCCCCGGACTTCCGCATCACCGCAGGTGCCGCCGAAGTGGGCGCCGGCTGGAACAAGATCTCCGGCGACGGCGAGCCCTACATCTCGGTCACCCTTGACGATCCGAGCTTCAACGCCCCGATCAACGCGGCCCTGTGGCCGAGCCAGACCGAAGGCGACTACACGCTGGTCTGGAACCGCCCCAAGCGCGAAGCCTGATCGGGATTCGGCCCCGCCCACAAGGCGGGGCTCTTGCCTCGCTGATAGTAAGGAGGAGCCGGGCATCGAGCCCGGCTCCTCCTCTTTCGGTGGCATACGGAGAGATAAGGGGTCTGCTCAGATCCGCCGAGGATGCCGGGGAGCCGCGCCAGCCTCAAGGACGAGCGGCCTCCGCCAATTTTTATGCCCGACCCTCATGGGCCGGACAGAAAAATCGGTTCCTCCCCTCGCCGCCTCCGGCGGTCGCTATCGCGATCCTTGACCCTGCCCCGTCTCCCCGACTGCGGGCGTCATCTTTCTCAAACATCAGGAGATGACGATGACGATCGAATTGCACATCGAGGAACTGAAGGCCGAGTTGAACCATTGCGATCCGGCAGAGCGCCGCCAGATCGAAGCCGAACTCGAACTTGCCCAGGCCGAGTTGTCGGTGATCCTGGCCGAGCAGGACGGCGCCATCGACGCAGAGCCGCCCTTCTGAGGGCGGCCCATCATTGCCCACCGGCGGCGGCCGTGGCGGTGCCGCGCGGGGTTCATTCCTGCTTGTCGAGGACGGTCGTCTATCCCGGGGATCGTGCATCCCGAGCGTCATGCCTCAACCGTAAGCCGCCAGAATTTTCTCCGCCTTCAGCTCCCCGCCCAACCCAAAATTCCGGCGCCTAACGGTCCTCCACTTCGTTGCGGTCGTGCCGATGCGGCATTCCTTTCCGGTCTGCAATCCGTCCCCGCGACAACCGCATCAACAAGGAGAAATCTCATGAACCGCCTCGCCCAGTTCCTCAACGCCACCGGCCGCCGTCTCGGCATCCTCGCTCAGGTGATCTGTCACTTCTTCCGTCGTGGGAAGCTTGGCCTGAAGGTCGCCATCAAGGTCCCGTTCTTCGTCGAGATCGAGATCAGCTACGAACGCGATAGCAATCGTTTGCGATGAAGAGATCGGGGCCGCTCAGGCGGCCCCGATTGCATGCGAACGAGGTTGGCGGCGCTGGCCCAAGCCTGCGCAGTTCACGGCCTGGATGGCTTGGGGCTGTAGCCGCGCGCCCGCTTCTGGCGCGTGAGATCGAGGAACAGGTGAACCGCTTCTTCTTCCCGTTCGAAATGATGGACCTTCTTCTGTCCTCGCTGGCCGATCCGTCCCCATTGCCGCGTGAGGCAGGTGTCACCGAATAGCGTCATGGAAATCTCCATGACATAGTAACGGGCCATATTCCGGGAGGCATCCGTGCGTTCGACATAAAGATGGTAGGGTTGAGCCAGCATGCCGGCAGGATCGGCATTTCTGCTCTTTCGGTCCAACGAGACTTATGAATCGTTCAGGGGACACCGATTCATTTCCGTGATGCGTTTGTAGTCGCTCGAGATAGAGTTGGGCGAGACGGCTTCGCCGCACGGCTCTATGCGCAGGCGCACCGAACCCCCTTCGCGGTTTCGGCCCATGCGGGTTGCGATCCTCTCGCGCGCCGGCCGACGCCCGGGGGAAGGAGTCGTTCCGCTGACATACCAGGATGATATATCGCGCGCACCATGCTCGCCACTTGCCGCTTATCGGCACCAACTTACACGTGGGCTTTTCCAGTGTCGGGCGAGGCCCTCTCTGACCAGGGTTTCACCGAGAGAAGCGTTCTGCCGCAGGACGATGCGCAACTTCCGCCCATAACGATCCTGGTCGCGATCGCCAGCGACAAGCGAGAAAGGTCCGGCATTGAGCAATTGGAGCAACCGCTCCCGCGCGACTTCGCCCGCTCGGCGCTCGGCCTGACAGGCGGGCTCGGAGATCTCAGGCGCGTCGATATCGGCGATGCGGATCTTGGTTCCCTCGAGCCAGAACGTATCCCCATCGACGACGCAGGTGATCCGCTTGCCCGTCCCGCATAAAGCAAAGGAACCCTCGAGTGTATCGGTCGCCTGCGCGATTCCAATCATGGCAACGAAAGATGCAACGACTGGCATGCCTTTCCAAATCGACAGGGTGGTCAGATCGCGGCCCGAGAACATCACTGGCGTTCCCTCGCTGCGTTGTTGATGACGTCGCAATGTCATCGATCAGTATCCCAACCATCCAAGAATGTCGGCACCGAAATACTCTCCCGCTTCGTCAGCATAAGCGATGACGTCGTCCGTCTGCACATCAATCAAAGCGGAATCGGCGCCTCGGACCACGGCCTCGACCAGATGGATGCGGCATTCATCAATCGCTTCCTCACCGGTGACCTGCGCTTCACAGGCTTCCCAATATCTCATCGTTCAACCTCAGCGCTATTTGAGTAGGCATCCGGCGCAGGCATGCCTGCGGCGAACCTGTGAAATCTGTTTTCGGCGAGGCACGACTTCATGTCCTCGCGCCGGAACCAGATGGCGCGGCCGCATCGAAGCGGAGGATTGCCGGCAGTGAACACAACCTGTTCGTCCGCCCGCATGCGCAACACCTCGTGGGGCTGGATCAGCGGCCGCGCCGCCAATTGCTTGGAACGGGTTCTGGACGAGCCGCTCGCCTGAAACGATCGGCTGACCTGGTCGATCTCGACCGTGGTCGTGCCGCAACGGCGCGAGATATATTCAGCGGTCTCAGGGTCGTTGATCGCGGCAAACGAAATCCAGCTCGCGCTCTCGAACCACTTGCTGGCGGCGTCCCGCCCGCCGAAGGTTTCGCGCAGCTGACCGATCGACTGATAGATCATCGTCAGTGTAATGCCGTATTTTCGGCCGGCGTCGCGAGCAGTTTCCAGAATGCGCATGTAGCCGAGCCTGGCCACCTCATCCAAAAGAAAGAGCGCGCGGCCCTTCATCGCGCCGTCACGATTGTAGATCGCGTTCAGAAACGATCCGATGATGACGCGCGCGAGGCCGGAATGGGTTTCCAACGTCTTGAGATCGATATTGAGAAACACATCCACAGAACCGCCCGCTATGTCTTCAGTGGTAAAGCTTGATCCCGACACAAGTGCTGCATAGTTCGGATAGGAAAGCCAATGGGTCTCCTTGACCGCATTGGCATAGACGCCGGAGAAGGTTTCCGGTGTCATGTTGACGAAAGCCGCGACGTTCTCCTTCACGAAATCAGATTTGGAGTTGGCGTGAATGGTCTGCAGCCGTTCACGCAGCTTCGGCTCGGGCTCGGCAAGATTCTGACGCACTTGCCGGAGCGTCTGATGTTCCGGCCGGGTATGCCCGGAGAGACATACGTCCGCGATCATGGCGGTCAAAAGCTGTAGTCCCGACGAGCGAAAAAAGTCGTCGCGAACACCCGTCGCCCGTCCGCTGTCACTCATGATCCATGAGGCCACAGCCGCGATGTCTTCCTCTTTCGTATTGCCGTGACGGCCGATCCAGTCCAGGACGTTCAACCCGACCTCGGAGTTTCGGGGATCGAGTATGTGGATGTCGCGGCCGGCCCGGCCACGATGCGCGCTGACCATCGGCGCGACTTCGTTCGACGGATCGAGGACGATCAACGGACCGCCCCATTTCAGGGCCGTAGGGATCGTCACCGAAGTCGTTTTGAATCCGCCCGAACCGGCAAAGACGATACCATGCGAAGAACCGAACGAGCCGTCGAAACAAAGCAGCGGCGCCTTGCCGCCGGCGCCCCAGGTCTCGGGGCGGTCGGCGCGGAATGCGAGCGCCGCCGTGCTGTCGCGGTCGACGCGATATTTTTCGCCGATCACAATACCGCCAGCTTCGGAAAACAGCTTTTCCGCGTCCTGCAGCTTCATCCATTCGGCCTCGCCGTGCAGCGCACGCCTGCCGCGGATTCGCTTCGGCTCCGAGCGTGCGAAGGCCGCGTTGCCGAGCATCGCAACTCGGATCGCGAACAGACCCGCAAACATCGCGACCGCCCCGCCTGTCATCGTCGCAGGATCCGCATAGGAAAGGACGGAACGGCCGGCCGCGACCGCGTCGCTCAAGGCCCAGAGCCGGTATCCTTCTCTGATCACGGCGATGCCGATGATGGCGGTGCAGCCTGCGAACACACTCCATCCTGCCGTCTTGATATTCGCCGATCCGTTCGTGGCAAATAACGACATGAGACCTATGGCCGCCCCAGACACGTAAGGTAGGGCCAATCCGATCCGCGCGAGGGTCAGCTTGGCCTGCTCGGTCTTGCCGAATGCCGCCAGCCATTGTTCGATGCCCGGCAAAACCAGCGCCGTGACGATCATGATCAGCGGCGGGATCATTGCGAGCATGATCCTATTCGCGGTCATTACCGAACGCCTCCGCCCCTATCGCTATCAGCCTCGACCGTTCGGTCTCGTCTGCCTCGATCCTGCGGCCGGCATCGATCAGAAGTCCGAGCAGGAGCGCGCGCTTCTCATACCGCAACCCCGCCTTGACGATCAGGCCACCCAGCTCGATCTTCTCGCGGGCATCCTTCTTGCGGGCTTCTGCCACGGATAGCTTTTGCATCCGCTCAAGCCTCGCCAGGTTGGCCCGCAGTCGTGCCAAGGCCGACCGCCGATGGGGGAGCGCTGGCCGGCTCGCTTGTACCGGCTTTTGCCTTCCCGGACGATCCGGTTTTGCCTCCGCGAAACCGCTTCGCCAGTTCCTCGAACGCCGCCTGCAACTCCCCCTCCTCAATGTCGATATCGCCAAGGCCGGCCTTGAGCGCGACGCGTCCGATCCGCTCGGCCTCACGTGTTTCTGCGAGTTTCAGCTGCTCCTGAAGCTTGACGATTTCATCACGTATTTTCGAGGAGGGCTTCTTCATCGGCTTTCCTTTCCGGCGTCGGATGTGAATGTGATGCCGGAATCCTTTCCCAATTTTCTCCCGGACGCGAGGTGTCAATTAGCACCTCGCCAAAGCGCCAGCTTTTGGCGAATGATCCCGCCGTTTCGAAGAAGCGGATCCAAGGGCGCAATTATACGTCGCGGGTGCGACGTGTTGCTTTTGGCCCTGGCGGGGCCGCTTCTTGCGAACAAGCCGTTGTTTTTGTTCACATTCGGAAAAGAAGATCGCCGTGGCTGTCCCGCATTTCTCCGTCAGCATCGTCGCCCGCGGCTCCGGCCGCAGCGCCGTGCTGTCTGCGGCCTACCGGCACTGCGCAAAGATGGACTATGAGCGTGAAGCGCGAACCATCGACTACTCCCGAAAGCAGGGGCTGCTACACGAGGAGTTCGTGATCCCCTCCGACGCGCCCGAATGGCTCCGGACAATGGTCTCAGACCGGTCGGTCGCCGGAGCCTCGGAAGCCTTCTGGAACCAGGTCGAACTATCCGAGAAACGCAGTGATGCCCAACTCGCCAAGGATGTGACTATCGCGCTCCCGCTTGAACTCACAGCTGCGCAGAACATTGCGTTGATGCGGGATTTCGTGGCCACCAATATTACGGCAAAGGGCATGGTCGCCGACTGGGTCTATCACGATGCGCCCGGCAATCCGCATGTCCATCTGATGACCACCCTGCGGCCTCTCACCGAGGATGGATTCGGGCCCAAAAAGATTGCCCTGACGGGTCCGGATGGCGAGGCGCTGCGCAATGATGCCGGCAAGATTGTTTATGATCTCTGGGCCGGTGACGCTGCAGATTTCAACGCGTTCAGGGACGGCTGGTTTGCGATCCAGAACAGGCATCTCGCGCTCGCCGGGCTCGACGTCAGGGTCGATGGCCGCTCCTATGAAAGGCAGGGGATCGCGCTTGAACCGACCATCCATATCGGTGTTGGCGCTACCGCGATAGACAGGAAGGGCAGTCAGGCCAAGGCAGAGTCCTCCGCCTGGTTGCCGAAGCTCGAACGCATTGAGTTGCAGGAGGGCCGGCGGACAGAAAACGCGAAGCGGATCCGGCACAATCCGGCAGTCATTCTCGACCTGATCACGCGTGAGAAGAGTGTGTTCGACGAACGCGATATCGCCAAGGTCCTGCACCGATATGTCGATGACCCCGCCCTCTTCCGCAATCTCCTGTCGCGCGTGCTGCAGCACCCGGAGACACTGCGTCTCGATCGTGAGCGCATCGATTTTGTCACCGGAGTTCGCGCGCTGGCAAAATACACGACGCGTGACATGATCCGTCTGGAAGCCGAGATGGCGAACAGAGCGACTTGGCTATCCCAGCGATCATCGCATGGCGTCCGACAGGTTGTTCTGGAAGGCGTGTTTTCACGCCATCAGCGTCTCTCCGACGAACAGAAATTGGCCATTGCCCATGTCGCCGGGGGCGAGAGGATAACCGCGGTCATCGGTCGTGCGGGCGCGGGCAAGACCACAATGATGAAGGCGGCGCGTGAGGCATGGGAGGCCGCCGGCTATCGCGTCGTCGGCGCAGCGCTCGCCGGTAAGGCGGCCGAGGGTCTTGAAAAGGAAGCGGGGATCCTGTCGCGGACGCTTTCATCCTGGCAGCTGCGCTGGGAGAAGGATCGCGACCTGCTCGACGCCAAGACCGTGTTCGTCCTGGATGAAGCCGGCATGGTGTCCTCCCGGCAAATGGCACTGTTTGTCGAAGCCGTCACACTGGCAGGCGCAAAACTGGTCCTGGTCGGCGATCCCGAACAGCTTCAACCGATCGAAGCCGGCGCAGCCTTCCGCGCAATTTCCGACCGGATCGGCTATGCGGAACTTGAAACGATCTATCGCCAGCACCAGCAGTGGATGCGGGACGCATCGCTCGATCTTGCCCGCGGCAATGTCGCGCAAGCTGTCGCCGCTTATCAGGCCAATGGCTGCCTGAAGGGTTCGACATTGAAGGCGCAGGCCGTCGAAAACCTGATCAACGACTGGAACCGAGATTACGATCCGTCAAAGACATCGTTGATCCTCGCCCATCTTCGTCGCGACGTTCGCAGCCTGAATGCGCTGGCCCGTGCAAAGCTGGTCGAGCGCGGTCTGGTCGATGCCGGTCATCTCTTCAAGACGGAGGATGGCTCGCGGCACTTCTCCGCTGGCGATCAGATCGTGTTCCTGAAAAACGAGGGTTCGATCGGCGTCAAAAACGGCATGCTGGCGAAAGTCATCGAGGCCGCACCTGGACGCATCGTCGCCGCGGTTGGCGAAGGGGAACACCGGCGTCAGGTCACCGTCGAACAGCGCTTCTATAACAATCTCGATCACGGATACGCCACGACTGTTCACAAGTCCCAGGGTGCGACCGTTGACCAAGTCAAAGTGCTCGCATCGCTCTCGCTCGACCGCCATCTGACCTATGTCGCAATGACGCGCCACCGCGATGATCTGGCCGTTTATTACGGCACGCGATCTTTCGCCAAGGCTGGCGGTCTTGTCGAAATCCTGTCGCGCCGAAACGCCAAGGAAACGACGCTCGACTACGAAAGAGGCGCCTTCTATCGCGCGGCATTGCGATTTGCCGATGCCCGCGGCCTGCACCTCGTCAATGTCGCCAGGACTCTGGTGCGAGATCGTCTCGAATGGACGGTGCGACAGAAGCAGAAGCTCATCGACCTTGCTGAGCGTCTCCGCGTGCTTGGCACGCATCTCGGCCTGGTCAGTCCTGACAAAGTCACACGATCTCACGCCGTCATCAAGGAGGCTCGACCCATGGTATCCGGCATCACGTCTTTCGCGAAATCGCTTGAACAAACAGTGGAGGACCGCCTTGCCGCCGACCCAGGCTTGAAGAAGCAATGGCAGGACGTGACGACGCGCTTCAACCTCGTCTACGCAGATCCTCAATCGGCCTTCAAGGTGGTCAATGTCGACGCCATGCTGAAGGACAGGACGGTCGCCGCTGCGACCTTGGCAACCGTCGGGGCCAAACCAGAAACCTTTGGCGCGCTCAAGGGCAGAACCGGAGTTTTCGCAAGCCGCGCCGACAAGCAGGATCGCGATACCGCGCTGGTCAATACGCCGGCGCTTGCCCGCAACCTCGAGCGCTATATCGCGGCGCGTGCCGAGGCCGAACGCAAGCATGAGACCGAGGAGCGCGCCATCCGTCTCAAGGTCGCCGTCGATATTCCAGCACTCTCGCCGTCAGCCAAGCAGACGCTCGAGCGCGTGCGGGATGCGATTGATCGGAACGACCTGCCGGCCGGTCTCGAATATGCGTTGGCCGACAAAATGGTGAAGGCGGAACTCGATGGGTTTGCTCGCGCCGTCTCCGAGCGTTTCGGCGAACGAACATTGCTCGGTGTTGCCGCCAGGAACCCCGACGGTGACGTCTTCAAATCTCTCACTGCGGGTATGTCGGACTCACAAAAGGTAGACGTGAAGTCGGCCTGGAACGCGATGCGCGCGGTGCAGCAGCTGGCGGCTCATGAGCGTGCGGTCGAGGGGATCAAGCAGGCTGAAGCGCTCCGCCAGGCGCAGACCAAGGGACTGACCCTGAAATGACGATCGCCGCCCTGTCAAATCAACGCCCAATCATGAAACGGCGAGCGACGTTGCTTGTGACCGGGCCGGTTGCGCTCCTGTTGCTCGCCGCAGGCGTCACGGCCGGTATGATGGGCTTCCGTATCAATTTGACCCCGAGCGAGCCCTTGGGTCTGTGGCGGATCGCACCGATCGGCCGACCGGTCCGCAACGGCGACCTGGTGTTCATCTGCCCGCCGGGAACGGATGCGATGCGGCTGGCGAGAAATCGGGGCTACTTGCGCAGCGGCCTTTGTCCTGAAGGCATTGCGCCGCTGATCAAGACCGTTGTCGCGCTCGCCGGTCAAAGCGTCACCGTTGGCGAAGAGGTCCGCATCGATGGCCGGCGGCTGGACCATTCGCATGTGATGCGGAGGGACGGCAAAGGGCGGCCACTCATTGCCTATCGCGGTGGCGTCGTTCCAGCCGATGCGGTCTTCTTGCACTCGGATTTTCCGGGCTCGTTCGACTCGCGGTATTTCGGTCCCTTACCTGTTGCCGGCATTCTTGGTCTTGCGCGTGAGGTGTGGACCTATGCGCCCTGACTGGATGAAACCGGCTGTATTGATCGCCTCGGCAATCGCGTCGGGCTGGGTTGGATGGAGCGGCCACATGCTGCTTCTACCTGCGGCGGCGGTCTTCCCGGTTCTTTGGTCACATGCAGGCAATCGCGTCACCGCGACAGGGATTGCCGCGGCCTATTTTCTGGCGGCGTCCCGCGGCTTGCCGCAAGGTGTGGCGACCTTCTATGCATCGGATCTCTGGCCGGGCTTGCTGCTCTGGATAGGCGCCTGCCTGAGTTTCGTTGCCGTGCATGCGGCACTATGGACCTCGAATGAAAAGACCCGGCCGCTTCGCTATCTGATAGCGATGGTGCTGCTTGCCTTGCCTCCCTTCGGCATCACCGGATGGGCTCATCCCCTGACGGCCGCCGGCGTGCTGTTTGCGGGCTGGGGATGGTGGGGGCTTGGCGCCATGACGGCCGGGCTGATGGGCCTCGTATCCCGCATCAGCCCGGCTGTTGCCATCGCCTTGTCAGCTTTATGGCTGTGGTCCGCCGCATCGGTCACGCCACGAATCGTAATCGATGGCTGGCATGGTGTCGATCTGAACATGGGAGCGAGCCTGGGCCGGGATACATCACTATCGCGCCAGCGTGACCTCATCGCCACAGCAAAGTCCGCCGCCGGAGGCGAGGCGGATATTGTTGTCTTGCCGGAAAGCACGCTCGGCTTCTGGACACCGACTGTCGCGCGGCTCTGGCGCGGTGGGCTCGAAGGGATGACGCTGACGGTGATCGCGGGCGCGGCCAGCATCACGCGTGACGGCTACGAAAATGTGATGGTAGCAGTGAGCGCAAGAGAGGCACGTATTGTCTATCGGGAGCGTATGCCGGTGCCGGTGTCGATGTGGCGCCCGTGGGACCGATGGCGCGGACAACCAGGCGGTGCCCATGCCAGTTTCTTCGCCAACCCGGTTGTCGAGGTCGCCGGCAAGAAGATCGCGCCGATCATTTGCTACGAGCAACTCGTCGTCTGGCCTCTGCTGCAATCCATTCTCCACAGGCCGGACGCGGTCGTTCTCATCGGTAACGGCTGGTGGACCGCCGGCACGAGCATCGTCGCCATCCAGCGGATGAGTGCGCAGGCCTGGGCGCAGCTCTTCGGCATTCCGCTCGTGATGTCCTTTAACACCTGAACGGGAGACTGTCTCTTATGGATGCTGCCTTGATACAGCAATGTGCCGATCCGTCCCTCAAACCGGCTATCGTGGAGCAATTTATTGAGGCTGCCGGAGCGCCGGATCCTCTGATGGTCAACGTCAGAATGGGCAACAGGGTCATTCTCGTTCCGAAGGCCAGGACCCCCGACGAAGTGCTCGCCATCGTTCGCGATAATGTCGGCCGCGCCATCGTGCGCGTGGGACTGACACAGTTTCCTGCCGGCGTCGGCCTCAAGGACGTGTCGGAAGTCAAAGACGATCTTGTCGATCCATGCGAAAACCTGCGCAAGGGTACTTCGATGTTTGCCAAGATCTTGCGGATCGTGGCCAAATGGTATGGCAATCCGAAAAGCGACGAGGTTTTTCCGCAGATTTTCGAGGACGCGGTCTACGCATGGAAAACCGGCGAATTCGAGGGGCAGAGCGTGTTTCAGGCAGCGGATCCGGGCGGTCGGTTGCCAGACCAGACCAGGGTCCCGGAAAATACTCAGGAGAATAATGACGTATCCGATGCTGAACCCTCTTCAGCGGAAGGTCAGCCGGAGGCGGACGAGGCCGGAATTCGCATCGACCTCTCACGCATAAATGGGAAGTGAAAAGGGTCACTAATGTTCACATACGCGCACTAAAAAGCAAATTATGACCGTGTATGTGCGCACTAAGAAGAAGCTGAATAGGGCCGGTCAAAAAATACCGTTCATCTTCGCGTACATTATGTGGTATAGCGTGTGTTTATGTGAACAGGATATGGCATCATGCAACCCATTTCGTCCTTGCCGCTTCCGGCGAAGCGCGCCTTGCGCAAGCTCGGCTCCGATATCAGGGATGCCCGCAAGCGCCGCCGCATTCCCATGGAACTGATGGCCGAACGCGCAAGGATCAGCCGCACGACCCTGACGAAGGTGGAAAAGGGTGACGAATCCGTCGCTCTCGGTATCTACGCCGCCGTCCTGCATGCTCTGGGACTTGTCGATGGTCTTGCGAAGCTCGCCGATCCGATGATTGATGATATCGGGCGTTCTCTCGAAGAGCGCCATTTGCCGGAGCGCATTCGGCTCCCACGGCCGAAGTCGGTCGCCCGCGACAAGGCTGGTGGAGCGGGTCATGGTTGACCGTCTTGCCTTTGTTCACGCCGATCTCTACGGAACAGCGCATCCGGTCGGTCGCCTTTACAGCCACAATAATAAGGGCAAGGAGACAGCCTCATTCGAATACGAGCGCGAATGGCTCGAAAATCCCCTGCGCTACTCGCTTGAGCCGGCGCTGGCGTTGACGACCGGCCAGTTTTATACGGCCAAGAGTCTCTTTGGTTCGCTTGGCGATTCTGCACCTGACCGATGGGGGCGGACGCTGATGAAACGGGCGGAGGCGCGCCGGGCCGAGGCCGCCAAAGAGCGCGCCCGAACCCTGTTCGAGATCGATTATCTTCTCCAGGTCAATGATGAGACCCGACAGGGGGCCTTACGTTTCTCGAGTGATCCTGCTGGTCCGTTCCTTGCGAGCGGCGGGCCGCCGGTACCGCCCCTCATCAATCTTCCGAAGCTGCTTTCGGCCGCTGAGGCACTTCTGGAGGACGCCGAGACGGCGGCAGAATTGAAGTTGCTGCTTGCGCCCGGTTCGTCGCTCGGCGGAGCTCGCCCAAAGGCTTCTGTTCGCGATCAGGACGGTCAGCTCGCCATCGCCAAATTTCCCAAAAAGGATGATGAGTATGCGACTGTCGAATGGGAGTGCGTGGCCCTGGAACTGGCACGACGATCAGGCCTGACCGTCCCGGAGTTTCGTCTCGAGCAGATCGCGGGGCGTTCCGTGATCCTGCTGCGCCGTTTTGACCGGGCAGGCGTCAACCGTATCCCGTTTTTATCGGCGATGAGCATGATCGGCGCCAGCGACAACGAGCAGCACAGCTATCTGGAACTGGTCGACGCGCTCAGGCAATTTGGCGCAGCGCCGAAGGAAGACAGCCATGAGCTATGGCGCCGGATCGTGTTCAGCATCCTGATTTCCAACACCGACGATCATTTGCGCAATCATGGATTTCTCTATGATGGCGCGAGAGGCTGGCGCCTGTCTCCGGTGTATGACGTCAATCCTGTGCCGGCCGATATCAAGGAACGGATTCTGACGACCGCGATCAGCGAGGATGATGCGACTGCGTCACTCGATCTTGCCTTCTCCGTCGCCGGGGATTTTGACCTCAAATTGGATGAGGCCAAGGCCATTGCCGCCGAGGTGGGCGCCGGCGTCATAACGTGGCGCGACGTCGCTGCCGACATCAGGATAAGAGAAGCAGAAATCGATCGAATGGCATCGGCGTTCGAGCACCGGGATCTCGAGTTGTCCCTGGCCTGATCGAAGGGCAGGCACACGTTCTCTTCGGGATTGCAGACTAAGAATCGGGATCGACAATAGCGACGTTCAGGTCATTAAGAGTGTTCGCAAGTCCGGGCGCCCGGATCAGTTTACAAGTGCCGTTTGCCCGAAGCTTGCCAATTGCGCGGTCAAACACGGCAAGATTCGTGTGACCATTGAGCCGGGACGGATAAATGATACCGTCAACCCTCTCGCTATGTTCGTGGAAGGCTAGCGACCATTGCCGCGCCAACTTCTGGTCAGACGCCTTGGCGACGTCGGTTGGTACACCCATCCTGATCGGTCCGTCATCCCGGAGATCGATCATCTTCAACGGTGCAGCGACCTCTATATCGGCGTATTGGCGATCGTAGAGCTCGGCGGTGGCGATCGGGAGGTCGCCGATGACACCTTCACGCTGGTCACGCAACACGGCCTCAAGGAAGCACACTTTCACGGTATCGCCGAGATAGAGCACGCCAAAGCGGTTTTCGGGCTTGCGTCGGCGTGGGTCGCTGAATCTGCTTGGGCTTTTGCCGAATCCGAGAGGATCGGGATATTTGTCGAGATAGATGCGTCCAAAACGACGTCCGGGATCGACAATATACAATTGCAGCTTCGCATCCGCAAAACCCACCGGCGGCAAAACGTGCGGCATTTATCCGAAATCTCTTCCAAGACTCTCGGCTGCGTCCAGCGCGGCCTCGATCTTGCCCTGTTCGAGCGCTTGCCGTCCCGTCAACCCGTTCAATTCGCCATGTGGCTGTATCAGGAAACGATAGACCGCCCAGGGGCCGCCGAGCTTTGCCTGCAGAGGCGCTAGCGCCGCGTAGGGTTTGCCCTCTGCATCCAGTTGCCATTCAGGAAATCGAAATCCTCGCTTGGCGCCGTCGAGACCCAGAATCTGGCCGCTTTGCCGTTTGGCATTTACCGTCACTCTGGATATGCCGAGCAGCCTGGCAAAGTCGTCGGCGTTGAGCATATCCGCGCCGCCGAGTATTTCGGCAGCCTTCAACTTGCCGCGCGCGCGAGCCGCCGATAAAGCCTCGCTGAGCTCGGGATCGTGCGTATCATCATCCTCGACGACAACCGTCTGAACAAGGGCCGTGTCATCCACCGGCGTGACGACAGTTTCGCCTTCAGGATCAACATCGACCCTGAAGCTGACCTGCCGTCCCGCTGTACGGCTCTTGACGATTGCATCATCATATCCCTGCAGCAGTGCTTTGACCCGGCTTGGCTTGCTGGTCAAAACCTTGGAGACATTGTCCGTGACCTTGAGTTTGAACCCTGCGGCTCCCTTCGGCAGGGTAGGATCCGGCCCGACAAAAAACGCTGTGGTGATCGTGGCCTTGGCAAGCGCGCGCGCGTTGCGCGATGTCCGGCTTCGAGTTCCGATTTTAGATTTTGGAGACGCCATGTTTCTAACTCCGTCGGAAGAAATATGGCAAATCTCGATAAGTTCGTCAAGTTCGTAAAGGCAGGTGTCACCATTGGCAAAAGCTGGAATCAATTCCGCTTTTTTGCAATTTTTCCGAGAATTGTTGAGACTGATATTTCCATTGCCGCGCAAAGCGATTAGAAAGCCATTCCTCGACAATCAAACAGGTGATTGGATATGTCTCAGGCCTCTCAATGTCGCTGTCCGACCATGCCGCGGCCTCCGGCTGCCGGTATCTTTTCGGACAAGACTTTGGAAGTTCAGGGAGAACAGAGATGAACAACTGGCTCGAGAAGCTTCTCGATGTGACCGCTGTCGGCAACAACGAAGCCACACTGAAATCCGCGCTGGCCAATCTCGCAGAGCGATTTGATTTTGTCGGCTACGCCTTTGTCAATTTGCGGCCCGGGCAAACCTATGCAGTGTCAAACTACGATACTGAATGGCAGGGAATCTACCACAAGTTGGGATATCGGTTTATCGATCCGGTGATGCAGCAAGCCCAGCGGATCAAAAAGGCTTTTGCCTGGTCGGGGGAAGTCGCGAAAACCGCATTCTCAAGCGAAGAGCGCACCTTCTTTTTACAAGCCGCAGACTTCAACATCCGTTCAGGCGTATCAATCCCTGTCCGCACCGCCAATGGAGCGATGTCGATGTTGACCTTCGCATCTCAGCGTCCATCGGTCGCGACCGACGTGGAAATTGATGCCATCACCGCCGCCTCGGCCGTCTCTCAGCTGCACATCCGTTTTGAGGAGATGCGCGTGACACCGTCGATAGAGCAGAAGGTATTCTTCACCCCGAAACAGATCACCTACACGCGCTGGCTGTCTCTGGGAAAGACGGTAGAGGTGACCGCGGAGCTGGAGAACGTCAAATACAACGCGGTTCGCTCCGCCATCTCCGACGCCAAGGAGAAGAATAACATCTCGACGCATGCCGAGCTTGTGGCGCTCGCTATTCGCCGCGGCCTTATTTAACTGCGGGTTCCACCTTGGGAATATAGCCGAGAATATGCAGCATCGTCGTCAGGGCGGACATCTGCGCATGCATTGCAATCATTGACTGGACATAGGAATGATGGGCCTCGCCCCCGACGCGGTTTCCGTGACGGATCTCATCAGGAAGAGCCTGATAGCGGCTTTCCGCCTTCTCCACGAGGTCACGGTGAATATGGATCGCCTCAACGGTGAGCTGTTCAATCATCGCGGTGGGGAGATCGTGTAGCAAGCCGACCAAAGGCTTGAGTTCAACCGCCTCGCCATTCAGGTGTTCGTTGCGGTTCATGCATTCTCCAAAAAAGAATTGGCGGTTCGCCCCCGCATTGATCCTGACCCCTGGTGACCGGGGAGTTTGTAACCGAGCATACTCAGCCCATGGACCTTTAGTTCCGAGGAACCTGGACATGCGTCCACAGCTCCTATGGTGTAGCCGCGCTTGCCTCACCGCCCAAGTTGAATAGCGCTTATCATCTCTGACGTCATGCACCAAACGGAAGAGAACGCCATGAGTAGTAAATCATACGATTATTTTGTTGGCCTCGATGTTTCGCAGCGAATGACATCCATTTGTGTCATCGATACCGACGGCAGGAAATTCTGCGAGGGAAAATGCAATACCCGGCCCGAAGACATTCGCGGCTGGCTGACCAATAGGGTTGACGCAGACAAGGCGATGAAGATCGGGCTCGAGGCCGGCAACATGAGCAGCTGGCTTTATAGCGGGCTGGTGAAAAGCGGCTTTGATGTCGTCTGTATGGAGACGTTTCAGGCCCACCGGTTTCTGGCCACCTATCGTAACAAGACCGATAAAAACGATGCCCGTGGTCTGGCACAGCTCGTTCGCATGGGTGGTGAAGACTTCCTTAGGGTTGTCAGCATCAGGTCTCAGGCATCGCAGGAGACCCGGGTACTTCTGGCGATGCGAGATCACCTGGTCAGCCAGAAGGTCGGTCTAGAAAATCATATCGCCGGCGTTCTCAAGCCATTCGGCGTTATCGTCGAGCGCGGGAACGTGACAGCGGACACCTTCTACAGGCGAACCCTCGAAGGCTTGGCCGAGGCCGAGAGGAACGGCGTCCAAGTCAGATCCTATGTGCTGCCTTCCCTCAATCTTTACATGGAGGCGGTCGAGAAGATCGCACCGCTGACCGAAAAAATACACGCGATCGCCAACAGCATCGAGATGGTCAAGCGCTTTATGGACATTCCCGGAATCGGGCCGGTCACTGCGCTGTCGTTCTATGCTGCAGTGGATAATCCGCAGCGCTTCCAGAAGTCCTCGGACGTGGCCGCATACTTCGGGCTGACGCCTCGGCAATTCCAGTCGGGAGAAACGAACTTCATGGGCGGCATATCCCGGCGTGGCGATCCAGCGACCCGCCGTGTTCTTGTGATCGCCGCAACGGTCCTGCTTTCCGGCAGTCAGGAATGGAACAGCCTCAAAGCATGGGGCGTGCGCCTGGCGAAACGCATCGGCTTCTCAAAGGCGCGCATCGCGGTAGCGAGGAAGCTGGCGATGATCATGCACAAGATATGGCTCAACAACGACCGGTTTCGGCCGAAGACGCTGAGCCCTCAGGAACGCGTCAAGCTCAAGCAGGAGCTGATCGTCGTTGCCTCGAAATCCGGACGGGTTGCGTCAGCGCTCGTTTGACGAAAACCCCGGGGAGTCTGAAGCCGGGGGTCTTGCAGCAAGACGGCAGATGGGTGAGCGACGTTTGGTCGGGTGGCTAGTCAACCGGGATCTTCCCGGCGGGCGTTGAAGCCGAGGCTCCTATTGGTCCCGCCTGTTTGTTCTTATTGAACATCATAATGTAGCCGTTGCCATCGGGAGAAGGCGACGTGACTACGGAGAGACTGATGATCTTGCGGGCAGGACGACAGACCTGAACTTGCCATGTCGGCGCAATCCGGCAGCGGTGATCTGTTGTTTTGCGAATACTGCCCAGAATCAGAAATACGTGCAGAAACTGAAGCTTAGCAAAAAAGAAGAGGGTGATTGACACCCGCGCGGCTAGAGACCCGACCATAGGTCGAGGAATCTGGCGCCCTGTCGGCGGACGCCAAACCGGTATGCTTCGGGTTACAAAGCCCGGAGACAGCGCGTACTGCCTCGCCTGTGCTTATAGCGAGCAAGTCGGAAACGCGCCACTGCAGATTTGCACCTGCACCTTGCGTCGGGCATAAGCGCTGTTCTGCCACACATCGATCGCCAGGAAGTCCCTGAATGCCCCAACACGGCTCTTTCGAAGACCTCTCCTTGCCGCGAAAGCCCCAGGCCACGTCCATAGTGCAGGCTCGGAGGCGTGACGAGGGGGCATCAAATGGACTACGATTGGCAAGGCATCAGATCAAGGCGAACAAGAATCGTCAAAGGCTCTATTCTCTGTATCGCCTTGGCGGTCATTTGTCTGCTTCCATGGTTGGCATTGCCATGGTAACTCGCCAGATATTTTAAACTCAAAGAAATTTAATGGCGGAAACGTAGTCCGGGAAATCAAAATTAACCTATTCGGCAATTTTGATGCGAACTGTTCGTTGAGTTTTCTTGAAGTTCGAGAGATGTCTGGGTAAGTGAGCTATCGCTGAATTTCGTTACGTCTTCCGAAGTGGCAGGTAAATCTGTCATATCTGTCGAGTAGCGACGATCGGAATTGCTCCATACTTCTGGAATTGGACTCTTGTCAAAATCACCTGTCGATTTTGTTGGCGTGTCGCGCCAGCTTCTCGCGGCGGGCTCCGTCGATGACGCTCTTGCCATCATCCAGGCGGCCTACCCTGTCAATTTCGTAACCTATCACCTTGTCTCGACGATCGTGAGCGACATCGATGCGCCGTTCGTCCGCACGACCTATCCCCAGCCATGGGTTTCGAGATATCTGCTTCGAGGATACGTCCGGATCGATCCTGTTGTCCAGGAAGGCTTTCTCCGGCAGCTCCCCTTTGATTGGCGCGAATTGCAGGTTTCGCCAGAAGCGCTCACATTCCTGGAAGACGCGCGCAATCATGGTGTCGGATCCCGGGGGCTCTCGATCCCTATAACCGACAAGGTGGGGCGACGCGCGATCCTGTCCCTCAATGCAGAAACGTCGCCCGGCAATTGGGACGATATCGTTAGATCCTGCCTGATCGATTGGACGGAACTTGCACACCTGGTCCATAAAACGGCGATATTCGAGATCCATGGCGAAAACGATCCCGTTCCCGCGCTCACTGCCCGTGAGCGCGATTGCCTTTACTGGAGCGCGCTCGGCAAGGACTACAAGGATATCGCCCTCATTCTGGGTCTCTCGCACCACACCACTCGAAGCTACATCAAGTCGGCGCGATCCAAGCTCGGCTGCGCAACAGTTTCGGCGGCAGCTGCGCTCGCCCTCAAACTTCGACTTATCGTCATCTGAGAATGGCCCGCAGACAGTCAATACCCGCATATGTGCGTGCCCATCTGCGGAATTTCGTCAAATGCACGCACAGAGCATCTTCCAGCTGCAAATCAACTGCTGGAGATAGCCATGTTCATTCTGGTTCAAGCCCACCAATACGAGCGGTACCGATCTCTCATCGACCAGTCATTTCGCCTGCGCAAGCGCGTGTTTCACGATCAGCTCGGATGGGCCGTGGAAATTCAGGGGGACCGTGAGCGCGATGCCTATGACATGCAGCGGCCGGCCTATCTAATGTGGTGCAATGAGCGCGCCGACAGGCTCTATGGCACGCTCCGCCTGATGCCAACCACCGGTCCGACACTGCTCTATGACGTCTTCCGCGACACTTTCCCGAATGCCGACTTGATGGCGCCCGGCATTTACGAGGGAACACGCATGTGCATCGACGAAGAGGTGCTGGCGAAGGATTTTCCGAGCCTCGATCCGGGACATGCCTTTTGCATGCTGCTACTAGCGCTCTGCGAATGCGGTTTGACCCACGGCATTCACACGCTCGTTTCCAACTACGAACCACAGCTCGCGCGGATTTACCGCCGGGCCGGTCTTGCGGTCGAGGAGGTCGGACGAGCAAATGGCTACGGTCGCTTCCCGGTTTGCTGCGGGATTTTTGAGGTGAGCGAGGCAGTGCATGCTCGTATGCAAAAGAGATTGGGCATTAGCTCACCCCTTTATGCGAGCTACCGCGCCCCACAATTGACTGAGGCGAGTGACCGTCTCACCGCATAGACACGGAAAGCCTTGCCGCGGTTGCCGGCGACAAGGTTTGCCTCAACCAGAATAGTTTCCGGGAAACACCATGTCCTGATCGACCAGCACGTTGAAACGATAACCTGGCCGAATACGGATGGTCGGCTGGACATTCAGGTTCTTCGAGATCGTCTGTTCGGCAACGCGGCCAAATGTTTCCGCGAAATTTCGTCGTGCGGCGTCGGATGCGGTATCCTGTGTTGCGAGCGTCGAACTTTGAGGAACCGCCATGTCGATACCCGTGCCGATGAGGGCGACGAGCACGGCCGAGCCGAAGGTTCGAAGATAATGATTGTCGACCTTGTCGGCAAAGCCGCCATAGCCTTCCGAGTCCGTCCCGGCCATTCCGCCGATCTGCAAGGTTGATCCGTTCGGAAAGATGATGTCTGTCCATACGACCAGAACGCGGCTCTGTCCGAACGAAACCTTGCTGTCATAGCGGCCAAGCAGCTTGGTGCCTTGCGGGATCAGAAGATAGTGTCCCGTCGCGCTGTCATAAACACTTTGGCTCACCTGCGCCGTGATCCGGCCGGGCAAATCGGAGTTGATGCCAGTGATCATCGTTGCGGGAATGACGGAGCCGCGCTTCAGCTCAAAACGGGACTGCTGCGGAACCACGCGGTTGGGCAGGTAACCGAGCTCCTTAATATCTGCATTGAAGAAATCCTCCTTCGAGGACTGGCCGTTCGGATCGACATTTTGCCCCATCAAACCGGACTTCATCGCGGCCGCATAAAGATCCGATGCAGTGCTGTTGGACGTCGCGGTGCTCTGCCGGTCAGTCGCCCGACTGTCGTTCGAGACCTTTTCCAGTTCGGAGATGCTGACCTTTAGCGGCGAATCCAGCGCGGTGGCGCGCGCCTGCATGCTGGCCATCCGCTGGCGTTGCTGCTCGCGAAGCAGTTGTTCCTTCTGTTCCCGCCGCAGTCGCGCCAGCCATTCTTCCTCAGATTCCATACGCGGAGGCCGCTCGTCCCGAACCTGCTCCTGCTTCTGCAATTCGACAGGCTTAGTCTCGATCTTCGTCGGTGTGACGGGCGTCGGCTGGTATACCGGTTGATCTTCCCGGTCTCCGATAATTCCGTCCGTCACCCCTCGTTTCATCTGTTCGGCGAAGTTCGATGCCGGGACGTTTGAGCCGGCTTCGTCGGGGTTCTGGCTACCGAAATGCAAGCCGCGAGACGAAAGGCCATAAACAAGGACTGCAAGAAACAGAACCGCAAGACCGATTCCGAAATAAAGCGGCAAGCGGTTGAGCCGCTTCATTCCTTTGTCTTCTGCGGACTGGTTGGAATTTCCAAGCTGTAGCGACTGGACCATGATCGCCTCCTCTCAGTTGCGCTTCATCAGCGAGAGCGGGCTCGCAGGCGTGGCGCCGGCCGACGAGATCGTATAGGCGCGACCGAGTTCCAGCGTTTCTGTAGAAAGCCGAGCCAGCACCTGGCCGTCGATGTCGATCAATGCATAGGCGAGCTCGACCGATTTGGCTGCTTCCTTCGCCGGACCTTCCTTTTCGGTGCTGATGACGGTGTAGCCCCACC
The DNA here is from genome assembly GCF_029840625.1 of Agrobacterium sp. GD03872. NCBI lineage: Bacteria > Pseudomonadati > Pseudomonadota > Alphaproteobacteria > Hyphomicrobiales > Rhizobiaceae > Agrobacterium > Agrobacterium sp. GD03872. The sequence goes on from NZ_JAOCCY010000010.1 coordinate 60,082, forward strand.
CTTTCAAAGCCGCCTCGAGAGCTGCCGCGAACTCCGTGGAGTCCTTGTGAAGTTTGATCGGCGTTGTTGTCGAGCCGGATTGTTCGGCGAAGCGGCCGGCCATGTCTCCGGCAATCGCACTGGCGGCTGGACCGGATATGGTGGGCGGAGCGGCGCTGGCGGTAAGTGCGTCGGTGCCGGTTTGGCATCCGGCAAGAAGGATCGCCAGCAATGGAAAGGCGTAGAACAGGCGCATCACTCAACCTCCCCGCCGAATGGTGATTTTTTGCTGACGCCAACCGACGCCGGAAACGAGGATCGCCTTGTCGATATTGTAGTCGACGATCATCATCTCGTTCTTCATGCGGTAATTGACAATGCGGTTCTCACCACCCGAAACCACGAAGAGCACCGGTGCATCCTGTCCGGATAAGGACCGAGGGAACTGGATATAGGTCTTCTGCCCGTCGGAGTAGACCCGCTTTGGTTTCCACGGCGCACTGCCGCTTAGAGAATAGGAGAAGGCTAGCTGTTCAGGCGGGACACCTCCGTCAACATTCGTCATCGTCTGGAGCCGCGCGTTGATGTCAGAAAGTTTGGTCGCCGCATCCTCGGGGTATTCGAAGCCGACACGGGCCATATACTGGCTCGGATGCGATTTGAGCTGGATGTGGTAGGTCCGGCGCGATGTCGTGACCACCATGGAGGTCACCAGTCCAGGCTCGGAAGGTTTGACGATCAAATGAATGGCTTGTCCGCCGGCGGCACCCGAGGTCGCCGGTTCGACCTTCCAGCGCACCGTGTCGCCGACGAGCACATCACGGACGATTTCGCTACCCTGCAGTTCGATATCGCAGACCTGGAGAGGCGAGCAGACCACCGATGGCTGTGTTTCCCCGAACAGGAATATGACCTTGCCATCCGCGCCCGTCGTGACGAGCCCGCGCTGACCGCGCCACTTGCTCGACAGATTGGTAGCCTTCACCTCATTATTGGACAGGCTTTGCCCGGCCGCTGAAGTGGCGAGTGCAGCCAAAACCGCAAGCGCCGACATGCAGCCAAACGCTGCCTTGTGAATTCCTTTGTTCATCGAAGTTCCCTGCCCTTACAATTGCGCCGTCCAGTCGAAATCCTTGACATAGAGTCCGATTGGATTGAGCCTGATGGTCGCCTCGTCCTGCGGCGCCGTGATCGCGACCGTCGCAATGCCGCGAAAGCGCCGCGTCGCCACTTCCTTGCCCTTGCGATCACGTTCATATTCGGTCCAGTCGATCTGGTATGTCTGGTTCGACAGCGCCACGATATTGTTGACCTCGATGGCGACGGTGGCATTGACTGCCTTTTCGAAGGGCGAGTTTCCACGAAACCAGGAATTGATCTTCTGGGTCGACGGATCGCTTGTTCGCAGAAGCGCATAGGTCCGGTCGATATATTGCTTCTGGACCACCGCATCCGGCGTGATTGAACGGAAGCTTGTGACGAATGCACCAAGCGTTGCCCGGATCACACGCGCATCGGCATATTCGATCTGCTGCGGAAAGCCCCCGGAAACCGTGTTCCCGAGCTTGTCGACTTCGATGATGTAAGGCACCAGCTTGACCTGGGTGCTGAGGTAGAGCGAATAGCCAAAGCCGATCACTGCCATGCCGAGGCTGAGAATTCCGATGGTCCGCCAGGCAGAGGCCGCCTTGACGTAAGATCCGTATCGTTCCGACCATTCCTGCCGGGCGGCAAGATAGGGGTTATCAGGGGCGCGGTTCGCTGCCATGCGTTTCTTCCTGTTCCAGGTTCGTTAGGTATTCTGCCGCTCTGGCGGCGGTCCGCCGGAAGTGCCCTGCCCGCGCGCCTGATCGAGCTTGGCGTTCGCAAGGCCGAGCGTCGATCCTGCGTAGGCGCCAGGCGAACCGATCGCCTTTTCCTTCATCGCGGATCCTATGGCTTGACCGGCAGCGCCGATGCCCGCGCCGACACCGTGCATTGCCGCTCCCGCGACCGATGACCCCGCCGCGCGCGCGGATTGAGCAGCCGCGAAGCCGGCCCCGATCGCGCCGCCGGCCAAGAAGGCACCGCCGGCCGCGAAAGATGCGGCCTGGCTGCCGTGGCGGATGACTTCCATGCCGCCAGAGACGGAAGCGCCTTGCACCACGCCCTGCATGATGTTCGGCACATACATCGCGAGAATGAAGACGACGACGGCGATGCCCGCGATGGCGAGCGCCGTTTGGTATTGATCGCCGACAGATGCATCGCCCGCGAGCCCGATCAGCACGTCCGATCCGATTTTTGCGATCATCACCAGCGCCATTAGTTTCATGCCGACGGAGAAGGCGTAGACGAGATAGCGGATGGCGAAGTCCTTGGTGAAGGACGAGCCGCCAAGACCGAGCATGATCATGCCGGCAAGCAGGCCAACATACATCTCGACGAGTACGGCAAGGAAGATCGCGGCGACCAGCGAGAAGGCGATAACGCTGACAATCATCGCGAGCGATGCCGACAGAGCCAGCGCATTGTCCTGGAAGACGCCGAAGGAAATTTTCTCCGACATGGCCGCAGCAACGGTCAGACCGGCATTGAAGACATTCGCCGGCGAGGCTGATCCGGACCCGCCTCCGATCTGGTACAGACTGTCGACGACGGCTTTGGCAAAGCTCGGCCCCTCGCTCAGCACGAAGGCAAAAAAGCCGATAAACATGATGCGGCGAACGAGCTCGGCAAACCATGCTTCGATCGAAGCGGCCTGAATGGCGAGCCAGACAGCCGCTATCCCGATTTCGATGCCGGCAAGGATCCAGAAAAGTGACCTTGCCGCATCCGTTACGGTTGTTTCCCAACCTTTTGCCGCCGACACGACCTGGTTTTCGACCGTCGTCAGAACGCTTCCGTCTGCAGCGGCGGCTGGATGAATGGCGAGCAGCAGGACGCCCAGCGCTATCGAGACGGTAGCCAGGCCTTTTGCCGAACCAATATCAGGGGACGCGATTACCATCGTGGGCGCATCTCCTGACCGTTCGTCATGTCGTATTTCTGCGGCGTTCCGAAAAACGCCTCGTGCTCCGCCGATTGGCGCTGGAAGAACCAGTAGGCTGTGGCAGCCATTATGAAGACAGCGATGAGGGCAATAATGATCGAACGCTTTACCATCTCGGCTTCATCTCCTGACCACCAGTCATCGACGGTGCGGTGCCACTGAAGAACTCCTTGCGACGCGCCTGTGCGAGGTCCTTGTCGGTCTGCTCGCTCTGCAGCCAAGTCCCCATCATCGTCATCTGTTGGGAGACAAGGCCTCGCAGCTTCTGCATCTGTGCGACCTGCTGAGCGGCGATCTCGTGGCCAACCTGGAGCGCCTTCATCTGGCCATCGGCCGATTCCGACATCGAGCGGAGAGAGCTCATCGTGCTTTCCTCGCTGTCGAACTGATCCGCCGTGAGGCTCGCAGCTTTGAGCGTGCTGGCGATCGTCTCACGGTTGGTGTCGGACCAGCTGGCGTAGTTCGATGAAAGATCCTGGCCGTTGGCCGCCGCCGTCTGGAGATCGGCATAGGACTGAAAGCGTTGCTTCAAAATATCGTCGGCATTGGCCATGGAAAACGAGATGCTCTGTCCCTGATCGACAATGCTGCGAAGCTGATCGAGGTCACTTTCGACCTGCCCCCAGATATGGGCAGGCAGCTGCGCAGTGTTTTGCAGCATGTTCTCGTAGATTTTCAGCTGGTTCTGGATCTGCTCTGCCAGCTGACCAATCTGGGTGAGCTGGTTATCGACCTGAATGCCCGAGCTCTTCATGAGATCGACGAGCTGTGCATTATTGGCAAGCTGCGTCCACTCGGTCGCAGCTCCGGTTGCCGTCCCGGCATTGGCCTGGACCGGCACGGTTATTGCCGTCAGGACGATAGAGAAGACCAGCGACCTTGCGCGGCCGGATTGCACTTGATTACGCATAGCGGCTGACACCCCTTTCCATGAGCCATTCGGATGGCCAGTTTTTGCCGTGAGTGGAAATGAGCACGCGAATGCGTGCGAGATCCGCCTTGCCGGAGGCGCCGACGAACGAAAGTGTGACCGGTCCGAGCCCCATATCGAAGAGGCGGCGGCCATCGGGCGAGGTCACATAATATTCCCGCTTCGGAATTGCGGCCGCGACGATATCAATCTGGCGAGGATTGAAGCCGATACGCTCATAGAATTCGCGTGTCCCGGATTCTCTTGCCGCGCCGTTTGGCAGGCAAATCTTGGTCGGGCAGGATTCTTTCAGAACATCGATAATCCCGGATCGCTCCGCGTCCGATATCGATTGTGTGGCAAGCACGACGGCGCAATTGGCCTTTCGGAGCACCTTGAGCCACTCGCGAATCTTGTCACGGAAAACAGGATGGCCAAGCATTAGCCATGCTTCGTCGAGAATGATGAGACTCGGAGCGCCCGTCAGGCGCTTCTCGATCCGGCGAAAGAGATAGGTCAGGACAGGCACCAGATTGCGCTCGCCCATGTTCATAAGCTGCTCGATCTCAAAGCACTGAAAGAGACCCAGGCTGAGCGCGTCCTCTTCGGCGTCCAGCAACTGACCCATTGGGCCGTCGACCGTGTAATGGTGCAGCGCATCCTTGATCTCGCGCATCTGCACACCACTGACAAAGTCCGACAACGACCGGCCCGGTGCCTCCGCCATCAGACCGATTTGCCGGGAAATGGCGTTTCGGTGATCTGGCGTGACCCTTACGCCCTGCAGGGAAACGAGCGTCTCTATCCACTCGGAAGCCCAGGCACGGTCGGTATCGGTGGAGAGATCAGAGAGCGGGCAAAACGAAAGTTTGGTCCCCTCCCCTTCCTCGCCGCCAATCTCGTAGTGATTGCCGTCGACGGCGAGCGTCAACGGAAACATGGAACTACCCTTGTCGAAGGCAAAGACTTGAGCCCCTTCATAGCGGCGGAACTGCGCCGCGATCAGGGCCAAAAGCGTGGACTTGCCCGATCCCGTCGGCCCGAAGATGAGCGTATGGCCGACATCGTCGACATGGAGATTGAGGCGGAAGGGTGTCGAACCCGACGCAACTTGCATCAATGGCGGCGCCTCAGGCGGATAAAACGGGCAAGGTGCCGTGGGGTTGCCGGACCATACGGAGTTCAAAGGAACGAGGTCGGCGAGGTTGCGCGTGTTGATCAGCGGCTCACGGATATTGCAATACCAGTTTCCTGGCAGACTGCCGAGGAAGGCATCAGTCGCGTTCAACGTTTCGATCCGCGCGCCGAAGCCTTCCGCCTGTATCAGCCGGCGAACGGATTCCGCTTTTTCCTCGAGGCTTGAGCGGCTTTCGTCGAAGAGAACGATGACGGGAGTATAGTATCCGTAGGATACCAATTGCGACGAAGCCTCTGCAATGGCGTCCTCGGTTTCGGCCACCATAGCCAAGGCGTCCTGATCGACCGAGCGGCTTTGCGTCTGAAACAGCTGGTCGAAGAACGGCCGCACCTTTTGCTGCCATTTCTTGCGCGTGCGTTCGAGACGCTGCTTGGCCTCTTCGGCATCCAGAAAGATGAAACGCGAAGACCAGCGATAGGTGAGTGGCATGAGATCGAGGCTGTTGAGGATGCCGGGCCAGCTTTCCGCCGGCAGACCGTCGATCGCCACGATCGCGAGAAAACGGTTGTCGACCTTCGGTGTCAGCCCATGTTCGAGCTGCGCCGTCACCAGCCAGTCGAGATACATCGGGATGTCCGGGAGCCGGATCGGATGGTTTTCGCCGGTGATGCAGAAGCGGATGAACTGAAAGAGTTCATCATATCGCACCACACTGTTTCCATCCCCCGCTGGCACTTCGCGCGTCAGCATCCTCTGGATCGATAGTGCATTCCCGAAATACTGCTCGATTTCGCGGATCGAGCGGCGAAACGTCTCCAGCACCGTATCGGCATAGGTCGCACTGCGGCTCTCGGTATCCGAGTAGATGTAACGCGTGAGTCCGGATTTCCGGCGTTCGGGCGGCCGATAGGTGAGCAACAGCGCGTGCCGGCTTTCGAAATGTCCCCTCTCCCGCTCGAAATGCTGCCTCCGCTCATCATCTATCAGTCGCGTGATCGTATCGGGAAAGTGACTTCGACCGCTGGAAGGATAGTCGATCGTCGGCACGCGAACGGCCTCGACCTGGAGCATCCATCCGGAACCGAGCCGCGAGAGGATCGTGTTGATCTGGCGTGAGAGTTCGTTTCGCTCGAAGTCGGTGGCGCTTTCTGAATCAGGACCGGCAAAATACCAGCCGGCCATGAGGCTTCCGTCTTTGAGCAAGACGATGCCGTTGTCTACGAGCCCGGCATAGGGCACGAGGTCGGCAAATGAAGGTGCGCCGGAGCGGAAGGAGCGAAGTGCGACCATAATCGTCTCCTTAGAACCGGCGCCAGGGCGACGAGGTTGGGAGATAGTGGTGGCGGTAGCGCATATGCCGCGCATAGACCTTCCGCATCAACGGATCCGCCTTTGCCATCATCCTGAGAGCGCCCACAATCACGATCCAGATCAGCACACCAAACAGGGCAGAGTATGGGGTCAGCACCACGAAGATCAGGATCACTGCCGCGAGACCCGTCAGCAAGACGAGTTCGCGGTCAGCGCCCATGAGCAGGTTCGGTCTCGATAGTGCCCGATGAATGCGATTGCGCTGAAGGTTTGAGATGGGCTCAGTCACGAACCCCCTCCCCTTTTGTATCGGACGCCGACGGAATATCGACTCGCTCTGTTATAGCGGCGATGCCGATCGTGGCCCCCGTCGCTCCGAACAGCCCGACGATCGTCGTTGCTCCAAGCAGGATGCCGGCCACGAGCACAACATACATCAGTCGCCGCGCGAAATCGTTGAGTTCGCCCCCGAAGATCAGCATGCCGCCTGCGATCGCGACCGCCGCAAGTGCAATATATCCAGCGACCGGCCCGGTTATCGACTCCTGGATCTTCTCCAGAGGGCCTTCCCACGGAAGGCTTCCGCCCGAACTGGCCAGCGCAGGTGTAGCAATGATGACGCATAGGAGAGCAGCGGAGAGCGCCGAACGGAGAGTACGGTTATGCAGCATTGGTGTCCTCATCGATCTGAGCGTAGTGTTCTGTCTCGTAGCGGGTGCCGTTGAAGCCTTCGACATTGATGACTTCACGCACGCGTCGTCCTCTCCCTGCACGCTCGATCGAGATCACAAGGTCTACGGCTTCGCCGATCACAGCCTGCATAGGCTGCTGGCTCACTTCGGCCGTCAGCTGCTCGAGCCTTCGAAGTGCTGACATCGCCGTATTGGAGTGCACTGTTGTCACCCCGCCCGGATGTCCGGTGTTCCACGCCTTCAGCAAGGTCAGTGCCGCGCCGTCGCGAACCTCGCCAACGATGATGCGGTCTGGCCGCAAGCGCATGGTGCTCTTCAGCAGACGCGCCATGTCCACGGTATCGCTGGTATGGAGGCAGACGGCGTTTTCCGCCGCGCAACGGATTTCCGCCGTGTCCTCCAGGATTACCATTCGATCATCCGGAGCGGACTTGACGACTTCGGCGATAACCGCATTCGCAAGCGTCGTCTTGCCGGAACCTGTTCCGCCGGCGATGACGATATTCAACCTGTTTGCTATGGCGCTGCGAATGACAGCGGCTTGCGCTTCGGTCATGATTTTGTCGGCGACATAATCGTCGAGCGGAATCAATCGCGATGCCCGGCGTCTGATCGTAAAGGTCGGCGACGCGACGACTGGCGGAAGGAGCCCTTCAAAACGGTGCCCTCCAATCGGCAGTTCGCCCGAAATGATGGGACGCTCGTCGTCGGCCTCAGACTGAAGGGCATGTGCAACCGAACCTATAACGGTTTCGGCCGCAGCTGACGACAGCTCGCCGGCCGACGCAATGCCTTGCCCAAGGCGCTCGATGAACACTTTGCCGTCTGGATTGAGCATGATCTCCACGACTCCGGGATCGTCCAGAGCGACACACAATCGGTCGCCCAGGGCCTCCTGTAGTTTGCGGACAAGGCGTGAGTGCGATTGAAGCATTGCGGCACTGTCTCCTCGTTGGGTGCGTCGCGGAGGAGAGAAATCCGGATCGCGGCAACCTGTCGAGGTGCTAATTTGCACCTCGCGATTCCCGAGTGATTCCGTCAGTTTCGCCCGAAAGGCAGATGCAAAGGCGAAATCGAGGCGACCAGTCACAACTTTATTGTGTGGGCTGACTGCTAATTAGCAGTGAATGCGGAGTTGGTAAGGTTATGATAATGTTCAACGTTTTTCATTTTCTCTCCACGACGGCTTTTGATGCTAATTTTCTGTTAACCTTATTCTTCTTGCCAGTCGCATGGAATCGCCGATAATGACGGCACTTCGGCTGATTTCAGCCAAATACCGTCATTCGGGGGAACTTATGAGCAATGTCGCTTCTAGCGTGGCTAAGAAAGTAGGGTTTGACGATATCATCCTCGCCCAAGGGAAGGATATATCGAGAAAGCTGAACCAGCTTCGTCTGGAAAGTTTTCCTCCGGATGCACGAAAAACCTTGCGGCAGTTCTCCATGGCGGAAGCTGCCTATTTCCTCGGTGTATCGCCAAGTAATCTAAAAAAATTGCACCTTGAAGGAAAAGGTGTCGTGCCTACGGTTCATGCAGGTGGGCGTCGAACCTATAGCGGAGAGCAGATACGAGAGCTTCGACACTGGCTGGATCAAAATGGTCGATCCGATGTGAAGAAGTATGTTCCGTGCCGCAGGAACAACGAAAAGCTGCAGGTAATAGCTGTCGTAAATTTCAAAGGCGGTTCGGGGAAGACCACCACGGCAGCACACCTTGGACAGCATCTCGCTTTAACGGGACACCGAGTGTTGGCAATTGATCTCGACCCGCAAGCATCGCTATCTGCCCTTTACGGATTTCAGCCTGAGCTAGATGGATGCCCTTCTGTCTACGAAGCAATTCGCTATGACGACAAGCGTGCCTCTCTTAAAGACGTAATCAGGCCGACAAACTTTCCCGACCTTGATGTCGTGCCAGCTACTCTTGAACTTCAAGAGTACGAATATGACACACCGGTTGCTATGCAGTCTGGCATGGAAGGAAAACGATTCTGGAACAGGCTGCAGCGTGCTCTTGAAGATGTCGATTCCGACTATGATGTCGTTGTATTGGATTGCCCTCCGCAACTAGGGTATTTGACACTTACCGCGTTGGCTGCGTCCACTTCGGTTCTGATCACAGTCCATCCACAAATGCTCGATCTCATGTCGATGTCTCAATTTCTATTGATGTTGGGAGACATCATAAAAACCGTGAAGCAGGCAGGTGGTGATGTGGAACTCGACTGGTTTCGCTACCTCATCACTCGCTATGAGCCAACGGACCTGCCTCAGGCTCAGATGGTCGCATTCATGAAGTCAATGTTGATCCCTCATATGGCTCAGAATGAAATGCTCAAATCCACGGCTGTTTCAGATGCCGGCTTGACCAAGCAAACACTTTACGAAGTCGAACGATCCGCGATGAATAGAGCGACCTACGACCGAGCCATGGAAGCCATGGAGGCGGTGAACGGAGAAATCCGAGAGTTGATACACGAAGCTTGGGGCAGACGGAAATAGACTGCGGTCTAAATCAGAGTTTTTGACTGTTTTCCCAATAGCTTAGTTATGGAATAACGATATGGCGAGAAAAAACATATTCAATAGTGTCATGCGCGATGACGTCTTGGAAAACTCTACGGAGGAAGAAGACGTGCCTGTGACCAGGTTCGGCGCAGCAAAGTCACTGTCGTCATCGCTAGATGCCTTAGCGAAGCAAGCGGAGCGCATCAACGAGGGGGATGTTGTTCTGGAGCTTGATCCCGATCAGTTGGATGCGTCATTCGTCCGTGACAGGTTGGGAACATCTGCTGTCTTGGAGGATGAAGAATATAGAGAGTTGGTCAATGCCATTCGGGACCGCGGCCAAGATTCGCCTATACTTGTCCGCCCAGACCCTAAAAACTCTGATCGTTATATGATCGTTTTCGGTCATCGCCGAGCACAGGCAGCGAAGGATTTGGGCCGCAAAGTTCGAGCCGTCATACGACAGCTCGACGAGCAGGCGCATGTTATAAGTCAAGGCCAGGAGAATTCAGCGCGTTCAAACTTAAGTTTCATCGAACGTGCATTGTTCGCTGATCGCTTGGAACGACTGGGCTATTCTCGCGAAGTCATCCAGGCAGCGTTATCGATAGACTATCAGACGTTGTCGAAAATGCTCACGATTCCTTCCGCATTCGGTGAAGACCTTATTGAGGCGATTGGCCCAGCTAAGGGAGTCGGTCGAGATCGTTGGCTTCAATTGCGCAAACTTATTGACGTTCCGAAGAATAAGGCCCTTGCCGAGCAGTATGTGACGGAGACTGAGTTCCTTCAGCTTCCTCAGGCCAACCGTTTCGAGGCGATATTCAGTCGGCTCAAGACGAGCAAAGGAAAGTCCCCCGTCAAGAAGGCGGAGAATGTCCAACCCAGGCAAGTCTGGAGCGCCACGGATGACATGGTCACCGTTTCGAAGAAGGCAACTCCCAAAGCCGTTACGCTCGTTTTGTCGTCATCGAATGGTGTAGCTTTTGGGGATTGGATCACGAAGAATCTTGGAGGTCTCTATGAGACTTTCCAAAAACAGACAGAAACCAAGGAGTGAAACGAGCAAAAGAAAAAGGCCCCGAAACCTAATTCCGGAAGCCTCTCTCTAAGTGTGGTAGCTTGAGAATCGCATTTCCCGGAATCACAGTCAAGAGTTTTTGGCACCATTCGGTGAGCGGATTTCTTTTGCCTATTGAAAGGTGAATGGAAATGCAGATTGGAAGCTTGACGACGCCCTTTGGGCGGCGGGCGATGACTCTTGGCCAAATTTCAAGACAGCTTGAGGGCATGGCCGTCAAACCGGAGGCCGAAGTCAATAAGTGGCAGGTCTTTCAGAATATTCGCGAGTCCCGAGAACTTCTCGGTGCTACCGATCGCTCGCTTGCGATCCTGAACGCCTTGTTGTCCTTTCATCCCGAAACGACGCTTACTGGCGAAGCCAAGCTCGTTGTCTGGCCGTCAAACGAGCAGTTGTCGGCCCGCGCCAACGGTATGCCTCCCACGAGCCTGCGCCGGCATCTTGCCGTCCTCGTCGAGTGCGGCCTGGTTATCAGGCGAGATAGTCCCAACGGCAAGCGGTTCGCTCGCAAGGGAAGGGGTGGTGAGATTGAGCAAGCTTATGGCTTCGATCTCTCGCCCATCATCGCCCGCGCGGCCGAGTTCAAGGAGATGGCGGAAGCGGTCCAGGCTGAGAAGAAGGCGTTCCGGATTGCCAAGGAACGACTGACATTGCTCCGCCGCGATATTGTCAAGCTCATTGAGGCAGGGATTGAAGAGGGCGTTCCTGGCAGGTGGGGACGGGTGCAGCAGAGCTATCAAGCGATCATTGAGAAGCTTCCGCGATCAGCACCGCGGCAACTCGTCGAGGACATTTGCATCGATCTCCACGCCCTATACACGGAAATCCGTGAGGTCTTGGAATCTTTCGCAAAAACTCAAAAATCGGACGCCAATGAGTCCCCATTCGGGCGTCACATACAGAATTCAAAACCAGACTCAATTTCTGAATCTGAACATGGCTCTAGAAATAAAGAAAAAGCGGGCGGCACGGCTGAAGAAGACGACAACGTTCGGAATTTACCAAAACGAGAACTGCCGCTCGGAATCGTTTTGGACGCCTGCCCTGGCATACGTGAACTCGCCCAAGGTGGAGAAATTCGGCATTGGCGCGATTTCCTCGGCGCCGCCGAACTTGTTCGGCCGATGCTGGGGATCAGCGCCAGCGCGTGGCGCGAGGCCTGTGAGATCCTTGGGGAGCAACATGCAGCGATTACACTGGCAGCGATTTACCAGCGGTCCGATCAAATTGCTTCTGCCGGTGGATATTTGCGCAGTCTGACGGATCGGGCGAGGGAGGGCAAGTTCTCGACCTGGCCGATGATTATGGCGCTCTTGCGGTCAAAGCTCGATCGGAAAGCGAGCACCGTGGGCAAAGAGCCTGACCTGTCTGAAGAGAACGGGCGTCGCAGCTCGGGATTGACCGCCTCCGACGCGCTCCTCAGGACGCTGGGCAAGTCAGGGCCGCGATGAAAGATATTGGCTGCGGGAAGTCTCATGAAGTCTGGATTCAACCAATGAATTTCTAGGTTGAACGTTGCAAAGCCTCGGGATCAACTAACTTGGGACCCTTCAGCGATAGCGGAAGGCCTCCACAAATTTCGTAAAGGCGGGGGAGGCGTGCCGTCGGCTGGGATAATAAAGGTGATAGCCCTGAAAATGCGGGTTCCACTCGGGCAGCACCTCGATGAGGCGACCGGCGTCGATGTGCGGTCGGGCCAGTTCTTCTGGCAAATGTCCCAGCCCCTGGCCGTCGAGCGCCGCGTTCAGAACCGGGACGATGCTGTTGAATGTCAGCTGACCGCTGACCCGGGCATTCAACTCGCGGTCGCCTTTCTGAAGCTCCCAGGCGTAGATGCCGCCACCCGTCGTCAGACGCAGGGTGATGCAGTTATGATTAGTCAGGTCCTGCGGTGTCTCCGGCATGGCCCGCCGCTCGAAATAGCCTGGCGAGCCCACAATGGCAAAACGCCAGTCCGGACCGATGCGGGTGGCGATCATGTCCTTGCTCACCGCCTCGCCCAGCCGAACACCGGCATCGAAGCGTTGCTCTACGATGTCGGTAAAGCCGTAGTCGATGCAGAATTCGACCCGTATATCCGGATATTCGGCCAGGAATGCTGACAGCTTCGGACGGAAGATCGTGTCGATAACGTAGTCATTGCAAGTGATGCGAACGGTTCCGGCAGGCTTATCGCGTAGTTCGCTCAGGGCGGCGACTTCCGCGTCGATTTGCTCGAAGTGTGGGCCGACCGATTGGAGAAAACGCTCGCCCACCTCCGTTGGCGAGACGCTGCGTGTTGTGCGGGAGAGCAGGCGTATTCCGACGCGTTGCTCAAGGCCACGGATTTTGTGGCTGAGCGCAGACGGGGTTACGCCCAGCCTGGAGGCGGCCCTGGAGAAGCTTCGTTCGCGGGCAACGGCGATGAGCGCCTGGATATCGCTGAGGTCGGTGATCGGCATTTGTGAATGCTACTCACAAGCTCATGGATTTTCCAGCGCCTTATCGAAGGAATTGCGTGCCACTATCTTTAGACCATAGCAGCAAGGCTCGACATTCTCGTCAAGCAATCGAAAGGAAAAGCCATGGAGATCATCCGCGCAGGAACCGCGCCCTCAGGTAAGGGACCGACCGACTGGTTCACCGGAACGGTGCGCATCGACCCGTTGTTCAATCCGATCGACAAGGAGCGCGTCCAGGGCGGGCTGGTTACATTCGAACCCGGCGCCCGGACTGCCTGGCATACGCATCCTTTGGGTCAGACCTTGATCGTCACCTCCGGCCGTGGCTGCGTGCAGCGCTGGGGCGTGCCGATCGAGGAAATCCATCCCGGCGATGTCGTGTGGTTTGCGCCCGGGGAAAAGCACTGGCACGGCGCCTCGGCCCAAACCGCCATGACCCATATTGCCATCCACGAGGTCAAGGACGGCAAGGTCGTCGACTGGATGGAAAAGGTCAGCGACGAGCAATATGCCGGCTGATCGGCAGACGGCGCCTCGAAGCGACGAAACTCCATTTCTCAGAATAAGGAACAATCAAATGATCCTGGAAGAAACCCTCACACTCTCCAATGGCGTGCAGATCCCGAAACTCGGGCTTGGCACCTGGATGATCGATGACGGTAAGGCGGCGGCTGCCGTGCGCGCCACAACCGAGATCGGCTACCGCCATATCGACACCGCTCAGGCCTATGGCAATGAACGGGGCGTCGGCGAGGGCGTTCGCGCCAGCGGCATTGCCCGCGACAAACTCTTCGTCACCACCAAGCTCGATGCCGGCATCAAGGATTATGAAAAGGCGAAGGCGGCCATCGACGGCTCGCTGAAGACGCTCGGCCTTGATCATATCGATCTGATGATCATCCACAGCCCGCAGCCGTGGTCCGAGTTTCATGGCGAGAACCGCTACTTCGAAGGCAATGTCGAAGCCTGGCGCGCGCTGGAAGAAGCCTATGGTGCCGGCAAACTACGGTCGATCGGCGTCTCCAATTTCCAGAAGGTCGACATCGACAACCTCATCGAGCATGCCTCCGTCAAGCCAATGATCAACCAGATCCTGGCGCATGTCAGCAATACCCCGTTCGACCTGATCGCCTATCTTGAGAGCCAGAACATCGTGGTCGAGGCCTATTCACCCGTCGGTCACGGCAAGATCCTCGACAATCCCGAATTCCGGAAAATGGCCGAACGGTATGGCGTCAGCGTTCCGCAGCTCGCTATCCGTTACGTCCTCCAGCTCGGCCCCGTCGCCCTGCCCAAGACGGCAAACCCGGATCACATGCGCAACAATGCCGATGTCGACTTCGAAATCTCCAGCGCCGATATGGAGACGCTGAAGAAAGCCGAGCCGATCAAGGACTATGGCGACGCGAGCATGTTCCCGGTCTACAGCAAGCCGTAGGCCGCAGCCCTTCGGCGGCCCGGCACGTTCTCGGACTGTCCGCCTGCCACCGCCCAAGAGGATTATTGCCAAACAACCGCCGCCTCACATCCATTTCGGTGTGAGGCGGATACACAAATTGCGAGACCACCATGCCCCACATCATCGTCAAACTCTGGCCCGGCAAGAGCGAAGCGCAGAAGCAGTCGCTGGCCGACGCCATCACCGACAACGTTACCACCGTTCTCGGCTATGGACCGGAATCAGTTTCGGTTGGCTTCGAGGAAGTTGACGCCAACCATTGGCGTGACGCGGTCTACCGTCCGGACATCGTCGGCAAGGATGCTACGCTTTACAAAAAGCCAGGCTACAAGATGTGAGCTTGGCCTGAGCTGAGATAAATGCTCGGTTCGTCGCTTGGGCCAAAATCGTCCATGGCCTTCCATTGATTCTGGCATCAGTCCTTGCAGAGGGGAGCGTGTCAGAGCCCCGCCGCTTTTGTCAGGTTGACGCGGAAGCGATCCCGCCGGCGCTGATAGCGGCGCGTCATCTCGGCCGAGGCATGTCCAAGTTGCTTCTGGACGTAGCGTTCATCGACTTCGGCGGAAGAGGCAAGGCCGGCACGCAAGGAATGCCCTGCGAATTTGAAGGCGCGTTCGATTTCACTCAGATCGCCGCGAATGCCGGCTGACATCGCAGTACGCTTGACGAGCCGGGCGACTTCCCTGTCGTTCAGCCGGTCCGGCCCGATCGACTTCCCCTGACCGGTTACGCGCCGGAACAGTGGACCGTGGGCAAGCTTTGCGAACTTGATCCAGGTTTCGATCGCAGCAACGGGGCAGGTGGCGTCCGACGAGCCCCGGCCGATCTCGACTTCGCGCCAGCCGGTCTTGCCGCGCAGCGTGACGAGCAGGCCCTTGTCGAGAATTTCGATCCAGCCCCGGCCGTCCTCCGTCTGATCGGCCTTCACATCCAACCCGACGATTTCCGAGCGCCGGAGACCGCCGGCATAGCCAATCAGCAGCATGGCGCGATCCCGCAAGCCGCGTAGGGTTCCCCGGTCGAGCGTCTCCAGCATGGCAACGATATCCTCAGCCAGGACCGCCTCTTTCTGCAAAGGCGGGCGGGCGTGGCTGTTGCGGATCCCGGCCATCACGGTGGCGATGTGCCGATCCTTGCGATCAAGGGTTAGCCCGCGCTGGGCATAGTTCCACGACAGCGAGGACAGGCGACGCTCGATCGTCGAGACCGAATTCGCCTTGGCGCCGCGTTCGGCGGTCCCTGACGCGCAGGCGGTGATGTAGAGGCCGACGGTCTGCGAATGCGGGGGGAGGGGAGTGAGGCCCGAGCGCCGGCACCAGGCGGAGAAGTGTTTCCAGTCGGCGGCATAGGCGCGACGGGTGTTGGCGGAACTGGCGGCCTCGACATAACCCCGCGCTCGATCGGTGAGATCCTGCAGATGACCCGGCAGGTAAGACGCCGGTTGCGGGGTAGGCGAGGGCGCCGTCTCTGACAAATCTTCGCCAAGTATGATCTCGCCGCCGCTGTTCATGCCGCCTCGATATCCGTCTGCCTAAAATCGTTGCCCTTGAACAGGAGCGGTTCGCCGGTCAGACTGGCAAGTGCATAAGAGAAGCAGTCTCCGTAGTTCAGTGAGGCCGGATGGCGGCCCTTGCCATAGCGGCGCCAGGCGCGGCGTGCCTGATCGGCGTGCTCGGCGGTCACTGCAGCGACTTCAACCTTCGCCTTATGCAGCCACAGATCGAGCTCTGCGCCGCCAGGTTCGCCAAAGCGCCCTTCGACGACCATCCCGGCTTCGACGAGTGTTGCCGCCGAGATGAGCCTGATGGGATCGTCAGCGATGCGTTTACTATAGTCTGCGGCATCAGGCTCATTGAAAAAGATCGCGACGATGGCGGACGTATCGATCACCATCAGTTGGGAATCCCATTTTCGTCGTAGCCGATGATGTCATCGGGACTACGGTGATCGAGAACGGGCAAGGCGCTCAAGCGCCGCTGCATTGCTGCCATGTCTTCGAGAAGGGCATCCTTCCCCGCTTGCGAGCCCATCCGCTTCAGCCGATCCTCGAGGGCGCGTCGCGTCGCAATGGTTATGGTCTCGCCGGTGCGCGCGGCAAGCGCACGGGCGAGCTTTTCTGTTTCGGGATCTTTGATGCTCAGCGCCATTGAAGATTTCCAGGTTCCTTGATATATATATTCTACCTAAAGCCTGCACGGCGGCGGGGAGTCTAACCACGCAGCCGCCGCACTCTCTCGCGTCGCTCAGCCGGAAAAGCGGTTGTTAATGCGACTCAACGCCTCGAAAATGGCCATTCTCTATTTAAAGCACGATACGTCCGATAAGCCAAGATTATTGGACATTGTGGAGCCAACAAAGCTGCGGCGCTATAGGTGCATTTCTCTGGCAGAAAGCGCCGTCACAATATAAGCTGCCGACATGGGAAAACCGCGCGCCGAGCCTTTGGAAACCTTGCCGATGCTGCCCCCGCTGCCGGGCTGGATCGTCTCTGCGCCGTCCGAGCCGCCGGAGGCTGCGGCCTTCCGGTCCGGGGCCGCGCTGGCGCATCTGGGTCAGGCAATGGCGTCGGGGGATGTGCCTCTGGCGCTGTGGCGCGATCGTCTGGCCCTGACGGCGGCCGAGAACTGCGCTGCGATGGCGGGGCGAAGGGAAGGGCAGGGCGCCTTGCGCGATGCCCTGCACCTGACGGGACCGGGCGACGACCCCGGCCCGGCGGGGCGGATCGCACGGCAGTGGTCACGCGCGGCGGCGCGGCCGGTTTCGGTCGCGCATCTGGTCAATACGCTGGACGGGGTAACGGCAGAGCGGATCGCGCTTTGCCTTGATGCCACCGGACCGACCCCAGTGGACCGCGCGGCGCAGGTCGTCGAGGCGGTGCTGACCGATAGTCCGCGAGCCGAGGCCGCCGCCCTGATCCTGTCCGATGCCGCGTTGGCAAAAGCGTTGGGGGCAACGCATGTGCTGCCGCTTCTGGCGCTGACGCTCAAGCCCCGCGATATACGCTTGCGGGGCGATGAGCTGCGGCTGGCCTGTCACCGCGCCGTTGTCTCTGCCGTTCGGCAGGCGCTGCCGCTGGCCGGCGATCTGGCCCGCGCGGCGGCCCGCCTTCGGGCAGTGGCCCCGAAGCTGCGCGCCAAGGCGGCGGGCCGGGCGGTCGATCTGTTCCTGTCGCGCGATGCGCTGGTGCCGGGGGCATTGGCCTTCATGTCGGATCGGGCCGCGCGACGGCTCTGCGACCGACTGGTGGCGCTCGGCGCCGTGCGCGAACTGACAGGGCGGGACACGTTCCGACTTTACGGGGTCTGAGCATGGGGCGGCGCGAGGACACAGAACTTGACCGCGAATTGGCCGTTCTTCCCCCTGAGCTGCGCTGGCGGGAATGGATGCGTCGGATCGAGGCGGTGCTGTTCGCAAGCACGACCCCGGTGGCGCGCGAGGATCTGGCGCGGGTCGTGGGGCAGGGGGCCTCAGTCGATCTGTTGATCGAGGATCTGGCAGTGGATCTGGAAGGCCGACCCTATGAGGTGGCACAGGTGGGAAAGGCGTGGATGCTGCGCACGCGCGCGGCCTATGCCCCAGCGATCCGCGCCGCGGCGGATGTGGACGGCCAAGCGATGAACCTGTCGGAATACGATCTGGCCGTGCTGGCGGCGATTGCGTATCACCAGCCGATCAGCCGCGACGGGTTGAAGGACATCTTCGGAAAAGAGATCAGCCGTGACCTGATCGGCCGACTTGCCGAGCGGGACCTGATCGGCACCGGCCCTCGCGAACCCCGCCGTGGCGCGCCTCATACCTTCGTCACCACCGAGGCGTTCTTGGCTGCCTTCGGGATGGAGTCCTTGCGCGACCTGCCAGACCCCGAGCAATTGGACGATGCAGGCCTGGCAGGCCCATCGGGGGCCATGGAAGGTTAGGCGACCGGCCAGGCTTCAGCAGGAAATCAGCGACTTTGGTGAAGCCGGATTGCTGCCCGCAGCAAGGCGGCCAGATCAGGCTCTCTGGAGGAGGAGGCCGGCCCCGGCCCGGCAGTTTCGCCAAGCCGATCTCTGAGCGTCCCGACCAACCCCTTGTGGTCTTCGGAGGCGCGGGCCAGCCCGAGCCAGAAGGTCAGCGGGCCGCGTTCTGTGGGGTCTCTTACCTCGATCTGCCGCTCTGACAACCGCTGGAAGAAATTGTAGCGAACCCGATGCGACAAGAATGGGACCGTTGATGTCGCCGTTCTGACGGGCACTGGGTGTTTCATAAGCTGCACGGCGAGAGACTTCCGGTCGTCCTGCGCGCGCCCAGCGGAATCAAGGCGCAGCAGATCGTCGATCAGCCGCTCGAGGCGCCGGGCGCCCGTACTTGCCGGGCCAGTCGGTTTTACGAGAGGGGCGTCGCAGAAGGCGCAGTACTGTTGTGGCACGAGCCGAGCCTGACGAAATGGCGCAAGGCTCTGCCCACAAGACGGGCAACGGTCGCGCAAGCGGCAGCCATGGCGAAAGCAGGACACGCGGGTTGCCAAGGTCCAGCTCCGCCGGAAATAGGGCACCTCGTCTTCCCCCAGGCAGGAGGGACAGAACTGCAACCAACAGGACTGCGCCGTCGATGTCCCTGCATCTTGCGGCCGGGTCCGCAGCCGCAAGCGCAGGGTCGAGAGTGGACTGTTGGCCAGACAAAGACCGTCGATCTCGTCGGGGCAGATCGCCGTATGGTCGAGCAGCAAGCGACGAACAGAATCCGGCAGATGCCGGTCAAGTTGCGCCGACCATGTCTCGCCGGCCACCCCGAGCACCGCTCCAAAATAGCGCGGCGGCACACCATTGGCATGTGCAAGCCGATGCAGCCAGCTTGACAAAAGCTCCCCAGGAGCTGGCCGGACG
Source organism: Agrobacterium sp. GD03872 (assembly GCF_029840625.1). NCBI lineage: Bacteria > Pseudomonadati > Pseudomonadota > Alphaproteobacteria > Hyphomicrobiales > Rhizobiaceae > Agrobacterium > Agrobacterium sp. GD03872. The sequence goes on from NZ_JAOCCY010000010.1 coordinate 79,499, forward strand.
TCCACCGGCCAGCGATGCCCCGCGGCCACTCTATAGCGGCGGGCCGGGGAGACGGTGATCCTCTGCGCACTGCTGGTCATGTCATTGAATGGCGCAAGGCCGAGTTCCGTCGCCGTGACAGCGGTACATAGCCGAGGGCCATGACGGTGCTGGACGTGATCCTTTCCTCACCGCTCTCAACAGCTGCCACCGCCGTCCGGGTGACGATGTCGACCACCTCGCCAATCAGCCCTTCCGACAGATCATGGATCATTTTGGCCAGGGGAGGTCGTGAGAGGTTTGAGGCATGCGCAAGCGGCATGCTGGCCTCGAGACTGTCGAGAAGCGTGGCGAAGTCTTCGTCGATTCCCCACCGTGACACTGCGACCGTATCGAACCGCGAGCCCATTTCTTCAGTGTCGTGCAATGCATCATAGACAGCGATTTCGCCGACAAGCACGGGCGAGATGTCATGCACGCGTGCGATCCGCCGCAGGAACGAGAAGATTGCCTTCACATCCTGTCGGCGTCCGCGCAGAACACTGTGGAATTCGTCGAAGATGAGCAGGCGCGGCTTGACGCTGTCGAGAAGATGATCGACCTGTTCGCTGGCGCGGGACAGGCTACGCCAGCCGGCAGCTTGCGGGGCGCGCAGTCCGGACAGAATGCTGGCGTAGAAATGCGACAGGCCTGCCCCCTCCCGGGTCTGGATCACCCAGACCCTTTGCCGGTCGGCACGGCGCAGATGTTCGACGGCGAAGCGTTCGGCGATCATGGTCTTGCCGTTGTGATAGGGACCAGCAATCAACAAGCCGCGTGGACGGAGTGATGGCGGGCGTTCCAACAGCAGCCGCATCGCATCATGTGCCGCAGAGGCACCGGGATGGCCTATCCAGCGTGGCGCCCGAATATGAGCAATGCGGGTGGCAGCATCCGCATCGAGCAACGCTGAGGTTGATGGTAGGAGATGGTCGGCCATGCTACCAGGTCTCCACAGGAAAGACGCGGCGGGGTCGGTCAGGTTCTGGTCCGGTATGGGTCGCCTCCGAAACCTGCCCGACATTTTGATACGCCTTCGGCGCGTCTGCGGCGTGTCGGGCCCTGGTCATTTCCCGCAGGTGAGCCTTCTTGGATTTGGCCCCGGCGACGGTCGCCGCGATTTCCCGGCGCAGAAGCGTCTTTTCCTGCGCCGGTCGTTGTTGGCTCTCTCGCGTGCGCGCTCGGTCGGCTTCATGCTGCCAAAGGGTGATTGGCATGGTCACCCCATCCCGCCGCTTTACCGGACGCCAGATCCGCGTGTCGGGATCGGCGATGTAGATCCGGCTGATGTCCCGGGGGTCGTAGCATAGATCCAGAGGTGGCAACCGGTCACGGCGGGCGACGAGAGGCCCAAGCCATTGCTCGAAGTAGTCGATGGCGAACAGGCTGACGCCCTGGGGAGAGATGCGGCGTGTTGTGCGGGGGAGAAAGTTGAGCAGGACTTGGTCAGGATCATCGATCGGCCGGTCCGTCGGTGGAAGTCGCAGCTCCCATTCGAGGCGAGGCACAGTCAGCTTGCGCGCGTTCTGGGTCTGGTTGTGATCGACGATTGCCAGGGCGATGCAACGCTCGAGGGCCGCGAAGGTCAGACTTGCCCTCTCATCGGACGAATAGTCGCCGCGATCCGCGATCGACCGTCCGGTCTTGCCAGGAAGAGAGCGAAGCACCGTGTTCACTTTTCCAAGGAGGCGTTCGACAACGCCACCCCGATGAACCGTTCCCTTGCTCCGGGTGCGGACGGTTATGCCGAAGTCGGCGCATCCCGTCGTGAAGGTGCTGCTTTGAAACTCGTTGGCGGAGTCGACAACGATCTGCTTCGGGCGGCCGCACATTTCCCATGGGTGCGCAATCCCGCGTTCGGCCAGCCAGTCATCCTTGCGGCACATCGCGTGTGCCAAGCACAATGCCACCGAGAGTCGGGACGGGCGTTCGAGGGTGAGGCAAAAGCCGATGATTGCACTAGTCGCCACATCGGCGGCGATGGTCAGATAGGGTCTGCCCACGAAAACGCCATGATCGTCGATCACCTCGACGAACTGGATATCGGCCGGTGTGTGATCGATCTGGACGACGTCAAGGGCGTGTGCTGCACGGATGTATCCCGGACGCGGTTTCAGGCGATGAAGATGTTTGCCACCGGAAAGCCGCCGCCGTGCGATCTCCTCAGGAGTGAAGATGATCGGAATCCGCTTGGCCACGGTGACATAGGCCGGGGGCTTGAAGCCTTGGCCGGAACAGCGCGCGCGGATCTCGTCGACGATTGGCGCGAGGTCGGGTTGCTCCGGCTGCAGCCACATCTCCCGCAACGTCTCGGAAATGATGGCTTCAACGCCGATCGATATCCTCGCACGCCGCGCACCGTTTGTTCGCGGCAGAACCGACGACACACGTCGCTCCCCACGATACCGGGCGAGGTGATTGTAGACCTGACGGGTCGACAGGCGCAGTTCCACCGCTGCCCGGCTGACAGCCTCCCGCATTGGCAAGTCCCCGTCCAGAACGCGGTCCAACTCGCGGACAATCCGAACCGCCTTCGACCAAGCTTCCTCTGAAGCGCGGGAAGCTGCCCGTTCCAAGGGCCGATCTTTGCTGAGCGTTGTCATTCCGCCGTGCCCTTCGAACCCTATTGAAGCCCTAAATGAAATTGAAATTGCAAAGCAAAAACTCTCGCCGCTTCCAGAGCTACCTTGTGGAAATCATGTGAAAACCAAGCAGTGAAATCATGAAGGAAAAGCGACAGTGGTTTCTGCCCGGTCCGATGGAAGAGGAACCGGATTATTTGCCGCCCGGACCAAGGGCCGAACCGTGTGAAACCGAAGCCCTCGACGATTGGCGGAAAGCAGAGGCGGGCCATGCCGCGCGTCTCGCCCGCGCCGCAGGCCGGCTTGGTGCGTTTGATGATAGGCTGCGGCGCGGGCCAGTGGGCTGGTGCCACAGGCTGGCCTTGATCGAGGCTGCCGATCTGAGTTGGTTTGCGGGCGACCGCATTGGACCGGATAGGTTGGCGCTCTGGATATCCATGCGCCTGTCAGGGGTACAGGACGATACTGCCGCGCTCGCGCGTGTCGGTTGGGCGGTACGGCGGCTATCGGGTGGGCCAAGGCCTGAGGTTGACCTTGCTGCATTCCTTGACCGCCGCGACCCCGAGAACCTTGCCGATGCGGCCGAACCGTTTGCGGATCGCGCAGGCGGTTGGTTGTACCTGACGGCGCAAGCCTCCGAGTTGCACCCAATCACCCGTGCTTGCATGGGCTTTCACCTCTGGAGCCTCGCGGGACTCGGGCAGCAAGGCGATCGAATGGAGGCGGCCGTCACAGCTGCGTGGATCGCGACCAGTGAGGGTAAGGGAGCAGTCTTTGCACCTCTAGCCATGGGCGGGGCAGGGGGGCTGCGCGCCGGTGGTCCACCCGCTGAACGTCTAGCCCGCTGGCTTGACGGAATGGAGACGGCGTGTCTGACCGCGATGCGGCACCTCGACGATATTGAAGCGTGGTCAGTGCGGGCGGAAGCCGAGATGACCTCACTTTCGGGAAAGACCCCTCGCGCCTTGCGCGCCGTGTTGACCGAATGGCCCCTTGTATCCGCCCCGATGGCCGAAGCTCTGATCGGCGCCAGTCGCGCCGCCGTCCAGCGCAACCTTGCCTAGATGGAATCGCGTGGTCTGATCCGTGAGGTGACCGGGCAAGGACGCTATCGGATGTGGCGGATTACGAACTGAAGACTGCACTAGGCTTCGCTGTTCACGTTGGTGGCAAAGGCGCCGAAGCCCTCATGCAGCAGAGGATCCCGAGAAACGCTGTTCACTTAATGCATTTGTTGCACTTATTTCATATATAGTGGTAGGCAGTACAAAACGCAGAGGAGACCACCATGAACATGTTGGCACACCGGCATCTTCCACCGACCCCGCAGGACGCGGCAATCGCGCGCGTCTCCGGACAGGCCCTGTCGCGCTTTGCGGCGACCCGAGGCCCCTTGAAGCTTCGCGTTACAGACGCGGAGCAGATGGAACCGATCGAACTTCCTGCGGGCGCTGTTGCGCTACTTATGGAGGTCCTCGAGGCGATGGCAGCCGGTCGCGGCGTCACCATCATTCCTGAGAACGCTGAACTCTCGACTGCCCAGGCGGCAGAGGTATTGAATGTATCGCGGCCGTTCCTGATCAAACTGCTCGAGGATGGCAGTATCCCGCATCGGAAGGTCGGCAAGCATCGCCGCGTCCGCATGGAAGACGTCATGTCGTACAAGGCAGCCATCGACAACGAGCGCGAAGCTGTCCTTGATCAACTGGCCGCCGACGCACAGGACCAGGACATGGGCTATGGCTCGAAATGAGCCAGTACACGGTCCTTTTCGACGCGAATGTCCTCTACCCTGCGCCCATGCGGGACGCGCTGATGCAATTGGCGGTCACGGATCTTTTCAAGGCCAAGTGGACGGCTGACATCCATCGGGAATGGATCGACGCGCTTCTGCGCAATGAACCTCATCGGGAGCGGGCGGCGCTGGAGCGAACCCGTGACTTGATGGACAGGGCGACACGCGACTGCCTGGTCACCGGCTATGAAGCATTGGTGCCCGCCCTCACGTTGCCGGACGAAGATGATCGGCACGTTCTGGCGGCCGCAATCGTTGGAAGGTGCGACGCCATCGTAACCCAGAACCTGAAGGACTTCCCGCCAGAGGTACTTGCACCGTTTGGCATTGAGACCCAGCACCCCGATGACTTTTTCCGGAACCAGCTGTCTCTCGCGCCAGGTTTGGTCTGCTCAACGCTGCGCAAAGTTCGCGCGCGCCTCAAGAACCCGCCCAAGAGCGTTGAAGAGTATCTGTCGATCCTGACGCAGCAGGGGCTGGTCGCAACGGTTGCCGATTTGGAGCAGTTCGCCGATCTGCTTTGATGGCGCCAACAACCCCAAGGGACTACACGAAATCAGCGCAACCTCATTGGCGTCAAGCGCGAAACCTGATCCGCGAGACGAGCAGTTGAGACCGATATCGGATGTCGCGAGTCGCAAGCCGAGGCTTGACGATTGCAACTTCCTAGGGGTCAGGACCCATTAATCGGCTTGAGGCCGGTCTGCCTGCGTGATTCAAGCTCCCGGACTGACGGGGGTGATGATGAGCAATCTTTTTTGGTTGACCGACGAGCAGATGGAGCGGTTGAGGCCGTTCTTTCCAAAGAGCCATGGCAAGCCGCGGGTCGATGACCGGAGGGTGCTGAGTGGCATAATTTTCATCAACCGCAATGGCTTGCGTTGGTGCGACGCCCCGCGTGAGTATGGCCCGCCAAAGACGCTCTACAATCGTTGGAAGCGGTGGGGCGACATGGGAGTTTTCGCCCGGATGATGGAGGGACTGGCCTCCGAGGGCACCGAGCAGAAGACCATCATGATCGATGCGACATATCTCAAGGCGCACCACACGGCTTCGAGCCTGCGGGCGAAAAAGGGGGGCCAGGCGATCAGCGCGGGCGTCTGACTCGCAGAACGAAGGGCGGACTGAACACCAAGTTGCATGCCGTCACCGACGCAAAAGGACGTCCCCTGAAGTTTTTCATGACCTTAGGGCAGGTCAGCGACTACACCGGAGCCGCCGCCCTGCTGGGCAGTCTGCCTGCTGCCGAGTGGATGATCGCGGACTGGGGTTACGACGCCGACTGGTTCCGAGATGCGTTGAAAGACAAGGGGATACGCCCCTGCATCCCCGGCCGGAAGTCGCGCGGCAAAGCTGTCCGCTATGACAAGCGGCGCTATCGCCGCCGCAACCGCATCGAGATCATGTTCGGTCGGCTGAAAGACTGGCGCAGGGTCGCAACACGCTATGACAGATGCGCCAAGACCTTCCTGTCTGCCGTCGCCCTCGCCGCAACCGTCATGTTCTGGCTTTGACGATCAATGAGATGCCGTAACGGGGCCTGCGCCGCGACCCACCCGTTACCGTTGCCAAACCGAAGGCAAGCTGGCGCCATTCCCGTATCGGATCCATAGGGAGGACTTCGGGATGATGCTGTTTGTCGGACTGGACGTGTCGCTGGAGAAGACCGCGATCTGCGTGGTCAGCGAGCATGGGAAGATCGAGAGGGAGGCGCAGGTTGCGAGCGAGCCGGAAGCGCTGACGCGCTGGATGGGGGACCTAGACGGCACGATCGCCGCCATCGGCCTGGAAGCCGGCCCCCTGTCGCAATGGCTGCACCGCGGGCTGACCGAGGCTGGACTTGACGTCGTGCTGATGGAAACCCGGCAGGTGAAGGGTGCGCTGAAGGCCATGCCGATCAAGACCGATCGCAGGGATGCCGAAGGGATCGCGCGCTTGCTTCATCTGGGATGGTTCCGGCCGGTCCACTGCAAGTCCGTCTCGGCACAGGAGGTCCGCGCTGTTCTGAACGCGCGCAAGGCGGTGCAACAGGGGTTCATCGCGCTGGAAATGTCTCTTCGCGGGCTGTTGCGGAACTTTGGCCTGAAGGTCGGCTCCATATCGCGCGGCAGGTTTGAACAGCGCATTCGCGAATTGGCCGCAGGCAATCAGATGCTCGAAGCGGCAACAGAGCCGATGCTGCGGGCGCGACTATCGCTCCGACAAGAGCTGGCCGGGCTGGAGCGCCGTGTCCGCCAGCTTGCCCAAGAGGATCCGGCCTGCCGTCGCATGATGTCCATGCCAGGGGTCGGCGCAGTGGTCGCACTGACCTATCGATCCGCGGTGGATGACCCCGGCCGCTTCACGTCCTCGAAGAAGGTCGGGCCTTGGGTTGGACTGACGCCCTCGCGAAACCAGTCGGGCGAGCGCGATGTCTCGGGCGGGATCACCAAGGCCGGCGACGTGAACTTGCGGCGCGCCCTGTGCCAGGCTGCGACGGTCATGATGCACCGCGGACGCGCGACATGGCTCAGGACCTGGGCTGCACAGGTTGCCCGCCGCCGAGGATCGAAGCGCGCGATGGTCGCGCTGGCGCGCCGTATCAGTGTCATCCTGCACCGCATGTGGGTCGAGGACAGCGACTTCCGTGCCGATGCTGCGGTGCCGAATGTCATTTGAGAACCACCGCCTGAGCCAGGCTGCCACCTGACGGCAGGCTTTCGAGGTCCCCCCAGGGACGCGGTTCCGATGATGCCGTGGTCCGGACTGTTGCCCGCGAAACGGAGCACGCCAACGAGATGGGCACATCGGAATTGCATTGAACCAGCATCATGTTGGCGGCCGCCGCGCCGACCACGGACCGAAGCATGCACCCGGGGTGATCTCAGACAAAGGCTGGCCCGAGATGGGCGACAAAGGACGATTGCCTCAACCCATCCGCTCCTCTGCGGGTGAAATCTCACGCCCAAAAGGGCTTGACCGGGACGTCCCCGTTACCGAAGTCTGGAGCCTACGACAGTTGCACTCTTATAGTCTTTTGCGCAGCAGCTTCCGCCCCGCCGCCGAGATTGCCACCCTGCATGGCTATCTGCGCCAGAGGGAAAGGCTGGTCGAATATGCCGCCGCCCATATTCAGCACATGCAGAAGGCTCTGATGGAGATGAACCTGCAGCTGCATCATGTCGTGTCGGATATCACCGGGGCGACGGGCATGCGGATTATCCGTGCCATCGTCTCAGGGGAGCGTGACCCCGAAGTGCTGGCCGTATTCCGTGACATCCGCTGCCATTCCTCCATTGAGGTGATCAAGGCAGCCCTCGTCGGCAATGACCGTGCTGAACATATCTTCGCCCTCACACAGGCACTCGATCTTTACGACTTCTACCAGACCAAGATCGAGGACTGTGACCGCAAGCTGGAGGCCGCCGTTGCCGCACTGACTGTCAGGGCCGATGGGGATGTTCCGGCACTGCCCAAAGCAAGGACCAAGCGCAAGCAGGTCAATGCGCCCTCCTTTGATGTGCGAGCCGCGCTCTATGGCGTTCTGGGCACAGACCTCACCCAGATCCATGGGCTTGGTCCTTCGCTCGCCCTGAAGCTGATCTCGGAATGCGGCACGGACCTGCGGGCCTGGAAGAGCGCCAAGCACTTCACCTCATGGCTCTGTCTGGGACCGGGCAACAAGATATCTGGCGGCAAGTTGCTGTCATCCCGCACACGGCGATCGTCCAGCCGAGCTGCCGCACTGTTGCGGCTGGCAGCGACGACCATCGGGCGCAGCGACACGGCTCTGGGGGCGTTCTACCGGCGGCTGTCGTCCCGGATCGGCAAGCAGAAGGCCGTGACTGCGACCGCGCGCAAGATCGCTGTCCTCTTCTACAACGCAGTTCGCTTCGGCATGACATATCACGATCCTGGCGCTGCGGCGTATGAAGAGCGCCATAGAACACGCGTCCTGGCCAACCTCCAGCGCCGCGCCAAGAGATTCGGCTTTGAATTGGCTCCGTTTCCTGCAACCGAGGCTGTTTCTTAGGAAGGCGGCCGCCTTCTTCGCGAAAGACGCAAGTCGATGACCTTTGCGTTCATCGAAGCGGAGAAGGCAAGCTCCCCCATCCACAGGATGTGCCGGACCCTGAACGTCAGCCAGGGGGGCTTCTTCGCCTGGCGCGACCGCCCGGCCTGCCAGCGTCAGCGACATGACATGATCCATCTCGCCCACATTCGAACAGTGTTCGCCCTGTCGAAGGGCACCCATGGCAGCCCGCGGATGCATCGCGATCTCGTCGATGAGGGCCATAAGATCGGACGTCACCGCACGGCGCGGCTGATGCGCGAGAACCAGTTGATCGCGCGGCAGAAGCGGCGCTTCAAACGCACGACCGACAGCGAACATGCCTTGCCCATCGCCCTGAACCTCATGGCGCAAGACTTCATGGCGGGTGGCCTGGACAGAAAGTGGGGGGCCGACATCTCATACATCTGGACGGCGGAGGGCTGGCTCTACCTCGCCATCGTTCTGGACCTCTTCTCGCGCCCCTCGCTATGGGCCTCGGACCCGTGGCGGCACCATGGCTCGACGTCAGTTGGGTCACGAGTGATCGCCTGAAGCGCAACCTGGCGGTCGAAACCCTGCGCCGTGCTCTGGTGGCTCTCAACCCCGCGCCGGGCCTGGTTCACCATTCCAATGGTGGATCGCAATACTGCTCTGTCGACTTTCAGGCCGACCTGTGAAAACGGGGCATCCTGATTTCCCTCTCGGCGATTGCAGGCAATCGCCTGCCGGCAACGGATGAGCGGGCGCGAGGACTGTTATGACAACTCGATGGTCTTGCGTCGGGAAAACATTCCACAGGACTGTTTCCTGATCCTCCTCACCACCTTCAAGACCATCAAGTCGGAGCTGATCTGGTCGGTCGCCTGGCAATCCCGCCAGCAGGCCGAAAACGCCGTGGCCAGATACATCGACGGTTTCTATAACCCCGTCAGACGGCATTCATCGCTCGGCTTCCAGAGCCCCATCACCTTCGAGCGAAAGGCCCGGGAATTGAGCTAAACGCTCTCCACGAAACCCGGGCAAGTCCAAGCGGGGCACTTGGAAAACCGTGCGTACTTGAAATCGATCACAACATTCTCCACCCTGGCAAGCTCGGGGGCATCGATTATGAAATCGGCTCACGGCACTGCAAGCCGGAAAACGTTGCGACAGAACCCCCACGACGTTTGAGTTTACACGGGAACTCGTTATGGACCTTAACCAAGTTACGTATTTCCTGAACCTCGCCCAAAGCCTGAACTTCACCGAAGCCGCGCGCCAAAGCGGTGTCTCGCAGCCCAGCCTGACACGGGCTATCCAACGGCTAGAAGATGAATTGGGTGGCCCGCTGCTCTATCGCGATGGCAAGGACACGCGGTTGACGGCCTTAGGGCGCGATGTGCAGGTGGAATTCATGCGGATTCAGTCAAGCCTGGACGCGGTGGCCGAGATCGCGGAAACCTCGGTCATCGGGCGTCGGCGACGGTTGACGATCGGGATAGCGACAACCATCGCGCCGGCGACCATGGCGGTGTTCTGGAGGCATGTGTTGGGTCAACTGCCCGCGGTTGAACTTCTGTTCCTGCCGATGCAGCCGGGCGAGACCGAGGCCGAGGTTCTGTCGGGGCGCTATGATCTGTGCGTGCTGACCGATGCGCCCAAACCCAGCGTGAAGCTGACGGTTCAGCCCCTTTACCGCGAACAATTGCGGCTGGCGATGGCGGCGGAACATCCGTTAGCAGCTAAGGCCGAGGTCTCGCTTTCCGAAATGTCGGAAGAGCCCTATCTGGACCGGCTGCACTGTGAGTTTCGTTCGGTTTTGATCAAACATTTCATGGATAGAAACATCGTGATGCGACCACGCCTGCAAAGTGAACGCGAGGACTGGGTGCAACAAATGGTCGCCGCCGGGGCCGGTGTATGTTCATTGCCCGAACGCTCGACTATTGTGGCGGGGATCACCCTTCGCCCGGTCGTCGGGTTGGATCTGTCCCGTCAGGTGTCGCTGGTGGCAGTGTCAGGATCGGGAAATCCGCGCGAGGTGCGGCAGATCCTGGCCCTTGCCGCGGCCCATGATTGGGGTACGCTGCGCCTCTCCTAACTTCGGGGCTATGACAACTATAGCTGCCGTGCACTGGCATTTTTTTCGTGCATCGCCCATCTTTCGGATCAGGAAATTGACCCGGGAGACCTGTGATGACCTACACAAAGTCCGACGACGCGCTGGCCCGGCTGACACCCGAGCAATACCGCGTGACGCAGCAAAACGGGACGGAACGCCCCTTTACCGGCGAATATGACCACCATTTCGAGCCGGGCATCTATGTCGACATCGTCTCGGGCGAGCCGCTCTTTGCCTCATCGGCGAAGTTTAATTCAGGCTGTGGCTGGCCCGCCTTTTCCAAGCCTATCGACAATGTGACCGAACATTCCGACACGTCCTTCGGGATGCGGCGGGTCGAGGTGCGGTCAAAACACGGCGATAGCCATCTGGGCCATGTGTTCAACGATGGCCCGCGCGAGAGGGGCGGCCTACGCTATTGCATCAACTCGGCCAGCCTTCGGTTCGTGCCGAAGGCAGACATGGAAGCCCAGGGGTATGGGCAATATCTCGATCAGGTGGAGGAGAAGAAATGACCGAACGTGCGGTTCTGGCCGGTGGCTGCTTTTGGGGCATGCAGGATCTGATCCGAAAGCTTCCCGGCGTGATTTCGACCCGTGTCGGGTATACCGGCGGTGACGTGAAATACGCGACCTATCGCAACCATGGCACCCATGCCGAGGGGATCGAGATCATCTTCGACCCCGCCAAGATCAGCTATCGGAAGCTTCTGGAATTTTTCTTCCAGATCCACGACCCGACCACTCTGAACCGTCAAGGCAATGATCGGGGGACTTCGTACCGCTCGGGCATCTACTATACGTCTGACGCACAGAAGAAGATCGCCGAGGACACGATCCTTGACGTTGAAGCTTCGGGTCTGTGGCCGGGTCCGGTGAAGACCGAACTGAAGGCGGCGGGTGATTTCTGGGAAGCCGAGCCAGAGCATCAGGATTATCTGGAGCGCATTCCCAACGGCTATACTTGTCACTTCGTCCGGCCGAACTGGGTTCTGCCCAAACGCGCTGCGGCCGAATGAACTCGAGCCCGCCCCGCCATCAGGCGATCATCGGTGACGGCGCCACGGCGGCGGCCTTTCTGGCCTCAGCCGACTTGCGGCCCGGTGACGCGCTGACGCTGATTGGCCCCGCACCGGGGCGTTTTGGTGCGGGGCGGGTCTATGCCGACCATGCCAGCCATCAGCCCTGGCGTTTTGCCTATCTTCTGGATAGGCAGAATACGACACTCGGGGCGGGCTTTGCCGGGTGGCTGGCCGTCAACTGGCCAGAGTTGCGGCAGGAAATCGCTGTCTATCAGCCGCAGCATCTTGACCGCTGGGCGGACAGCCTATCGTCGGGGGATTTCGGGGCCTTTGCCGCCCCCCGAGCCCTGTTCGGCCGCTATATGGCGGAACAGAGCCGTGCCTGGATGGCCAAGCTGGCCGATGCGGGAATCGAGGTGCAGCTGATCGCGGGCCTTGTCACCGACATCGGTCGCCAAAATGCAGAGTTCCGGGTCACCCTTGCCGGCGGAGAGGTGCTCCGGGCGGATCGGGTGGACGTGGCCACCGGAGGACCGGGGAACCAAAGATTTGGTTCGGATGCGGGCCCGACGGCGTTCACGACGCTTCACGGCAATGAAGAGGCGATTGCCAAGGTCCTTCAGCCGGGGTGGGATGTGACCTGCCTTGGAGCCTCAGACGACGTGTTGGATGTGATCCACTTCTTGCGCGCCGCTATGCCGGGCCGGATGCCGAACCTGCACATCATCGGTGATGTGGCGGCATCCGGTCTGGAGCGCGACCCCGTCTTCCGCGCCTTACAGGGGGACGACCGCCTAAAGGTTACGGAAGCCACGGTCGTTTGGGCCTATGCCGAAGCAGCGGGCAAGGTACGTTTGCGGCTGCGGCAGTCGGATGGCACGTCCCAAGAGATCACCGTGCCACTGGCGCTGAACACTGCGGGTCCGGGCGAACAGCTGAACCTTGACCTAATGGTCAGCGGGTTGATCGCGCGCGGCTGGCTGGAACTGGACGAAGAGCGCCGCGCCGTGTCCGTGGGGCCCGGGTTTTCTGCCCGTATCGACGGGTTGCGCTATGCCTCTGACGCGGTCGGCTGGCTGGACGGGGTGCCGTGGCGGCCACAAGAGAACGACTTTGAAAGCCGGGTGCGGCAGATGCGATGCGATCCGGCACAGATGAACTGATCGACACGCCCCTCTGACTGGGCAGAAAGGAAAAGACCATGGCTTTTGGTGGTTTGCGAGAAAAGGCCCGCGAATTACGGGTCAATGAATGGATCGACGGTCAAGGCAATCCGATCACGAAGCCGGTGCGGCTGTCCGACCTGGGCGAGGGATGGAAGATCATCTTTTGTTTTCAGGACTGGTGCCCCGGCTGCCATTCGCGCGGTTTTCCGACGCTGAAGGCGCTTTACAGCGCGCTAAAGGATAAGGGTTTCGGATTTGCCGTGATCCAGACCGTGTTCGAAGGCGCCGAAGTGAACACCGTCGACAAGCTGCGCCTGAACCAGCTGCGATATGAGCTCGATATCCCCTTCGGTCAGGATCAGCCGCCGGCTGGCGAACGCTATCCGACCTTCATGGAGGATTACCGTTCGGGCGGAACACCATGGTTCACGCTGATCGACCCCGAAGGCAACGTGGTTTTTGCCGACTTCCGGCTGAATGCCGGGCGGTTTCTGGCCGCGCTTGACGCCGATGATATCGACCTGAGCCGCACCTGACTGGTCGGTCGGGTCACCGCCCGATCCCGATAACACCTACACGTCTGCAGCCAAAGGCCTGCGCGGAGATCCGATGACTGAACTACCCACCATCACGTTCGACAACAGCTATGCCCAGAAGCTTGAGGGGTTTTATGTACCATGGGCCGGCAGTGTGGCACCCGCGCCCCGGGTATTGCGGCTGAACCGGGCGTTGGCAGCAGATCTGGGTCTGGATGCCGATGCGCTGAACACGGCGGGCGGCGCTGCGATGCTGAGTGGCGGGGTCGCGCCGGAAGGTGCGATGCCGCTCGCCATGGTCTATGCTGGGCATCAATTCGGGGGGTTTTCGCCTCAACTGGGCGATGGGCGCGCGTTGCTCTTGGGTGAGGTGAACGATCGGCATGGTCAGCGTCGCGACATCCACCTGAAGGGATCGGGTCGAACCCCATTTTCACGCGGCGGTGACGGCAAGGCGGTGCTGGGGCCAGTCCTGCGTGAATATCTGTTCGGCGAGGCAATGCACGGGCTTGGGATTCCCACCACGCGCGCGCTTGCTGTCACGCTGACCGGAGAAGAGGTAGAGCGTAACGGCTATGAGAAGGGCGCGGTTCTGGCGCGCGTCGCGGCTTCGCATCTCAGGGTCGGCACCTTCCAGTTCTTCGCCGCGCGGGGCGAGACCGACAAGGTCCGCCAGCTTGCCGATTATGCCATCGACCGCCATTACCCCGATATTGGCGAGCGACCGGACCGTTATCTGGAATTCTTTCGCCGCGTTCGCGACGCGCAGGCAACGCTGATCGCGAAATGGGTACTGGTGGGCTTTGTCCATGGCGTGATGAACACCGACAACACCACCATCTCCGGTGAGACGATCGATTACGGCCCCTGTGCCTTCATCGATGTCTATGAACCGAAGGCTGTGTTCAGCTCTATCGACCAGCACGGGCGTTATGCCTATGGCAACCAACCGCCAATCATGGTCTGGAACCTGTCGCGTTTTGCCGAAACGCTGATCGATCTGGTCAATCCTCAGGACAGCGACGATGCCATTCGCCAACTGACGAACGAAATCAACGCTTTTCCTGCGCATTATCAGGCAGAATGGCTGAGAGGAATGCGAGCCAAACTGGGCCTGTTCAAGGAATTGCCAGGCGATCTGGATCTGATCAATGACTTGATGGCGACGGCTGAGGGGCAACAGGTTGATTACACAGGGCTTTTCCGATCCCTGTCGGTCTTTGTGCGCGGCAACGTGGCCAGTGCCCGTGCGCTTTTTGCCGATCCGACGAAGTTCGACGCCTGGGTCGACCGCTATGTCCGTAGAATGGCGGCGGAGGATATTCCCGATCTGCGCCGTGCCAAGGCGATGGACCTTGTCAACCCGATCTACATTCCACGCAACCATCTGGTCGACGCGGCATTGAAGGCGGCGGCGGCGGGCGACATGGGACCGTTCGATCGGCTCTCTGATGTCCTCTCACGGCCATTCACGCAGCAGAAGGGCGCCGAGGCTTTCGCAGCGCCCGCACCTGCAGAGTTTGGCAAGTTCGTCACCTTTTGCGGCACTTGAAGCGCACAATAAGATCAACGGGAGATACAGACCATGCAATTGAACGCCACCGATGCCGTAACAGCCATCGCTGATCTGATTGAAGCGGGCTACATTCATGATTTCCGTATCCGCGATGGGCAGATTGTCGATGTCGGCGATGGCACGGTCATCGACCCGGCCGGGTTAACCGTCGAGGCACGTCTGCGTTATGCCACCGACGATACGCATGACGATGCCTCGAACGTTTATGTACTGTTGGCCGACGGCGGCGTGCGCAAGGGGTTTCTGATTGATGCCCATGATCTGGAAGGCGAGGGAGCGCCACAATCGCTCGTGTCGCAGCTGAGGGCCGCCGAGGGCGCGGTTCATAGCGAAGGTGCCGAAGAAAGCGACCTGCGCTATGGTGTGCGCAAGGTGCGGCGGCCCGAATTCAATGCCGACCCTGACCGTTATGTCTTGCGTATCGGATTTCCGGATTTCCCGCCGTGCCCCTTTGGTCAAGGTTTCTCGATGCTTGGCTATGATACCGCGCGCCAAGAGTATGTCTGGCTGGCGACCAAAATCATCCGGGATGACCGTCTGCAGCGCATTCCCTACAACGAAGCCGACCAGGGCAACGACAACTGATCCGCAATGCACGGAACGGCAACACAACAGGACGAGGGACCATGGACGAGTTCGACAGCATTATCATTGGGTCCGGTCAGGCCGCGCCCTCGCTTGCCGTGGCGCTGGCCAAACGCGGCGACCGGGTTGCCCTGATTGAGGGGGATCGGCTTGGCGGGACTTGCGTCAACACCGGTTGCACCCCAACCAAGACGTTGCGGAAATCGGCCCGAGTCGCGCATCTTGCGCGGCGCGCGGCGGACTTCGGCATAACGACCGGCCCGGTCGAGGTGGATTTCGCCGCAGCGATGGCCCGGATGCGGGCGCGCAGCGAAACGGCGCGCAAGGGGCTGACCGAGTGGTTGAACGGGGCCGAGAATCTGACCGTCGTTCTGGGCTGGGGAAGGTTCGACGGGCGCACCCAAGACGGGCGCTTCCGGGTCGCCGTGGGTGATCGTATCCTGCTGGGGCGCCAGATCTATCTGAATACCGGCACGCGGCCATTCCTGCCACCGGTTCCGGGAATTGAAACCATCTCGGCACTGGATAACGCTGGCCTTCTGGCCCTGACGGAACGCCCCGATCATCTGGTTGTTGTGGGCGGCTCTTACATCGGGTTGGAACTGGGCCAGATATTTGCGCGGCTCGGTTCGCGGGTCACCATCCTGCACCGGGCCGACCGGCTGGCTGAGCGCGAAGATGCAGATGTGTCCGGGATCATCGCGGACATCATGCGTGGGGACGGTATCGACCTGCGGCTGAATGCCCGTCTTGCATCGGTCGGCCGCAGTATGCGTGGGGTGCTGGTCACGCTTGAGGATGGCGCCGAGATCGCTGCCAGCCACATCCTATTCGCGACCGGTCGGGTTCCGAACACCGATAAGCTGAACCTTGGTTCGGTGGGGCTGACCACGGATGCGCGCGGCTATCTTGCGACAGATGCCCGGCTAAAGACGGCGGTGTCTGGCATCTGGGCGCTGGGTGACATCAACCGTCGCGGGGCTTTCACCCATACCGCCTATCACGACCATGAAATCGTACTGGCCGAACGCGACGGCTTGACCGGTCTGCATCAATGGGCGGGGGCCGATGCACGACCCACGACCTATGCCATGTTCACCGATCCGCCGCTGGGACGGGTCGGGATGACTCGTGCCGGAGCACAGGCCGAGGTGGCCAAGGGGCGGCGTATCCTGATTTCGGATATGCCGATGGAACGGGTCAGCCGGGCCAAGGAAGAGGGCGAGACGACGGGCCTGATCCGTCTGATCGTCGACGGTGACACCGGAGTTTTCCTGGGCGCAACCGTCTTTGGCTTTGCCGGGGATGAGATCATTGCAACGCTGTCGAACTATATGGCGACGGGCTCGAGTTACCAGATTATGCAGCAGGCACTGCCGGTACATCCGACGGTGGCCGAATACCTGCCCACCATCCTTGCCGGGCTGACCCCGCTAGAGACTGCAGATGGCTGACATCACCCTTTTTGGCGAGTTGCGCTGCCACAAGACGCGGTTCTATCAGGCCGCCCTCGAAGAGCGCGGTCTTGCATATGAACTGGCCGAGGTCGACAAGGACTCTGACGCGGCCCAACGGTTGATCGCCCTGACGGGCAGCGCCGACAAGTTTCCCACCTTTCAGATCAGGGGGCGGAAGGTCCGAAACCCAAAGCTGTCGGACCTCGACAAGGAATTGTCCCGCGCCGGCCTTTACGATCCGGGCCTTGTCCATGACGAGCCAAGCCGGCGTTTTGTCCGTCATATGGCGCCGTCGGATGCGTTTGTCAGCTATCACTGGCAAGGCGATCGCATGGTGATGAGCCATATCGAGGTGGACCCGGCCCTGCGCGGGACCGGCGCGGGCGGACGTTTTGCCACCGAGGTCTTCGAGGCGATACAGAGCCGTCCCCACGAAATTCGCCTCACTTGCCCGTTCCTGCGTCGCGTCGCGACGACCCGACCCGAGTGGCGGGAAAAATTCGGCATCGGAGGGTAAGCCATGGTCGCCTTTGAAAACACTCGGTTCGACCCTGATCTGATCGGCTTTCATGGCATCGCCCAGCAGATGGCGGCCTCGGTCGGCTATACCGCCGAACTCTCGGTGGATGCCGGTCTAGCACAGTTGCTGCGGTTGCGAGTTGCGCAATTGAACCCCTGTTCCTACTGCCTGATCCTCCACACCCAGGCGGCGCTTGATCGGGGCATCGGCGCGGCGAAGGTGGCACATCTGCCGTCATGGCGGGAAAGCACCATGTTCAGCGATGCCGAACGCTGCGCGCTTGCCTATACCGAGGCTTTGACCACCTATGACATGGCGACGTTCCCCGGGCGACACGCGGCGCTGACCTCGCATTTTGACGTGACCGCAATTGCCGAGATCGCCGCCATCGTCATCAACATGAACCTCTGGACACGGCTGAAGCTGGCCCAGGGCGCCGTGCCGGTGGAGGACGCGGAATGACCGGGCATGAGGCAGGTTTTGGCGGCGGCTGTCACTGGTGCACCGAAGCCGTGTTCCGGTCACTGTGCGGCGTGCAGACGGTCCGGCAGGGCTTTATCGCTTCGGACCCGCCGCAAGACAGTTATTCCGAAGCGGTTGTCGTCACATGGGACCCGGACGAGATCACCCTCGAGGACCTGATCGCGGTGCATCTTGCCACCCATGCCAGCACCTCGGCGCACAAGATGCGCGGCAAGTACCGCAGCGCGGTCTATGCCCAAAGCGATGCCATCGCCGATGATGCTCGCCAGATCCTTGCACGTTTGGAGGATGAGGCCGGCCAGAGTTTTGTAACGGCGGTCTTGCCATTTCGCACGTTCAAGGCATCCGATCCACGGTTTCACGACTATTACAGTCGCAACCGCCAAGGCCCCTTCTGCGAGTCCTATATCGAGCCGAAGCTTGCGCTGCTGCGCAAACGCTTTGCCCGGCTTCAAAAGGCAGAGTTGCTGAATGGCTGAGGCACTGGTCGTCCTGCTGGCCTTTGCGGCCTATTCGCTGTTCAGCAAGGCGCTAACGCGCACAGTTCTGACGCTGCCGATCCTTTTCACCGGACTTGGCCTGGCACTGAGCGGCCCGCTGCACGACGCTTTTCCGGGCGAGGTAATCCATTCCGGTAAGGTGTTTCTGGCCGAGGCCACGCTGATCCTTGTGCTGTTCGCAGATGCAAGCCACGTCCGCTTTCGACGGTTGATCCTGAGCTGGACCTTGCCAGCGCGGATGCTGGTGATCGGCATGCCGCTGACGATCGCAGTCGGCACCGTGGTGGCTTATTGGCTGAACCCTGCCTCGGGGCTGTCACTGGCGCTGTTGACGGCGGCGGTTCTGACGCCAACGGATGCGGCCCTTGGGCAGGCGGTTGTCGTCAACCCGGCAGTGCCCGAGCGATTGGGCCAGACAATCAACGTCGAAAGCGGGTTGAACGACGGGCTGGCGCTGCCCTTCGTACTCTTGGGCGCAACGCTGGCGTCAACGACGATGGGCCATGCGGTTTCAGGCGGCGATTTGGCGATGGAGGCCGTACGCGAGGTTGTCTTTGGCGCGTCGACAGGCATCGTGATCGGCTGGACGGCCGCGCGCGCCATGGACTGGGCGCAGGGCCGCGACCTGATGCAGGTCCCTGCGGGGGCGGTCCTGTTCCTGTTGTCGGCCTTTGCCGCCTATCTGGCGGCGACGCTGGTCGGGGGTAACGGTTTCATTGCGGCCTTTGTCGCGGGTATGGTGTTCGGCAACACCTATCGCCACGACATCCATTTCATCGGCGAATTCATGGAAGGTGCGGGCCAGCTTTTGACGATGGCAGCCTTCCTGGTCTTTGGCGCATTTCTGTTGCCGCAGGGCTTGGCCCATGCAGGGATTTCGACCGTTCTTTTGGCGGTCCTTTTTCTGACGGTGGTTCGCATGTTGCCGATTTTCCTCTCTCTCTTCGGCACTGGCCTGCCGGCGCGTGAAAAGCTGTTTCTTGGTTGGTTCGGCCCGCGTGGATTGGCCTCGATCCTTTTTACCCTGCTGATGATGGACGAGTTTGACTTCCCGAACGAGGCTGAACTCCTAGCTTGCGTCTCGCTTACCGTTTCGATGTCGATCCTGTTGCACGGCGTCAGCGCAAACCCCCTTGCCCGCCGGATCGGGCATGACCGCAACCCCACGCCCAAAGGATCGTGACCATGACCATGCATATCGAAGTTTTCCGCCATCGGATCGACCCTGACTTCAAGGGCGAGTTTGACGCGCTTTACGAACGGATGGTGACCATCGTGACGGGGCTGAAAGGCTACATCAGCCACAAGGTCTTTACGGCCGAAGACGGCGAGCGCGTCTTGGTTGGCTATTTCGAAAACTATGAGGCTGTCGAGGAATGGGATGTTCATCCCGAGCACAAATACGCCAAAGAGCGCGGCAAGACAGATATCTTCACCGAATATGACGTGATGGTCGCAAAGGTCGTTGAGCACCATTCCAAGATTTTCGGGGAGAAGAAGTAATGCGGGCATTACTGATTCTGGCCGTAAGCGTCTTCGCGACTTCAGCCATGGCGCAGGAAGTCGCTTGGTCTGGGTTTGCGACCATCGTCAACCCTGCGGGGAAGATCTCACTCTCTGGCCTCGACTACCGGCGCAGTTATGTTTTCATCGGCACCTGGGCCGTGGGGGATGCAGATGGAACGCATGAGCTGCATCAGGTCTACACTCAGCCCGAGGCGATTTCAGCTTATCTGGCGACCGGGCAGTTTCCCGATGGGACGGTGATTATTAAAGAGTTGCAAGAGGCCCAGACTGGCGACTTCACCACCGGTAGCGTCGGGCATTTCAGCGCGCCGCTGGGAGCCTTTGTCATGGTGCGCGATACCCAGAAACGATTTCCCGGCAATTCACTTTGGGGCGAGGGCTGGGGTTGGGCCCAGTTCAGGGCTGATGAGACTGCAGCACCCTTTACCGAGGATTTTCGCGCAGAATGTCTGGAATGTCATGAACCCGCCCGTCAGACCGGTTTGGTTTACGTCCAAGGCTATCCCATGCTTGCCGTCGACAGGGAGTGACCTTTGCCCGTTTGCGTTATCTCTCTAAAGCATCTTGTTCCAACGCAAGAGGCCGATCACTACGGCGACCAAACCTACGCATATGGCGAACAAGGCCCAAAAACCACTCGCCATCGTCTCCAAAGGAATACCCGGCAGGTTCACACCGAACATCCCAGAGACAAAGCCCAGTGGCAGAAAGATCGTCGCGACGGCAGCAAAGACATAGGACGACCGGCTCAAATGGCGGTCCTGAATACGCTCGACCTGATCGTTCAGGATCGCGATACGCTCGCGCAGGTTTTGCAGTGTTTCAAGAAATCGCAGCAGACGGTTCAGGGCATCGTCCAGCTGCGCCCTTTCGCGGTCACCAATCACCGGGTGGGGATGTGTGGACAGAGTTTCCAACACCGGGCGCTGCGGGTTCAGGTGGCGCAGAAAGCCGCTGATCCGGGTTTCGGTATCGGCCATATTCGGGCAGGCCTGTTCGGATTGATGAAGGTTGATCAGCCGGGCGATTTCGTCGGTCGCATCCTCAAGCATTTCAACCTGCTCTGCGATCTCGCGCAGATGTTCTTCGACAAGATCGGCCAGAAAGGCACCGGGTGTCTCTGGCCCTTCTCCGGCGATCAACCGAGAGGCGATTTCGATCACGGGATCGACATCGGCCTCGCGCGTGGTGATCACGTTGCCCGGGGTCAGCCACAGGCGGATCGAGACCATGTCTTCGGGCTTGGCCATCTCTTCGCCCTTGAGGTGCATCGCCTTGAGCAGAACCATGATGCCATCGTCGCGCAGCCGAACGCGGGATCGGGTGTCTTCCTCAAGCAGGGCATCCACGATCAGATCATCCAGCTCGGCCTCGTCCATAAGATAGGCAGCCGTCTCGGCATGGCGGATGCACATGTGCAGCCATGGACTGCCATCCTTCAGCCGAAGAAGGTGCAGGTGGCCGGGTTGATTTCGTGCTGTTTGCATGGTCGCTCAATGGGCGCTTCGGGTGATTGGTTGGCCGAAGGCGGTGGAAAACGCCATATGCGCCTCGACCGGGCCGGACAGGATCGCGCCTTGCCCGATGTCGAACGCGCCGAGCCAGCCATGGCGGATATGTCCATCCGCGACCCTGACTGCGATCGGCACCAGGGCCGAGGCCGCGCCCCAGTCTTTTGGATCGGAGGGTGGAACCCTGGCAAGCTTATGTTCGGCGATGGTGGCATCGTCGGCCAGCCGATACAAAAGCAGGAAGGGCATCCGTCCCATCCCCTGACGTTCCAGCCAGCGCGAGGCCACGCCACAGATCAAGCGATCTGCCCAAGGGGTAAGAAGGACAAAGCGCAGAAGCAGCAGGGCAGTCGCAATCGCGGCCACTTGGCCCGCCAGCCCGCTGGTTGTGTCGCTGACACCGAACGCCCCGACCACGACGGTCGCGATCAAAGAACCAAGCCCGATGCTGCCGGTGATCATCAGCGCGATCACCACTTTTCGCCGTTCAGGTGTCTGCAACAGCAATTCCGATTCACTCGTGGTGAATCCCGCCCCGGTCAGGGCCGATACCGCTTGAAACCGCGAAATCTGGCGGGGAACGCCGCTATGTTCAAGCACTACGCCCGCGATCCTCACGATCGTGCTTGTCACCGTGAAAAGGATCACGATCGAAAGCGCAGCACCCATCTAACCTCTCCTGCGTTCTGCACTGCGCCCGCCACATTGGCAGACCGCCCACACCATCCCACCAGCCTAAAGGAATGAACATGATCGACAAGTCCCACCTTCGCGCAACCATGCTGGCATTGACCGAAGCCGAATTGGCACAGGCCCACAAGACCTATGAACGGTTCTTGTCGGGCGCCCGGCTTGACCGCAGCGAGCCGATCGAGAACGACGAGCAGGCGCAGGCAGAAAGATCAGCCGATCTTGCCGAGGCTTTCGACGATCTGGAGCACGAAGCCTCGGCCAAGCTGGCGGCTATCGCCCAGCTGGATTTTGGCCCCCGCAACGAGGTGGCGCCTGGTGCTGCCGTCAAGATCGGAGACCGCTATCTGGTCATTGGCGTCTCGACCGGAGAGTTTACCTGCCAGGGGCAAAAGTTTGTCGGTATCTCGCAAGCAGCACCGATCTACGCGGCGCTTGAGGGCAAGACCAGCGGTGAAACCTGTGAGTTTCGCGGGCGCGTGCTGCGGATATCGGAAATCTATTGACAGGGACCAAGCCCGATGAGCCAACAGCGCAAGGACGGCCGGCCCCGCGTTCCGCCCAACCAGGTTGTCACAACCAAGTTTCCGGTAATGACTGCCGGAACGCCGGATACGGCAGATACCACTTCCTGGACACTGACGCTGGACGGAAACGTCGAGCAACCGGTGACTCTGGATTGGGCGGCGTTTCGCGACCTTCCCCATCAGGATTTCACGGTAGACGTACATTGCGTCACGCGCTGGTCAAAGCTCGATACCAAGTGGCGGGGTGTTTCCATCGCAACGCTCGCTGCATTGGTGCGGCCCGCAGAAGATGCGGCCTACGTCCAGGCGCGCGCCGACGGCGGCTATACCGCCAATCTGCGTTTGCCCGATCTGCTTGATGACAAGGCTTTTGTTGCAACGGAATATGACGGCAAACCTCTGACACCCGAACACGGCGGCCCGGCGCGATTGGTGGTGCCGGATCTTTACTTCTGGAAAAGTGCAAAATGGCTTCGTGGCCTGCATTTCAGCCCCTTCGACTACAAGGGCTATTGGGAGAGGCTGGGCTATCACAACTACGGCGACCCATGGCGTGAACAGAGGTACAGGGGATGACAACGACGTCCGTAGCCTCGGCACTGGTGGATGAGATCCGCGCATGCAGGCGCTGCGCCGAGGACTTTCTAAAGACGGCAACCCGGCATCAACCCAGGCCGGTCGTCTGGTTTCGCCCGGTCGCGCGTATCCTGATCGTCGGACAGGCGCCGGGCATGCGCGTGCACGAGTCGGGCGTGCCCTTCGATGACCGCTCCGGCGACCGGCTGCGTGACTGGATGGGTCTATCCCGCGACGAGTTCTATGACCGGGACCGCGTGGCGGTGGTCCCCATGGCGTTCTGCTTTCCGGGCTATGATGCCAAAGGCAGCGATCTGCCGCCCCAACCACGCTGTGCTGCGACGTGGCGCCAGAAGGTGATGGGCCAGTTGCCAGGGGTCAGCTTGACCATAGTCATTGGCAAATACGCCCAAGGCTGGCACCTGGGAGCCGCCCATCAAAAGGCCGGGGTCACCGCGACGGTCCAAGGCTGGCGAAACTTTGCCCCGGCGAGCTTTCCCCTTCCGCATCCGTCGTGGCGCAACAATGCATTTTTGCGGCGCAATCCCTGGTTCGAATCCGAACTTTTGCCCGCTTTGAAGGACCGTGTTCGGTCCGCCTATTCGCAGCCTTGAAGACAAACACCCCGCAACCCATCCCAGCAGAGGAGCAGCATCGATGGTACAGGCAGTTTGGAACGGCGAAGTCATCGCCGATAGCGACAGGACCGTCGTTGTCGAGGGCAACCATTATTTCCCGCGTGACTCGGTTCGCTCGGAATACCTGGTCGAAAGCACCAGACAATCGGTCTGCCCGTGGAAGGGAACCGCCAGCTATTATTCGCTGAACGTGAACGGCGAAACCAACGCCGATGCGGCGTGGTTCTACCCTGCACCGAAATCGGCCGCAGCCGAAATCAAGGACAGGATTGCATTCTGGCGGGGTGTGAAGGTCGCATAGCGCGTGTGAAAGAGTTTGAAGCGCAGCTTGATGGAGAATGTCTCGATGGAAATGGGATTCGTGGGGTTGGGCCGGATGGGCGCCAACATGGTGCGGCGGCTGCATAAAGGCGGGCATCGATGTCATATCTTCAGCCCGTCGGCAGGGACACGCGAGGGATTGGCCAAAGAAACCGGGGCCATTTCATTTGCTGACCTGACCGCTTTGGTTCGGTCGTTGCCGCAGCCGAGGGCAATTTGGGTCATGGTGCCCGAAGGGGAGGCGACCCAAAGCGTGCTGGCGGAATTGCGCCAATTGTGCGCGCCCGGTGACGTGATCGTCGATGGTGGCAACAGCCATTACAAGCACACAGTCGCAAGGGCAGGTGAAATGGCCGAAAGCGGAATCGATCTGGTCGATTCGGGCACAAGTGGCGGCGTCTTCGGCCTGACGCGCGGGTATTCCCTGATGATTGGCGGGCGTGTGGCAGCGGTTGATCGCCTGCGCCCAGTGCTGGATACGCTTGCCCCTGGGATTGAGGCGGCCCCCAGAACGCCCGAACGCGCGAATGGCCCTGTTGCCCCCGGCGAGCAGGGCTGGCTGCACTGCGGAAAATCCGGCGCCGGGCATTATGTGAAGATGGTCCACAACGGTGTCGAATACGGCATGATGCAGGCCTTCGCCGAGGGGTTCGCCCTGTTCGCTTCGGCGAAGTCGGAACAGGTTCCCGAGGAACACCGGTTCGAGTTCGACCTTCCGGCCATCGCCGAAGTCTGGCGCCGGGGCAGCGTTGTAAGTTCGTGGCTGCTGGACCTAGGGGCGGATGCTCTGGCCGAGGACCCCAGCCTGGCACGCTATTCTGCGCAAGTGTCCGATAGCGGCGAGGGGCGCTGGACTGTAGAAGCGGCGATAGACCAACGCACGTCTGTGCATGTCCTGGCCGCTGCGCTTTTTGCCCGGTTTGCATCGCGGGATCAGGATGAAGTCGGCAACCGGTTCCTATCCGCACTGCGCAACCGGTTTGGTGGCCACCCCAGCTTTGTTAAAAAGAGATAAACCCCAAAAAAGGTTGACAGCCACCGAAGCCCATACCGGATTTTCGGCGGCCATCGGCCAAACGATACTTCGCGAACCGCCCTAATGAAGCCTGCTGGCGCCCTTGCCGCTTCGCGCCGCATCGCCGGAGTGTTTGAGGAGCGCCTCAAGCTGACTCAAGAGCGCTGGATCTTCGGGCCTGAGGATAAGCTGATAGTCCAGACAATGCTGGGCAGCAGACAGTTCGCCGACGTTCAGGAAAGTGCGCTTTAGGTTCTCAAACATGCGAACCAGCATGTCATGCGGATGCGCGTTGGCAAGCCAGCCGTCGTCGAAGCCTCCGGCCGACTGGCGAATGGTTTTGACCAAACCCTCGATCTGCTGTTGTGACACCTTGCTGTGCGAAAACGGATCAACCAGCGTGCCCGAACCATCCGGCTCCGTAATGCGGATCAGATAATGACCCGGAAAGCCAACGCCATGAACGTCGATCCCAAGGCGTTGACCAACTGAGATGTAGATCGCCGCAAGCGAGATCGGAATACCAAGACGATTCTCGATCACGCTGTCGAACAGGCTGTTGTCGGCCGAGAAATATTCCAGCGTATCGCCACGATATCCCAGAACGCCGCCAACGACGTTTGTCAGGAAATCGCTGTTGCTTTGCGCCCTGTCAAAGGAGATTCCGCTTCTGGAAAGGAATGTGTTGACCTGTCGATCCAGCGCAAGGACCGACTCCCTGACGTTGGTGTCTGGCTTTATCTCGGCGGCAAATAGCAGCGCGCAGAGTTCAACGTTGATCTCCGCTGCCGGTTTCTGGACTTCTTCAATGAATTGCTCCTGAACGCTCATGCGGGGTTCCCACCACGTAGCTAGTGTGTCACGGATTGGAAGGTGTCGATTTCAGGCAATCGCGTCTTGGGGTAAGACGACGGCCTACGAACTTCTCAATAAGATGGGATCGGCTCAGTCAGATTCAAGATCGCTCTGCCTCGTGACCTCGTGCGCGTTCTTTCAAATATCGCACGATGTCAAGCGACTCTGGCATCCAGCGGTCCGAACCATCCGCGCCGGTGATGCGCAGCACTGGAACCGTGGTCCGACCGCGCGCTGCCTGAAGATCGAGGCGATGCTGCGGATGATTCCAGACATGGCGCAACTCGACCTCGGCCCCGGTTTCACGGATTGCGTGCAAGACACGCTGACAGAACGGGCATTCAGGATAATAGTAGAGCGACAGTTTCGTCACCTCTTCGGAATTCGGGGGCGTAAAGCGGGCAAGGAAATGATCGGCATAAGAGTCAGGCCAGGGGTGATCCGGCCCGTGCATCGCCAGCCTCTCGTCTTCGGCTATCATCAGGCAGACGGTTAGTTCGGCCACAGTGAAATCCCTGCCGAGCGCCTTTGACAACGGCCCTCGCAGAAAGTCCGCATACCAGATGGCCCAGTCATTATTCTCTCCGGCTTCCGCGTAAGCGAACGCATGGGCCTCGCCGGCTTTCTCGAAGATCCCAACCAGTGCCGACTTGTGGTCATTCATTTTTCAAACCTTCCGATGGAGTGATCACATTTTGACATCCGCGCGAAAACCGCGCCAGCGTAAATGAGCAGTACGGGCCTTCAATTGGCCATGAGGAATGCTTAAATTGGCGCGATGAAAGACACATCCTTCCGGGAATACCGTGAACTTGGCGAGATAACCTGGCTTCGAGACTTTGAAGTCGGCCAAGGTGAAGCCAAGACTTCGGGCAAACCAATTGTCTTGCTCTTTCAAGAGGTGCCAGGCTGTTCCACTTGCGTGAACTTCGGTCAGGATGTGCTGAGCCACCCCTTGCTGGTCGAACTGATCGAAGAGTGTTTTGTTCCGGTTGCCATTTTCAACAACCGTCCTGGAAAAGACGCAGTAGTACTACGCGCCTTCAGCGAACCCGCCTGGAACAATCCGGTGGTCTATCTGCTTGACGCAGAAGGAACCCCTATCGTTCCGAAGCTTTCAAATCGCTATGATCCCCTGGGGCTCCATGATCGGCTGGTCGGTGCACTTGTTGCCAAGGGCAAGGAAATTCCACCCTATGCTCAACTGTTGCGCAATGATCTGATGATCGAGAATGGGCTTGCCCAGCAAGCAATCTATGAAACCCCATGTTTCTGGTCAGGCGAAACGACACTCGCCGGGTTCAACGCGGTGCTCAGCACCGAAGCGGGCTGGATCGGGGGCGAAGAGGTCGTACGGGTGAATTTTGACCCAGCCTTGGCCGATGCAGAAGCTCTTGACCGCTTCGCGATGGGCGAGGGGTTTCGCCGCAGTAAGGGGAGAAGTTTTCGCACAGACGATGCCCCGCAATACTACCTCAGCAAGTCGCGTCTGGCTGAGCTGCCTATTAGCCTGTCGCAGCGCACTCGTATCAATCTTGCGATACCTTACAAGGACGCGCCTGAGCAATTTCTGAGCCCGCGACAGCGTCGTTGGTTGGAAAGGCAGCAAAAGGGATGGCTTGGCAACAGCAAGCTATACAAACAAGACTTCCGCCAAGCCTGGGCGAGTTTCACGGATAAGCCGAGCCCCGGATAGGCCCGCTGAAAGGTGGCCGGCACGGGCTTTGTTGCGCAAGTCGGCTGATGGCCGGAGCTTCCGCATCCTCGGACAGACTTGTCCTGTGACTTCCGTGATTCTCGTGACAAGTGCGGTGAAGCGTAAGCGTTGTTCCGCTCACACCGTGACGGCGTAATTCCACGGGAGCAGTTCACCGATCTGGCTCTGCCTGTGGCCTTGGACGATGGCGGTAAGGGTGGCTGACAGCCATGCGTGGGGATCGACGCCGTTCATTTTGCAGGTCTCGATGAGCGAAGCGATGACGGCCCAGTTTTCGGCTCCGGCGTCGTGGCCGGCGAAGAGGGCGTTCTTTCGGTTCAAGGCGATTGGGCGGATGGTGCGTTCGACGGTGTTGTTGTCGATCTCGACGCGGCCATCGGTAAGGAAGCGGCCAAGTCCGTCGCGGTATTTGGCGATATAGGCGAGCGCTTCGCCCAAGGGTGACTTTGCCGAGGCGCGGGTGCGATGGTGGACTAGCCAATCGTCGAGGCGGCCCAAGATTGGGGCGGAGCGGTCCTGCCGGATGGCCAGTCGGGTGGCGGGGTCGCTGCCACGGATCTCGGCTTCGATGGCGTAGAGATCGCGGATGAGGGCCACGCCTTCCTCGGCAATCGGCGCGGGTCCGCTGCGTATGATCTCGATCAGCTTGCGGCGCGCGTGCGCCCAACAATATGCGAGATGGATCCCCGGACCGATCCGGTCCGCTGCGATCAGGCGGTTGTATCCGGCATAGCCATCGACCTGCAGAATGCCGCCAAAGCCCTGCAAGATCCGCTCGGCATGTTGCCCGCCCCGACCAAAGGCATAGGTGAAGACCACGCCCGGTGGTGCGGTGCCGCCCCACGGTCGGTCGTCGCGGGCCAGCGCCCAGAAGTATCCTGTCTTGGTCTTTCGCGCCCCCGGATCGAGAACCGGGGCGCGGGTCTCGTCCATGAAGAGCTTGGTGGATCGCTTCAGGTCCGCCATCAGTGCATCATGGACGGGGCGGAGTTCGAAGGCGGCGCGGCCCACCCAGTCTGCAAGGGTGGAGCGATCGAGATCAACGCCTTGGCGGCTGTAGATCTGGGCCTGCCGGTAGAGCGGCAGGTGATCGGCGTATTTGCTGACCAGCACATGGGCGACCGTGGCTTCGGTCGGCATGCCGCCCGGGATCAGCCGCGCAGGGGCCGCCGCCTGTGCAACGCCATCGGTGCAGGAGCGGCAGGCATACTTTGGTCGGCGGCTGACGATGACGCGGAACTGGGCGGGCACGATGTCGAGCCGTTCCGAGACATCCTCGCCGATGCAGTGCAGGCAGCCGCCGCAGGCGCAGATCAGGCTGTCCGGTCCGATGACCTCCTCGATGCGCGGCAGGTGCTTGGGCAGCGATCCACGGTTGGCAGCACGCGGTTCGGCAGGGCGCTTGGCGGCCCGATCCTCGGCATCCTCTTCGGCATGGATCACGGCCATGGCCGTTTCCAGATCTTCCAGCGCCAGTTCGAACTGGTCCGGATCGCTCTTCTCCGATTTCCGGCCGAAGACCGCCTGCTTGAAGGCCGCGACTAGCTTTTACAGCCGCGCAATCCGCTCGTCCTTGCGCTTGTCGCGCGCATCCGCGGCGATCAGCATCGCCTTCAACGCAGCAATTTCTTCAAGCAGATCAGCGGTCTTCGGCATAGCGCGGGTCTACCATGGCGGCCCGTCCAATGCCCGCCGAAAGCACCGACCGAGTCATCCTGACGCAGGGCAGATCCCGTCACTCCACCGCTTCGGGGGCCTTCGCCCCGATGGCCCGAACCCTCCGCCAATCGAGCCCCGCAAACAGCGCCTCGAACTGCGCGTGGTTCACCAACATCAGCCCGTCCTTCACGGCTGGCCAGGTAAACGTATGCTCTTCCAGCCGCTTGTAGGCCATCACCAACCCGGTGCCGTCCCAGTAGAGCAGCTTCAACCGATCCGCCTTCCTGGCCCGGAACATGTTGATTTCCACTGAGAACTGACCCGGGTAGGCGGATAATTTCCATTGAGATTTGACCCATGTGACCCTCCCCCGAGCGAAGAGCGAGGGGGTCAAAGGAGTGATCGACATGGGACTACTCAACGTGATCCGGAAGCTGCGCCTACGTCAGGGTTTGGCGATCCGGGAGATCGAGCGCCGCACCGGAGTGTCGCGCAATACCATCAAGAAGTATCTGAAGGCTGATGTGATCGAGCCCAAGTTTGCGACGCCGGAACGGTCGAGCAAGCTTGATCCATTTGCCGAGACGCTGGCAGGCTGGCTTAAGACCAATGCGAAGAAGGGACGCAAAGATCGGCACACGCTGAAGAAGATGCATGCCGATCTCGTCGCTCTTGGCTTCACCGGCTCCTACAACCGGGTGGCGGCCTTTGCACGGCAGTGGCGTGCCGATCGTCAGCGCGACGAGCAAACAACGGGGCGCGGCACCTTCGTCCCGCTGGCTTTCCGCCCGGGCGAGGCGTTCCAGTTTGACTGGAGCGAGGACTTTGCGGTCATCGGCGGCGAGCGGATGAAGCTGCAGATGGCGCATATCAAGCTGTCTCACAGCCGGGCCTTCCTTCTGCGGGCCTATCCCTTGCAGACCCATGAGATGCTGTTCGACGCGCACTGGCATGCGTTCCGGGTGTTCGGCGGCGTGCCAGAACGCGGGATCTACGATAACATGAAGACGGCGGTGGATCTTGTGGGCCGCGGTAAGGCGCGGCAGGTCAATATCCGCTTTTTGGCCATGGCGAACCACTATGTCTTCGAGCCAGATTTCTGCAATCCGGCAGCAGGGTGGGAGAAAGGGCAGGTCGAGAAGAACGTCCGCGACTCCCGTCATCAGATGCTGCAAGGCATGCCGGACTTTCCCGATCTTGCCGCGCTGAATGACTGGCTGGAACAACGTTGCGTCGCGCTGTGGCACGAGACCGCACATGGCACGCTGTCTGGAACAATCGCCGATGTCTGGGCTGAGGAACGGGCAGCCTTGATGCCCCTGCCAGTGGCCTTCGACGGCTTCATCGAGATCAGCAAGCGCGTCTCGCCCACCTGCCTGATCAGCTTTGAACGCAACCGCTACAGTGTTCCAGCATCATTTGCGAACCGGCCAGTCAGCCTTCGCGTCTACCCCGACCGGCTGGTCGTGGCTGCGGAAGGCCATATCCTGTGCGAACATATCCGCATCATTCAGCGCAGTCATAAGCAGCCCGCGAAGACGGTCTACGACTGGCGGCATTATCTGGCGGTCGTGCAACGCAAGCCGGGCGCGCTCAGGAACGGGGCACCCTTTCTGGAATTGCCGCCTGCCTTCAGACAGTTGCAGGACCATATGCTCCGCAAGCCTGGTGGTGATCGCGAGATGGTCGATATCCTTGCGCTTGTCTTGCACCATGATGAGCAAGCCGTGCTGACCGCCGTGGAGCTGGCCTTGGCGGAGGGCGTGCCCACCAAGACCCACGTGTTGAACCTCCTGCACCGCCTGGTCGACGGCAAGGTCATCGATGGTCCGCCGCTGGATACCCCACAAGCGCTGACCCTGCGGCGTGAGCCCAAGGCCAATGTCGAGCGCTATGACGCCCTGCGCAGCCAAATTGCGGGAGGCCGCCATGCGTCATGACCCCGCCGCCGCGGCCATCGTCATCATGCTCCGCAGCCTGAAGATGTATGGCATGGCTCAAGCTGTCGAGGATCTCATCGAGCAAGGGGCTCCGGCTTTTGAAGCCGCCATCCCGATCCTGTCGCAACTTCTGAAGGCAGAATTGGCCGAACGCGAAGTGCGCTCGTGTCGCGTTGCCCTTAAAGGCGAGATGACAAACCCAACAAAATCAATGGTGATGCTTTGCTGTTAAAGGGGCTCTGTGGTCATTTCTACATTAATACACGCTAAGGGCATTTTGCAGGTGACGGGAAACACATGATTTCCGCTCACCGTGATCGCGGGGCAAACTGGCCACGCAATAGGGCCATTTTTTGCGCGACAAACCCTGTCGGAATGTTAGGCTGTGCGGCAACACCTGATTTGAGGTTTGTCGCACATGTTGATCGGTTACATGCGGGTATCGAGTAGTGACGAGCGCCAGTCGGTTGCCTTGCAGCGCGATGCCCTGCTCGCGGCCGGGGTCGATGAGCGCCATCTCCATCAGGATCGCGCTTCCGGAGCGCGTGATGACCGGCCGGGTCTGAAGGCATGCCTCGGCGAATTGCGCGAAGGCGATGTCCTGGTCGTCTGGAAGATAGATCGGTTAGGCCGGTCACTCTCCCACTTGATCCGCATCGTCGAGGATTTGAAGGAACGTGGTGTCGCCTTCCGATCTCTCACGGAGGCGATCGACACCACGAATTCGCACGGCGCGTTTCTGTTCAACCTGGGGTCGGAACAAGATCTGTTTCTGGCGACACGCTAAGACCGAACGGACCGTGAACCTTCGTCGCGAACCCGCATAACCGTCTGTCGACTGGTCGTAAATTTTCGCGCAATAGCCGAAACGCTCATTCCCTTTGTGAGATCATCGCGTACATCCTTCTTCTGCTCATCACTGAGCGTGGATGGTCGACCGAGGGTCTTGCCTTCCGACTTTGCACGCTTGAGGCCGGATTGGGTTCGTTCGATCAGCAAGTCGCGCTCGAACTGCGCGACAGCGTTGAGCACCTGCATGGTCATCGTGCCGGACGAACTGGTCAGGTCCGCGCCGCCGAGGGCAAGGCAGTAAACGCGCACGCCCATCTCGGCGAGAGCCTTCACAGTGGTGCTGACATCGATCGCGTCACGACCTAGGCGGTCGAGTTTGGTCACTATGAGAATATCGCCAGACTCCAGCTTGTCCATTAGCCGTGAAAAGCCGCGGCGCTGTGCTATGGCGGTACTGCCTGAGATCGTCTCAGTAACGATCCGGCGCGACTCGACGTGAAAACCGGCAGCTTCGATTTCCTGAATCTGATTTTCGGTGGTTTGCCCGGTCGTGGAGACGCGGACATAGGCGAAGGTGCGTGGCATGGGTTCAATTTCGTCCGAATAGGCTGTCCAAAATATCTACTCTGTCCAAAACCATGTCAAGATAATTTGTGGACAGGGTGTTTTGCCCCTGTACGCAATCGCTCGTTTTTGGACACGAGATGACGCTGAGTTCGAGAGCGTGTTGGTTTCAATTAGAGAGCATATGAGTGGGCCGAAAAATTGATTAGAGTTCGTCCCAAATGAACCGCGAGCCGTTCCCACGCGGACCGTCATAGGCACTCCGGGTTTAGGGATCGACTATACGCTCGGTTGTCGCGATGGAGACGCACTGTCTCGAGTGGCGTTGAAAACTGTGATGGTGCTTTGTTCGAACGCCGCCAAGTCTCCGCGGGAAGCGACGGCGCGCGGCGCGGCAAACCGACCCAGCGCAACGCTCGGCATGATAAAAGATTTCTGCTAAACAATTATGCTGATGAGTGCGGCAGAGGTTGATGAAACAAGTCGAACGAAAACGCTTCGGCTCATTGATCGCCTTCGGCATTTTTAGCACCGGGTTCTTCGCGCCGGTCCTGATCGCGCACCAGCCAGTGGACTGCTCCGAGCGCAAGAGCCGCGCCCGCGAGGGCGGCAATCTTGGCTGGCTCCGTCTCGCCAAGGTCGAGGATGATGAATTTGCGCGCGATCGCGAGGAGCGCGATCAGCACGATCGTGCGGACTTGGAGGATCCCGAAGCTGCGTTCTGTCGCCACAAGAAGGGAGCGCTTGAACTCGAGCGCAATTACAACAGTGAAGATCATTCCGAACACCACCTGGAAGGTGGCGTAATCGAGCGTGTCGAACGCTCCCAAGACCAACCGGTTCACGACCTCGCGCATCAGCGCCCAAACCGATGCCACGACGATAACCGCAATGATGGCGCTGAGGACGAAAATGACGACCTGTTCGAACTTCTCGTAGAGCGTCATCGCCGACCATTGTTCACGGGTTAGCCCGGATCGTTTCAGGTCTTTCATCATTCCCCCTCGAAAGCCGCCCCGGAGAAACAGGCTCCCCGGGGCTCACCAGACGGCGTGATATCAAACGGAGCTGAGCGGACGCCGCAAACCGGCGACACCCAATGTGGCAAATCAGCCGTTCTTGACATCGATGCGCTTGATCTTCGCCTGCGCCTCGGGTGTCTGGGGCAGCTTGATCGTCAGAACCCCGTTCTTGAAGGATGCTTGCGCCTTTTCGCCATCCACACCGGGAGGGAGCGGAATTGTCCGGTAGATTGCGCCGTAGCTGCGCTCGGACAGGTAATACCCCTTCTTCTCCACCTGGCGCTCGATCTTCTTCTCCCCCTTCACAGTCAACATGTCATCGTTGACCGTCACCTCGATGTCCTTCATCTCCATGCCCGGCAGCTCGATCGACACTTCGATCGCGTTGTCGGTCTCGACCATGTCGGATTTGGCTTCGCCGCTGCCCCAGGGCCATTCGAACTGACCGACCCGGTTCCAAAAGTTCTCGAACACATGGTTCATTTCGCGCTGGAGTGTCGCGATCGGGTTGTCTTCGCTGCTCTTGGCGTCTGGCGCGCCGTCCTTGCGCGCCCAGGGGATGAGGTCTTTGATCTGCATGATATGGTCTCCTTCGGTTTTCAGGCGCCCTTGACGGCGATCCTTTTCGGCTGCGCTTCAGGGGCCCGGGGGAGCGTTAAAGTTAGGACGCCTCCTCGCATCTCGGCTTCGATCCTGTCGGGGTCGAAGTCCTCGGAAAGCGTGAAGGCACGCTCGAAATCGCCCTCGCCATATTCGGCATAGGCAAGTTCGAGGTTTTTCGGCCGCACCGGGTCAACCTTGCCGCGGATCGTCAACACACGATTTTCGAGCGTGATTTCGATCGCATCGGCGGCGACCCCAGGCATTTCAAGCATCATGGAGACACCCTGATCGGTCTCGACGATATCGGTCAACGGGCGGTAGATGCGTCCGCCGCCGGTGGTCTCGGGCGAGTCGGTCGGCGTCTTTTCGGCGGCTTGCGTGATGTCGGTGCTCATCGTTCCAGCTCCTCTCAGGCTGCCTTGATCTCGATTTTCTTCGGCTTTTCTTCCTCGGGCCGGGAGATGACGATCCGCAATACGCCGTTCGTCATCCTCGCCTCGACCTTGTCATCCGAGGCCGCGAACGGCAGGCGGATAGTGCGGGAAAACCTGCCGAAACTGCGTTCGTTGCGGTGCCAGCGCGCACCGTCGGGAACCTCGGGCGCCTTGCGTTCGCCCGAAAGCGTCAGGACGTTGTCCTTGACCGAAATTTCAATGTCGCCCGGTTCGATGCCGGGAAGTTCAGCGGTGACTGCAACGGCCTCAGGGCCTTGCCAGACATTTACCGCCGGGAACGCCGCGCGGGACGGCGGCCAGAAACCGCGGTCGAGATCGCGCATCATGGAGCGCATCAGCGCAAAGGGATCGCTGCGGCGCAGATATGTCGGGTAGAGCATTGCTGGCCTCCTGTTGCTGATCGATACCCCCGAACCGTCGGCATGGAGGGACCGGGCAACGGTGCCGGCCGGATGTGGGTTCGGAGAACGCCTATCAAGATAGGCCGTTCCATTTATTATGCAAGCATGTATGATGGATGCATTGTGTTTTGGATGGGGGGCGGTTTCTCCTGTGTACCATGCAATCGGAGGAAGGATCCCCATGATCTCTTCGGACATCGCGCTGATCGGGACGACGATCCACCGGGTCGCGCAGCTCATCCAGCAGCGGATCGACCAAGACATCCGCGGCAGCGGCCTGACCCGCCTGTCCTGGATGGCGGCGGCGCATGTCGAGGATGCGCCTGGGCTGACCATCGGCGATCTGGCCGACCTGCTGGAGGTCGGCCAGGCCACAGCCGGCCAGCTCGTCGATCGCATGGTCCGGGGCGGCTGGGTCGAGCGGTCGCCCTCGCCCGACGACAGGCGGGCGCAGATCGTCACGGCAACGTCGAAGGCCCGGGCGATGCTGGAGGAACTCGCGCCGCGGCAATCGGCGCTCGAACATGAAATCTTCCAGGATCTGTCGGCGGACGAAAGGCGCGCCCTGCTGGCGCTGCTCGAGCGGATCAAGGCGCGGCTCGGGCGCCAGTGAAAGGGACAAGCGGCATGGAAAGGAAGACCGAATATAACATCTGGTACTGGGTGGTGGCTTTCATAGCCGTGCTTTTCATCCAGAACCTGATCGCCGGCTGGCAATCCGTCGCACCGATCAGCTACAGCCAGTTCGAGAAGTATCTCGCTGACGGGAAAATTTCCTCTGTCGCGGTCGGGTCAGACACTATCACAGGCACCTTCGCCGAACCGGTCGACGGCAAGAAGCAGTTCGTGACGACCGTAGTGAATCCCGCAATCCTGGAACGGATAGACCGGTCAGGTATCGAGATTACTGGCGTTCCGCAAAACACTTTTCTCGGCACGCTGATTTCCTGGGTGGCGCCAGCGCTTATCTTCTTCGGAATCTGGATGCTGCTGTTCCGCAAGTTCGCCGACAAGCAGGGTTTTGGCGGGTTCATGCAGGTCGGCCGCAGCAAGGCCAAGGTTTACATGGAAAAAGAAACCGGCGTCAGCTTCGCCGACGTGGCCGGTGTGGACGAGGCCAAGGCCGAGCTCGAGGAGGTCGTGGAGTTCCTCAAGAACCCGGCCGAATACGGAAAGCTGGGCGCACATATCCCCAAAGGCATATTGCTCGTTGGGCCGCCGGGCACCGGCAAGACGCTGCTGGCGCGCGCGGTGGCGGGTGAGGCCGGCGTGACCTTCTTTTCGATCTCGGGATCAGAGTTCGTCGAGATGTTCGTGGGCGTCGGTGCCGCGCGGGTGCGCGACCTCTTCGAGCAGGCCCGGAAATCCGCGCCGGCGATTATCTTCATCGACGAACTCGACGCTCTCGGGCGGGCGCGCTCCTCCGGCCAGATCGCTGGCGGCCATGATGAGCGTGAGCAGACGCTGAACCAGCTTCTGACCGAGCTCGACGGCTTCGACCCATCAGTCGGCATCGTGCTGCTTGCGGCCACGAATCGCCCGGAGATTCTCGATCCGGCGCTGCTCAGGGCCGGACGCTTTGACCGGCAGGTGCTGGTGGATCGGCCGGATAAGAAGGGACGTGTGCAGATTCTCGGCGTTCACATGAAAAAGGTGAAGCTCGCCCCGGACGTCGATGCCGAGAAGGTCGCAGCGCTC
Organism: Agrobacterium sp. GD03872; assembly: GCF_029840625.1. NCBI lineage: Bacteria > Pseudomonadati > Pseudomonadota > Alphaproteobacteria > Hyphomicrobiales > Rhizobiaceae > Agrobacterium > Agrobacterium sp. GD03872. The sequence continues at coordinate 116,383 of NZ_JAOCCY010000010.1, forward strand.
ACGCCCGGCTTCTCGGGCGCCGATCTTGCCAATCTCGTCAACGAGGCAGCATTGCTCGCCACGCGCCGCAAGGCCGATGCGGTGACGATGGACGACTTCAACAATGCCGTGGAGCGCATCATCGCCGGGTTGGAAAAGAAGAACCGCGTTCTGAACCCGCGCGAGCGCGAGATCGTGGCGCACCACGAGATGGGGCACGCGCTTGTGGCGATGGCTCTGCCGGGGGTGGACCCGGTGCACAAGGTCTCGATCATCCCGCGCGGAATTGGCGCGCTCGGCTACACTATCCAGCGCCCGACCGAGGACCGCTTCCTGATGACGCGGGAGGAGCTGGAGAACAAGATCGCAGTCCTGCTTGGCGGGCGCGCGGCCGAGAAGATCATCTACAATCATGTCTCGACCGGGGCGGCCGACGATCTGGTCAAGGCTACCGATATCGCCCGCGCCATGGTCGCGCGGTACGGGATGGACGAAGACCTCGGGCATGTCAGCTACGACACCGATCGGCCAGGCTTTCTCGGCACCGGCGACCAGTCGTCGTGGCTGAACCGCCGCTACAGCGAGGCCACTGCCGAGCGGATGGACTCGAAGGTGCGCGACATCGTGGATGGCGTGTTCAAGCGCACCCTCTCGCTTCTCGAAGCCAACCGGGCGCTGCTCGAGCAATCCGCGCAGGATCTCCTGCAACGCGAGACACTGGACGAGCCCGATCTGGTGGCAATTGGGTCCAAGGTGAAAAGAACGGAAGCGGTCGCTGCGTAACACTGTCACTGGCGCAGATGATCGGCGGACAACCCTGACTGGATAAAGAAACGGAGAAGACGAATGGCAAACGGAGCTTGCGATATTTGCGGTCGCCCGGCGACGGCGCGCGTGCGCGCCTCGGTGAACGGCAAAGTTCAGAACATGGAGCTGTGCGATCAGCACTACCGCGAAATGGTGCGCCGGTCGGGCCGCAGCGCATCGCCGCTGGAGTCCCTGTTCGGACGACATTCCCTTTTGGACGAATTCTTCGGCGATAGCGGGTTCGGCAGCCTGTTCAGCGACAGCCCGCTGCGGGGTGGTGCACTGGGCGCCACGGGCGCGGGTGAGGACGACGTCGTGGATGCCACCTTCGGGGAGGAAACGCCGCGCCGCGGATCGCGGCGCGGCGGCGGACGCACCATCGCCGACCGGCTGAGCGAACAGGGCAACAAGCTGCTGCAGGATGCAGCACAGAAGGCCGGGGAATTCGGGCGCAGCGAGGTCGATACCGAACATCTGCTTCTGGCATTGACCTCGTCTGACGTCGTCAAGACGATCCTGGAACAGTTCAAGGTCGATGTGGACGATCTGCGCCGCCAGATCGAGAAGGAGGCGAAGCGTGGAGACGCCAAGACGGACGGCGAAATCGGCGTAAGCCCTCGCCTGAAGGACGCGCTGAACCGGGCCTTCATCGCCTCGAACGAACTCGGCCATTCCTATGTCGGTCCCGAGCACCTTCTGATCGGACTTGCCGAGGAAGGTGAAGGCCTGGCCGCGGCGATGCTGCGCAAGCTGGGGTTGACGCCGCAGGCGCTGCGTCAGCAGGTGACGAAGGTGGTCGGCAAGGGAGCCGAGGAAGGCCGCGTCGAGACTCCGTCGAACACCCCCGATCTCGACCAGTTCAGCCGTGACCTGACGAAACTCGCCCGCGAGGGCAAGCTCGATCCCGTCATCGGCCGCGCCCGCGAGATCGAGACGACGATCGAAGTGCTGGCCCGCCGGAAAAAGAACAACCCGGTGCTGATCGGCGAGCCCGGCGTGGGCAAGACCGCCATCGTCGAGGGACTTGCACAACGGATCGTCGCGGGCGAAGTGCCCGAGGCGCTGCGCGACAAGCGGCTGGTCGAGCTCAACATCAACTCGATGGTGGCCGGGTCGAAGTATCGCGGCGAGTTCGAGGAGCGGGTGCAGAAGATCCTCAAGGAGATCACCGAGGAGAAGGACAGCCTGATCCTGTTCATCGACGAGATGCACACCATCGTCGGCGCCGGCCAGGGCGGCGGCGAAGGTGGTCTCGACATCGCCAACACCTTCAAGCCGGCGCTGGCGCGGGGCGAGCTGAACCTGATCGGTGCGACGACGCTCAACGAGTACCAGAAATACATCGAGAAGGACGCGGCGCTCGAGCGACGGTTCCAGCCGGTTTATGTCGAGGAACCCACGGTAGCTCAGGTCATCATGATCCTGCGCGGCCTGCGCGACACGCTCGAAAGCCACCACAAGGTGACGATCACCGACGAGGCGATCATCGCCGCCGCGGAGCTTTCGGATCGCTATATCACCGGTCGCTTCATGCCCGACAAGGCGATCGACCTGATCGACCAGGCCGCGGCGCGGGTGAAGATCTCGGCCACTGCTCGGCCCGTGGACGTGCAGGAACTCGAAGCCGAGGTCGCGCAGATCAAGCGCGAGCAGGACTATGCCGCAGCCCGCAAGCAATTCGACCGAGCAGCAGAACTGAAGAAGGAGCTGGAGCAGAAGCAGAAGGAGCTCGACGAGCTTCTGGAGATCTGGAAGCGCGATCAGGCTTCGGCGACCGCCGAGGTGCGCGCCGATCATGTCGCGCAGATCGTCTCGAAGATCACCGGCGTTCCGGTCACTGAGCTGACCACCGAGGAGAAAGACAAGCTCCTCAAGCTCGAGGAGAAGCTGCACGAGCGCGTCATCGGCCAGGAAGAGGCCATCCGCGCCGTGGCGGATGCGGTGCGCCTGGCGCGCGCAGGACTGCGCGAGGGACGCGGCCCGACCGCGACATTCCTCTTCCTCGGGCCGACCGGGGTTGGCAAGACGGAACTGGCCAAGACGCTCGCCGAAGTAATCTTTGGCGATCAGGACGCAATCATCCGCATCGACATGTCGGAGTATGGCGAGCGCCACTCGGTCGCCCGGCTGGTGGGCGCGCCTCCCGGCTACGTCGGATACGACGAAGGCGGGCAACTGACCGAGAAGGTGCGCCGTCGGCCCTACTCGGTCGTGCTGCTCGACGAGATCGAGAAGGCGCACCCGGATGTCTACAACATTCTGTTGCAGGTGTTCGACGACGGTCGGCTGACCGACGGCAAGGGGCGCGTGGTGGACTTCACCAACACCATCATCATCGCCACGTCGAACCTCGGTTCGGACATCATCCAGCGCAACCTCACGAAACGCGGCAGCAGTGAGTTCGACGAGGCCAAGCAGAAGTCCGAGCTGATGGAGGTGTTGCGCGGTCATTTCCGGCCAGAGTTCATCAACCGGATCGACGAGATCATCGTCTTCCACTCGCTGAACCAGTCGGAAATCCGCCAGATCGTCGAGTTGCAGCTCAACCGGGTGAAGCGGACCGCCCTTACCCAGGGCGTCGAACTCGAACTCGATGTGAGCGTCGTGGATCACTTCGGCGCGGTCGGCTTCCGTCCCGAATTCGGTGCCCGCGAGCTACGCCGGCTGATCCGGTCGCAGTTGGAGACCGAGTTGGCCCGCGAGATGCTCTCCGGGCGGATCGAGGATGGTGACAAGGTCCGCGTCGCCTGGTCGGAAGACGAACAGAGGGTCGTGTTCGAAAAGATCGTAAAGGACATTGGTGACGACAGCCCGGACGATCAGGCCAAGGCCGGGATCGAGGAGCCCAGCGAAGTTGCCGAAAACAAGACGGACGTTCCGAAGCCCAGCGTTGGGGATGAGGTGCAGTCCAAGGACGACAAGTCCGCCGAGTGACAGCGCAAAAGACTGGCCCGGCGCGATATCGGTCGCGCCGGACCATCTCTTCGGAGAGTTATAGGAAGGTCCACGGCATGAACGTCATTAGATCATTCCGCAATCTCGACCGGCACGGCCAACAGCGCGCGCCTGAGGTCATCGAGGAAGAATTGCGGCAACTTGAACCGCACCTTGCGCGCTTTCGCGAGGATCTGGTCCGGCTCGAAGTCGTTGCCTCGCAGACGAGGGGCAAGAAGCGCATCAAAGTCAGCCTGCGCCTGCAACTGCCGTCGGGCGTGATCGCGGCGCGGGAAGAGGGATTCGAGATCGAGCCTGTCCTGCGCAAGGCCTTTGCCGACCTGCGCCACCAGGTCGATCGGCATGTGGCGCGCCTCAAGCACGAGCCTGAATACAAGCGTCCCGCCCGCCGGCGCCGGATCGGCGCCCCGCTGCCGCCCGCGCGGGATGCGGCGGAAGCGGACCGGCGCCAACTCTTCTTCGACCTGATCGAGGATCATCTCGATACGGTCTACGATACAGTCAGGCGCGAGTTGACCTATCTCGAGTGTAGCGGGTCTGTGCCGGCTGGCTACCTGAGCGTTGGCGATATCGTCGATGCGACGATCCTCAACGGGCTCAACCGCTTCGAGCGGCGGCCGACCGAATTCTCCGTCCGGGACTGGCTGACGCAGCTGGCCTTCGAGACCGTCGAGGCCGAGGCGCAGGCTGCGCGCCGCGCGGTGCCCGAGGATGCCGCCTCCATCGAGGCGGAACCCGAGGCCCCGGCGGAGGATCCGACCGAGGCGGATCAGGCGATGTTCGAGTTCTACCAGCCCGACGAAGTGCTGATGCTGGAGGACCTCATCGCCGACGACGGCGGCACAGACCCCGAGACCGAAGTGGATCGTCATGATATCGCCATGGCACTGCACCGGGCTATCGCAGATCTTGCTCCGGTCGAGCGCCGCGTCCTGTATCGGATGTACCTGGAAGACGCCACGATCGCGGAGACGGCGCACCTCCTGGGTCTCACTGAGGCGGAAGTGTTGAAGATTGCAGAGAACGCGGCGGAGACACTGCGCGGCACGCTGGTCGAAGCCGGGTTGATCGGCGAGGCATCGGGGCGCGCGCCCGTGGAAAGGGAAATTGCCCGGACGCAGTGTCTGCCTCAACCGGTCGAGGACCGCCGCCGCGTGGCGGCCGCCCTGGCCGGCGCGGAGACAATCGGCACTACTGAGTTGAAACCTGAACAGGAGATGGACCAATGACGACAACCTCTGCAAAGCAATCCGACACGATGCAGGACATGCTGGGCAGCCTGTCCGGGAACTGGTGGCTGTTCGTGCTGCGCGGTGTCCTGGCGCTGGTGATCGCGGTTCTCGCCTTCCTCATGCCTGCGGAGTCGCTGCTTGCTCTGACGCTGGTCTTCGGCGCTTTCGCCTTCGCCGATGGCGTGTTCGGCCTCGTCGCCGCCGTCCGCAACATCCGCGGGGGCGATCGCTGGGGCTGGCTGATGTTCAGCGGCATTCTGGGCATCGCCACGGGCGTCGTCGTGGTTGTCTCGCCTTTTGTCGCGACGCTTGTGCTTGCGACATTCCTCTGGGCCAGCATCGCATTCTGGTCCGTGTTCTCGGGTGCCCTCGAGATCGCGGCAGCGATCCGCCTGCGAAAGGAAATCAACGGCGAAATCTGGCTGATCCTGAGCGGCCTTCTCTCGGTCGTTCTCGGTGTCGTCGTGACCTGGATGCTGCTGACGCGCCCGGTCGAAAGCTTCCTCGCGCTCGGCTGGCTGATCGGCTTCTACGCCGCGGTCTTCGGGGTGATGATGATCCTCCTCGGGCTACGGCTTCGCAAGGCGGATCGTTCGGACGGTGCGGCCTTCGATGACGCTCCCCCATCGGCAAAGGCGTGAGGTGCCCTGTGGTGGATGACGAGCGACTTGCCGGCGAAGAGCACGATTTCACCCGATGGGACGAAACGATCTTCGACCGTTGCCTGAGCACCGGCTTCAATCCGTTCGGCAGCGGTCCGACGCCAATCTTCCTGCGGCACCGGGACGCAGAGGCGCCGGACGCCGATGCAAAGCCGTGCATGCCACCTGACACCGAAAATGCGAGGTGCTGATGTCGAACCGCCTGCCTGACTTGGCATTTGCTGCTGCGGCCGCTGCCTTGGGCATCGGAATCGTTTTCGTTTTTCGTTCGATGTATCTTGCCGAAGACATACTGCCTTTCGCGCAGGAGATGACGCTCATCTTCCTCGGCGCTGTCGTGACGATCATTCTGACCGCGGCGCTTCTCAATCGCCAGACCGATCTCGAGCTTCGCAAGGAAGGAAGGGGCATCATCCTCCAGCAGCAATGCGACATTTACATGGCCTGCATCGAGAAGGTCGCAGAGATCGTGGAAACCGCAAGGCACGATGCGAAGCTGATCGATGAACTGCGTGTTCTCAGCCACAAGCTGGCTGTGGTCGCGAGTGCAGGGGTCGTGTCCAGCTTCGAGCAGGTACTGGAGAGCTTGCAGTCCGGTTTTGCTGACGGCACGCTCTCGGACGGGGACGGAGAGGGCGTGATGAATGCCGTCGCCGATCTCACGATAGCGATGCGGTCGGACGTCCTGCACGCTGCTGCCTTTCCTTCGCAGAACACCGAACGCGCCGTTCGCCTGAATTCGAGGCGAATGGAAAAACTCGGCGATCTCGAACGTCACATTCTCGCATCAACCGACACCCAGGAGAGCTGACATGCGCGGTCACAATCGCCCACCATTCCCGCCGAAGATACCCGGGACCAACATGAGATCATGGGACGTTCCGACCGCGATCATTTACCGGCCGGCACGTTCCGCGATGACATCGGCGCCGCGGCCCAACTACTGGATACTGGAATTCGAGCCGTCGCGCCCGCCCCACATCGAGCCGCTGATGGGATATACCTCCAGCGACGATCCCTATCGTCCGATCCGGCTGAAGTTTCCCGACCGCGAAAGCGCCGTGGACTTCGCAGAGAGGCAGGACTGGCATTATGTCGTGCGCGAGGACGCTGGGGGAGCCCGGATGGCGAACCCTTGGGCGGGTGAGACGCGCCACCGGCTGCACAGGGGCGTCGATGCCCCGGGAGCCTTCCGGGTCCCGTTCCGCCCCGATCGCCGCCTCTCAAGAGGCGTCCAGCATGAGAGCACGGCCGACCCGTCTACCAGCGACAGGGAGAGTTTCGATCCGGTCCTCGAAGCCTCGCTCGAATCCTTCCCCGCCTCTGATCCTCCGGCGTGGACGGGTGTGACAATTGCAAGAAAGACGACGGGATGACGGCCAGCTACATGCGCTCGATCTACCGGCTCTACCGCGAGGAGGGCCTGACGGTGCGCAAGCGCCGGGCGCGGCGACGCGCGGTGGGCACGCGGGCGCCGATCCTGGTCGAGGCAAGGGCGAACGCGCGCTGGTCGCTGGACTTCGTGCACGATCAGTTCGCCTGCGGGCGGCGCTTCCGTGTGCTCAACATCGTCGATGACGTGACGCGCGAATGCCTGGCAGCGATCCCGGACACGTCGATCTCCGGTCGCCGCGTTGCTCGTGAGCTGACGGACCTGATCTCCCGACGCGGCAAGCCGGGCATGATCGTCTCTGACCACGGCACGGAGTTCACCTCGAACGCGATCCTCGCCTGGTCGAAGGATCATCGCGTCGAGTGGCACTACATCGCGCCCGGAAAGCCCATGCAGAATGGCTACGTCGAGAGCTTCAACGGCCGGATGCGCGATGAGCTCTTGAACGAGAGCCTGTTCTTCGGCCTCGACCACGCCCGCAGCGCCATCGCCGAATGGAGGCAGGACTTCAACACCGCGAGACCGCACTCCTCGCTCGGATACCAGACCCCGGCGGCCTTCGCCGGAACCCTTACCGCAACCGGCTCCGACGCTTCGCTCGATAAGGGCTTCGCGTCTCCGCCCGTTGCTCAACCCGCGCCCAACGGCGTAACAGAAACGGTCGAGACTCTAATCGCCGCTGGATGAAAGTTCAGTGGCAGGTCACTTTGTGCGCAACTTTGTCTTGCCTGACAACGTTGATTCGACCAAGGTGACGGCTTCGATGAAAGACGGCGCTCTGGAAGTGCGGCTTGTCAAGGCCGAGCAAGCCAAACCGAAACAGATTGAAATCTCAGTCAACTAACTTTAATTAGGAGCCCAAGATCATGAATATCAAACAGCCCCAATCAACCTTCTCCGCACTTGCCCTGGCGGTCGTCGTCGGACTTAGCGGACCGGCTCAGGCCCAATCGGCGGCAGGTTCTAGCCCAGGTGCTGCAGCACCCTCTGCCGCATCCAAGGCGGCGCAGCCACAGGTAGATGACAAGGCCGCCCGGGAAGCCGAAAAAAAGCGTGCTGAGCTCACTCAGGACGCCATCACGGCGCTCACCAAGACCCAGGAGGCTTTGACACTCCTTGATGCAAAGAAGACCAAGGAGGCGCTCGCTGCGCTGGAACTGGCCAGCGGAAAGCTGGAACTGGTATTGGCACGCGACGCCAAACTTGCTTTGGCGCCGGTCGATGTACGCGTCATCACCCACGATATCCACGCCAACGTGGAAACGGTGAAGAAAGCGGTCGAGTTGTCTCGGGAGTTGTTGGGTGATGGCGAGGTGCAAAAGGCCCGGCCCATCGTCGCCAATCTGGCCAGCGAAATCGTGATCGAAACCGACAACCTGCCGATGGCAACGTACCCGGCAGCGATCAAGTCGGCCGCACGGCTCATCGACAGCGGCAAGATCGACGACGCCAAGGCGGAACTCGCCCGAGCACTGAACACGCTGGTGGTGACCTCGGTCGCCTTTCCTCTGCCCGTGCTACGGGCTGAAGCCGCGATGGCAAAAGCTGAAAAGCTGGCCGAGACCGACAAGCGCGATGCCAAGCAGAACGAGGAGCTCAGCACCTTGCTGTCGTCCGTGCGCACGGAGATCGAGATGGCGCAGATCCTGGGTTATGGCAAGAAGGCGGATTTCAAACCCATCTTCGATCAGGTGAAGTCCATTGAGCAAAAGTCGGCTGGTGGCAAAAGCGGCAAGGGATGGTTCGACGAGTTGAAGACGCGCCTCCAAAAGCTGTTTTGAGGTGATGAAGGGGCCGACTGTTCGGTCGGTCAGTCTCGCGATGTTCGCAGTCAGCCCCAATAGATTCGCCTATTTTCACTAACTCATACGAGGCATATCACCATGAATGAGCAAACATCGAATCCCAATGCGACGAACAAAGAAATAAACGAACAGGCCGCGGTAAGCAGCCTTCCTGTCAGTCCAGAGGCCAAGCCTGAAGTCGTCACGGAGGTACAGCCTGAGGTTCAGAAGGAAACGGGCTCGCAGGCGGCAGACAAACGTAAACAAGTCCTCGATGAGGCCGTCTCGGCCTTGGCGCTGACCAAATCAGCGCTGGCCGCACTTGACGGCAAGGACGCTGCACGCGCATTGGCAATGCTGGCCGAAGTGACTGGAAAGCTGGAGCTGATTGTTGCGCGCGAACCCACGCTTGCCCTGGCCCCCGTTGATGTGCGCACCATCGTGCACGACTTGTTCGCCAACACGGAAACCATTGAGGCGATGACCGACGAGGCGCTGGATGCCCTCAAACATGGCGAGGTGCAACAGGCACGTCACGTGCTGGCTTTGCTGGCCAGTGAAATCGTGATCGCGGTCACCAACATCCCTCTGGCGTCCTATCCCGCAGCCGTGAAGTCAGTCGTGCCGCTGATCGATCAGGGCAAGATTGAAGAAGCCAAAGCCGCGCTGCAGGCAGCGCTCAGCACGCTGGTCGAGACGCGCAGCGTGCATCCGCTGCCCGCCCTGCGCGCCAGGCTGCTCCTGAAGCGCGCCGAGACCTTGGTAGAAGATGGTCAGCGGAGCGAAGCGTCCAATGAGCGCCTGGAGACATTCTTGAACGAAGCGCGGCAGCAGTTGGAAATGGCAGAACTGCTGGGCTATGGAAAGAAGAAGGACTTTGAGCCCCTGTATGCTGAACTCAGGAAAGTCAAGCAAAAGACGGCTGGGGGAGGCGGCGGAAAAGGCTGGCTCGATGAAATCAAGGCAAAGCTGTCCAAGTTGTTCTGAAACCGCTGGATAGGGCGTAAGAGGGGCGCGTCGCGCCCCTCTCTTTGCTCAGGAGTGTATGCTTTTTCACCCCATTAGGCCGCGTGGACGAACCTGATCCATAAGCGGATGCAGCCGAGCAGGGCGAAGCCGAGAAAGCTGGAAGCGGTGTGGTCGTAGCGGGTGGCCGCCGCGGGCCGACTGCTCCGTCAGGAACGGGGCGAAGATCGCCCACTCCGCATCCGTCAAACGATCCCGAACCAAGGCCGACCTCCTCTCCAGAGGTCAGCCTCGAATCACGTCATCCGCCTCGGGGGAATCCCCCCCTGTGCCGGTTCGTCCACGCGGCCTAGTCCGATTCTACGCAGGCCTGCAGTCACCTATCGCAACTACTACCGCGACGAGGGAATATACGGCTTCCTGCCGGATGGGCGAAGGAAAGGAAAAGGAAATCCATGGATTTGATGCAACTGCTCTGGCTGTTCTTCATCGTCTCCGCACTGCAGCCGGCACTGCAGAGGAAGTATCTGGAGGCGATGCGCACTCGGAAGATCGCTCAAATCGAGAGGATGCGCGGAAGCCGGGTGATCCTGATGATCCATCGGCAGGAGACGATGAACCTCCTAGGTTTTCCCCTGGTTCGCTACATCGACGTTAACGACTCCGAGGAAGTCCTGCGCGCGATCCAGCTGACGGACGCCGAAATGCCGCTCGACATCGTGCTGCACACCCCCGGCGGACTGGTCCTCGCTGCCACGCAGATTGCTCGCGCCATCCAGGGACACAAGGGCAAGGTCACAGTTTTCGTGCCGCACTACGCCATGTCGGGGGGAACGCTGATCGCTCTGGCCGCAGACGAGATCGTGATGTGCGACCACTCCGTGCTGGGCCCGATCGATCCGCAACTCGGCCAAATGCCCGCGGCTTCACTCATCAGGGTCGTCGAGCAAAAGCCGATCACGGAAATCGACGACCAGACGTTGGTCTTGGCCGATGTCGGTCGAAAGGCGATCGCCCAAGTCGAGACCGTAGCGCGACGGCTCCTGACCGACAAGATGGACGAGGAAAAGGCGGCGACATTGGCGGCGCAGCTGGCCACCGGCACCTGGACGCACGACTACCCTATCTCTGCGGAAGAGGCGCGCGAGATGGGGCTGCCGGTACGGACCGACATGCCCGAAGAAATACTCGAGCTGATGACCCTCTATCCGCAGCCCGTCCGCCGTCTGGGCGGCGGCGTCGAATACCTGCCCGAACCCCGCCACCGAGAGGCCCGGCGGGCCACGACCTCGCGCTGAACGGCGCCGCCCTGCCTGCCCCTCCGAAACGACACTCAAAGGGAGAACAGAATGCCCACCGTTGCTTGCCCGAAATGCAGTTCCGTCAATCGCGTTCCGCAGGAACGACTGACGGATAACCCCAGCTGCGGCCGCTGCGGCGCCGCCCTGTTCGAGGGCCGGCCAGTCACACTGACCGCCGCCAGTTTCGACCGACACGCCGATGCCGATCTGCCCCTGCTCGTCGATTTCTGGGCGGAATGGTGCGGGCCATGCAAGATGATGGCACCTCAGTTCGAGGCTGCGGCGCGTTCGCTCGAACCCCAGTTCCGTCTCGGCAAGCTCGATACCGAAGCCGAACAGCAGATCACCGACCGTTACGGGATCCGCGGCATTCCCACCATGATCTTGTTCAGGGGCGGCAAGGAAATCGCGAGGACGAGCGGTGTAATGCCTGCCGCGCAGATAGCGCAGTGGGCGCGGTCGCACGTTTAGAGAATACAGGTATTGGCCTTTCCTGCGCCATGATATCAGGAGAAGAACATGCATGGCGTGACTGGATTTGTCGAAAGTGCGGCCTTGTTGGTTTGCGCCGCGTTCGTACTCGTGACGATATGTTCACGGATTGGCGTGCCTAGCATCGTCGGCTACATTCTTGCCGGTATAGTCATTGGACCCGCTGGCCTCGGCCTGATTGCGGAGAGCGCTGCCCTGAGCAGTATTGGCGAAATCGGAGTGGTACTCCTGCTGTTCGCTCTTGGCCTGGAATTCTCGTTCGAGAAGCTCGTAACGCTCAGGAAGCATGTCTTCGGTCTTGGAGCCGCGCAGGTTGCAGTCACGACGATAACGGTATCGTTGGTAGCGAGTCTGATCTTCGATCTCGCGCCCGTCCCCGCAATCCTCATCGGCGGGGCCGTTGCGATGTCATCCACAGCCATGTGCCTCAAGGTGCTCGCAAGCGCGAACGCTCTGGGATCGGCCCAAGGACGTCTGTCCATTGCAGTGCTTCTGTTTCAAGACTTGGCAGCTGTTGCATTCCTGCTTCTGCACGATTCGATGAGCGGAGCCGCCGAGGGACATGGCGTGATAACGGTCATCGCCAGTTCTACGGCATTGGTTGCAGCTCTGTTCATTGCCCGTGGCCCCCTGCAGGTGCTTGCCCGTTGGGTCGCGTCGCGTGGCGATCCGGAACTCGCCCAACTCCTCGCGCTCACCATTGCGCTCGGGTCTGCGATCGTCGCGACCTCCGTCGGTCTTTCTCCGGCACTCGCCGCATTCGCGGCCGGCATGATCATCGGCGAGGGTGACGCGCGCCATGCCGTCGAGAACGAGATCCGGCCCTTCCGCGATTTGTTTGTCGGGATTTTCTTCGTCGGCATCGGAACGCAATTGCCACTTTGGATTATCCCGTATGCGTGGCCAGTCGTGCTGAGCTGGCTCGCGATCATATTTGCGGGCAAGACGCTGATCGTTTTGGTCGTCGCCCGACTATTCGGCGAGTCGCTTCAGACCGCATGGAGGACTGGGATCATCCTGGGCCACGGAGGAGAATTCAGCCTGATGCTGCTGTCGGCTTCCGCGGCATCGGGCATTGTAGCCGACGAGTTCGCCGGCCCCCTCCTTGTCGCGACTGGAGCGAGCATGCTGGTCGGTAGTCTTATGGTTAGATGGGCGGGGCTAAGGGTTTAGCAGGGTCAACATCAAGATAACTATGTTTCTCAGATCACTGAGAGCACGCCCGCACCTGATCACGCATGACGCTATAGTCGGAGAGTATTTCG
>NZ_JAOCCY010000011.1:0-124651 GCF_029840625.1 Agrobacterium sp. GD03872
GGGCACCCGCTCGCCTCACTCAGGAGCCAAGGCGAGGCAATGGACATTTGTAATTTGCCCTTGATAAACCGAACTCAGTCCCCGCCCCTCACTCAGCCAGCGTCAGCACCAGCGGCCCATTCTTGGTCGCAACCACAGTGTGTTCATACTGCACCGTCGGCGCGCTCGGATCGCTATAGAGCGTCCACGGATCGTCATCGCCGTCTTCGGCCCAGTAAGCCCCCGTCGAGAGAAACGGCTCGACGGTAAACACCATGCCTTCCTGCATGATGCGCCGCTCGTCCTTGTCCGGCCAGGTCGCCAGTTCCTTCGGCTCTTCGTGCAGCGAGCGGCCGATACCGTGGCTGGCGAGATTGGTGATCAGCGTATAGCGGTTCTTCTTGGCGAAAGCGCCGATGGCATTGCCGATATCGGCGAAAGGCCGGCCGGTCTTCACCTGCTGCAAACCCGTCCACATGGCGCGCCTGCCATCGCGGCACAGCCGCTCGATGTCCTTCTTCACCGGCGGCACGGCGAAAGACGAACCCGTATCGCCGAAGAAACCGTTCTTGACGGCCGAGACATCGATATTGACGAGATCGCCCGCCTTGATGATGCGCGGGCCGGGAATGCCGTGCGCCACTTCCTCGTTGACGCTGATGCAGGTCGCACCCGGAAATTTGTAGCAGAATTCCGGCGCCGATTGCGCGCCGTTATCCTCCAGCACCTTGCGGCCGATGGCGTCCAGCTCGGCCGTGGTGATGCCGGGTTCCAGCGCGTCCGCCATGGTCTGCATCGCGACGGCGCAGAGACGGCCGATATCCTTCAGCAGAACCAGTTCTTCTTCGGTGGAAATGACCATGTCTCTGTCCGTCTTCTGTATGGCGGGTCTCAAAACGCCCGCCTTGGCAATCATCAGGCCGTGGCTTTCACCGGATCGGCGCTCCCCGTCAATTCTTTTCTGACGATAGGGGCGACTTTCGTACCATAAAGCTCGATGCCGCGCATGATCTGATCGTGCGGCATCAGGCCGATGGCCATCTGCAGCAGGAAGCGGTCGTTCCTGAAGACGCCATGCGCCTTGATGATCTTTTCCGCCACCAGTTCCGGTTCACCGAGGAAGAGATTGCCCTCCGGCCCACGCGACGCATCGAAATGCGCCCGGTTCGTCGGCCCCCAGCCGCGTTCGCGGCCGATGCGGTTCATTACTTCCGCCTGCGGGCCGTAAAACTGGTCCGCCGCCTTGTCGGTGGTGTCGGCAATGAAGCCGTGCACATTGATGCTGGTGCGCAGTCTGGTCTTTTCCTGCCCGGCGCGGCGCGCGGCCTCATGATAGAGATCGAACAGCGGCGCAAAGCGGCGATATTCACCGCCGATGATGGCAAGCGCCACCGGCAGGCCCATGGCGCCTGCCCGCGCCACCGATTGCGGCGTGCCGCCGACGGCGATCCACACTGGCAGACGCTCCTGCAACGGACGCGGATAGACCCCACGCCCGTTAATGGCAGGATGCTTGGTGCCGGACCAGGTGACGATTTCCTGCTCCCGCAGCGCCAGAAGCAGATCGAGCTTTTCGGCGAAGAGCACGTCATAATCTTCGAGATCGTAACCGAAGAGCGGATAGGATTCGATGAAGGACCCGCGCCCCGCCATGATTTCGGCGCGGCCGTTCGAGAGGAGATCGACGGTCGAAAATTGCTGGAACACCCGCACCGGATCGTCCGAACTCAAGACCGAGACGGCGCTCGTCAGGCGAATGTTCTTCGTCTTCACCGCAGCTGCCGCCAGCACCGTTGATGGCGAGGACACGACATAATCCGGGCGGTGGTGCTCACCCAGCCCGAAAACATCGAGCCCGACCTGATCGGCAAGCTCGATTTCCTCGAGAAGATTCTTTAGACGGCGTGCGCCTTCCGGCCCGCGGCCATCGGCGGGATTGGGATTGACATCCGCGAATGTGTAAAGACCGAGTTCCATAGATGATACCTCTGTTTGCTTGCCTCAGAGATAGGGACGGACTGTCCTTCAGACAAACCTAAAATCTGGAAGTTTAGCTTCGAAAAACTGGATGGGCGCGGCCGGATTCACCGCTCTGCCACCCTCACCCGAAATCGCGATTGCCAGCCCGCCCCCTTTGGGCATACGCTGCCTAAACATGTGCGAAGTAATGCAAAAAGGGGAAAGCATGCATCGGACAGTTATCGTGACAGGCTCCACAAGCGGCATCGGCCTCGCTATCGCGCAGAGATTTGCGAGGGAAGGCGCCAATATCGTGCTGAACGGCTTCGGCGACGAGGACGAGATCGAAAAACTGCGCCTTCTGCTGGAAGCGGAAAGCGGCGGGCGTGTGCTTTATCACCCCGCGGATATGACGAAACCGGACGAGATCGCCGATCTCATTCAGTCCTCGCACGAAAAACTCGGCTCGGTGGATGTGCTCGTCAACAATGCCGGCATCCAGCATATCGCGCCCATCGAGGAGTTTCCGACGGAGAAATGGGACTGGATCATCGCCATCAATCTGACCAGTTCCTTCCACACAATGCGCGCCGCGATACCGCTGATGAAGAAGGCCGGCAAAGGCCGCATCATCAACATCTCCTCGGCCCACGGTCTCGTCGCCTCACCGTTCAAATCGGCCTATGTAGCGGCCAAACACGGCATCATGGGCCTGACGAAGACGGCCGCGCTTGAGCTTGCCCAGACCGGGGTTACCGTCAACGCCATCTGTCCCGGTTATGTGCTGACCCCGCTCGTCGAAAAGCAGATACCAGAGATGGCCAAGGTGCGCGGTATCAGCGAAGAGGCGGTGAAGAACGACGTGATGCTGGAATTGCAGGCGACCAAGCAGTTCGTCACCGTCGATGACGTCGCCGCCGCTGCACTGTTTCTGGCAAGCGACGCGGCAAGTAACATCACCGGCACCCATATTTCCGTGGATGGCGGCTGGACGGCGCAATAATTGCCGAACTTTCTTTCCGTTTTGGAAACAATGAATTGCCAAAACGGAAATCGATATACGCCTGCGGGCGTGCATATGATGCGCAGGGACAATGACAAGAAACCGGCTCGGCAGCCGGTCAAAAAAGCAGGGCATTGCATGAACGACGCGATCAGCTTCATCCTCAACAGCGAAACCATCTCGCTGAAGGATTTCGGACCGACAGACACGCTTCTCGATTATCTCCGCATCAGCAAGCGGTTGACCGGGACAAAGGAAGGCTGCGCCGAAGGCGATTGCGGCGCCTGCACGGTGCTGGTCGGGCGGCTGCTCGATGGTTCGCTGCGTTATGAAAGCGTCAATGCCTGCATCCGCTTTTTAGGTTCGCTGCACGGCACCCATATCGTGACGGTCGAGCATCTGGCCGCGCGCGACGGTACGCTGCACCCCGTGCAGCAGGCGATGGTGGATTTCCACGGTTCGCAATGCGGTTTCTGCACGCCGGGCTTCATCATGTCGCTTTACGGCCTGTGGCTTGCCAGTGAAACCCCCGGCCGCGCCGACATCGAAAAGGCGCTGCAAGGCAATCTCTGTCGATGCACGGGGTATGAGCCGATAGTCCGCGCCGCCGAAAAGATCGCCGCTGCGCGCCCGAGCGCCCTCTTCGACCCGCTGCAACGGGACCGCACCGATATCATGGCCAGGCTCTGGGCCATTCGCGCCAACGAGACGATCATCGTCACCCACGGCGAGGACCGCACCATCATTCCAGCGACACTGACCGAACTGACCGAGATTTACGCTGCTGAACCGAAAGCGACCATCGTGGCCGGCTCCACCGATGTCGGCCTGTGGGTGACAAAGCAGATGCGGGCGCTGAACCCGGTCATCTTCATCAACAATCTCGGGGATCTGCAAACCATCGCCGTGGATGAAGAGGGCGTGACACTCGGCGCAGGCGTCACCTACAGCCAGGCCTTCAAGACCATTGCGGAACACTTCCCGCCGCTTGCCCGGCTGTTTGACCGGCTCGGCGGCGAGCAGGTGCGCAATATGGGCACCATCGGCGGCAACATCGCCAACGGTTCGCCCATCGGCGACACGCCGCCGGCGCTGATCGCACTCGGGGCGACGCTGACCTTGCGATCCTCCTCCGGTAACCGCAGCCTGCCGCTGGAAAGCTATTTCATCGACTACGGCAAACAGGACCGGCTGAGCGGCGAATTCGTCGAGAAGCTCTTCATCCCGTTCCGGAAGCCGGAAAGTCTCTACGCCGTCTACAAGATTTCCAAGCGGCGCGATGAGGATATTTCCGCGCTCTGCGCCGCCTTCAACCTGACGCTCGATACTGACGGCGCGGTCGAAGACATCCGCATCGCCTTCGGCGGCATGGCCGGCACGCCGAAACGCGCCGCGCATCTGGAGGCGGCGCTTCTCGGCAAAGAATGGCGCCAAGAAACGATCGATGCGGCGCGGGATGTGCTGGACGAGGATTTCACCCCGCTGACCGACTGGCGGGCGACTGCCGAATATCGGCAACTGACGGCCAAGAACCTGCTGACGCGGTTTTTCCTGGAGACTTCGGGACAAAGGCAGGAACTCAGCCGTTTCTCGCTGGAGGAGGCGTGATGATGGCGATGGCGACACCCGCACCCTCCCTCATTCCTGTGCTTGTCACAGGAATCCAGCCGACGCGCGTCTGCGCGGCGAAAGACTCTTTTCAGCCCAAAGACTTGGGCTGGCTGGAATCCTGTGACAAGCACAGGAATGAGGGACTATTATCGCTGTCATATACCGTAATTCACCAAGAAGGAGCTTGAACCATGGACACCACAAGCTTCGACAAGACCAAGACCGAAATCGACGGCCCGATGCACGCTTCGCTCCGGCACGATTCCGCCCATAAGCATGTGACCGGCAGCGCCGAATACATCGACGATATTCCCGAACCCGCCGGACTGATCCATGGCGCGCTCGGCCTTGCTGACCGGGCGCATGCCGAAATCGTCTCGATGGACCTGTCCGAGGTCGAAGCCACACCGGGCGTGTTCTGGGTGATGACGGGCAAGGATGTGCCCGGCGAAAACGATGTCTCTTCCGGCGGCCGTCACGACGAACCTTTGCTGGCCGAGACAAAGGTCGAATTCCACGGCCAGCCGATCTTCGCGGTCTTCGCCGAAACCCGTGATATCGCCAGAAAGGCGGCCCGCAAGGCAAAGATCACCTATAAGGACCTGCCGCATTTCACCGATATCGATACGGCGATTGAGAATGGCGGCGCGCTGGTCATCGATCCGATGACGCTTAAGCGCGGCGATGCCAAGCTGGAAATGGATGTTGCGCCCCGCCGCCTCACCGGCACGATGCGGATCGGCGGGCAGGAGCATTTTTATCTCGAAAGCCACATCGCCATGGCCGTGCCGGGTGAGGATGACGAGGTGACGCTGTGGAGCTCCACCCAGCATCCGAGCGAAATCCAGCATATCGTCAGCCACATCCTGCAGGTGCCGTCCAACGCCGTCACCGTGCAGGTGCGCCGCATGGGCGGCGGTTTCGGCGGTAAGGAAACGCAGGGCAACCAGTTCGCCGCCCTTTGCGCCATCGCCGCCAAGAAGCTGAACCGGGCCGTGAAAATCCGCCCCGACCGCGACGAGGACATGACGGCAACCGGCAAGCGCCACGATTTCCGCGTCGATTACGAGCTTGGCTTCGAT
Source organism: Agrobacterium sp. GD03872 (assembly GCF_029840625.1). Lineage (NCBI taxonomy): Bacteria > Pseudomonadati > Pseudomonadota > Alphaproteobacteria > Hyphomicrobiales > Rhizobiaceae > Agrobacterium > Agrobacterium sp. GD03872. The sequence continues at coordinate 5,635 of NZ_JAOCCY010000011.1, forward strand.
GAGGAAGGCCGCATCCACGCCGTCGACGCCACCTATGCCGCCCGCTGCGGTTTTTCCTCCGATCTCTCCGGCCCGGTGACGGACCGCGCGCTGTTTCACGCCGATTCCAGCTATTTCTACCCGCATGTGCATCTCACCTCGCGGCCGCTGAAAACCCACACCGTCTCCAACACCGCCTTTCGCGGTTTCGGCGGCCCGCAGGGCATGCTGGGCGCGGAACGCTTCATCGAGGAAATCGCCTATGCGGTGGGCAAGGACCCGCTTGATATCCGCAAGCTGAATTTCTACGGCGAGACCGGCTCAGGCCGCACCACGACGCCCTATCATCAGGAGGTCGAGGACAACATCATCGCCCGCATCGTCGAGGAGCTGGAAACCTCCAGCGACTACCGCGCGCGACGTGAGGCGATCATCGAGTTCAACAAAACGAGCCCGATCATCCGCAAGGGCATCGCGCTCACGCCCGTCAAATTCGGCATCTCCTTCACCATGACCGCCTTTAATCAGGCGGGCGCGCTGGTACATATCTATAATGACGGCTCCATCCACCTGAACCATGGCGGCACCGAAATGGGCCAGGGTCTTTATACCAAGGTGGCGCAGGTGGTGGCCGATGCCTTCCAGGTGGATATCGGCCGGGTGAAAATCACCGCAACGACCACCGGCAAGGTGCCGAACACCTCGGCCACCGCCGCCTCCTCCGGTACGGACCTGAATGGCATGGCGGCCTATGACGCCGCCCGCCAGATCCGCGAAAGGCTCGTCAAATTCGCCGCAGAGAACTGGAACGTGCCGGAAGAGGAAGTCGTCTTCCTGCCGAACCGGGTGCGCATCGGCCTTGAGGAAATCGCCTTCAACGATTTCATCAAAAAGGCCTATTTCGCCCGCGTGCAGCTTTCCGCCGCCGGTTTTTACAAGACGCCGAAAATCCACTGGGATCGCGCCGCCGGCCGCGGCACGCCATTTTATTATTTCGCCTATGGCGCGGCCTGCTCGGAAGTGTCGATCGATACGCTCACCGGCGAATATATGATGGAACGCACCGATATCCTCCACGATGTCGGCAAGTCGCTGAACCCGGCCATCGATATCGGCCAGATCGAGGGCGCCTTCGTGCAGGGCATGGGGTGGCTGACGACGGAGGAATTGTGGTGGGACGGCAAGGGGCGGCTGCGCACCCACGCTCCCTCCACCTACAAGATCCCGCTCGCCTCCGACCGGCCGAAGAGCTTTAACGTCAAGCTGGCGGAATGGGCGGAAAATGCCGAACCCACCATCGGCCGCTCCAAGGCCGTGGGCGAACCACCCTTCATGCTGGCGATCTCGGTTCTCGAAGCCCTCTCCATGGCCGTCGCCTCCGTCGCCGATTACAAGGTCTGCCCGCGCCTCGATGCGCCGGCAACGCCCGAACGGGTTCTGATGGCGGTGGAACGGCTGAAGAAGGTGTGAGGGGGGAGTATCCATGCGGCCAAGCCCCCTCATCCGGCCCTTCGGGCCACCTTCTCCCCGGCGGGGAGAAGAAAGTTCCCGCAAGCTCCCCGCTGCGGCCAAAAGCCTCTTGAATTGCCGCGACAGCGCGGCAGGTTTCTTCTCCCCGCCGGGGAGAAGGTGGCGCGAAGCGCCGGATGAGGGGGCCAGCACCAATGCCTGATACCTCCCTTTCCAACTTCCTCGCCCGCTCCCCCACCGCGATCCTCGTGGAAATCGAGGCCGTGAAAGGCTCCTCGCCGCGTGAGGCCGGAACCTTCATGCTGGTAAGCCAGGATGCGCTGTGGGCAACGATCGGCGGCGGGCAGTTCGAATATATGGCGATGGACCATGCCCGCGCCATGTTGAGGAACGGTGTGGCCGAGGACCGCATGGATATTCCGCTCGGCCCGGAAATCGGCCAATGCTGCGGCGGTCGCACCCTCATCCGCTTCCAGCGGGTGACGAAGGAGATCGCGGTCGCTCTTGAGACGCGGTTGAAAGGCGAAGCCGAACAGCAGCCCGCCATCTTCATTTTCGGGGCGGGCCATGTCGGCAAGGCGCTGGCAGATGCGCTGTCGCTGCTACCCCTGACGCTGACAGTGGTGGAAACACGTGAGAACGAGTTGTACGGTCTTCCGCAGGACATCGCATCCGTGCTGACCCCCATGCCGGAGGCGCTCGTTACGAAAATCCCGGCAAATGGGGCTGCCATCATCGTCACCCACGATCACGCGCTCGATTTCCTCATCGCGAAGGAAGCGCTCGCCCGCGACAATCTCGCCTATGTCGGCATGATCGGCTCGAAGACCAAACGCGCCACTTTCGCCCATTGGCTGGAGCGGGAGGGAGAGCCCATGTCCCGCCTTGCGAAACTCACCCTGCCCATCGGCGGCAACAGCGTCAGGGACAAACGGCCTGCAATCATAGCGGCCCTTGTGGCAACCGAGCTGCTGCAAGCATTTTCCGCTGCCGAAACCCGTCGCAGCGAAAATCGACACGGCCATCCTCAAGGCCAAGATCACGCCTGAGCCCGTCCGGCAGGCTTTCATCCGCCAGATTGTCGGGTTGAAGGCTTTCAAGGGTAAACCGTTCCGCTGTCCGCAGGCCCGCACGCAGGCGGGACCACGCGCGCAAGAGTGCTGTGCGCATGTTCGTCTCCATTCAAAAATGTCAGAAGCTCAGTTGATGAATTGAGCTAAAAATGCTCTGTTTTCCGGAGAAAAACCAATGAAACCTTCGGCAGTTGGCATAAAGAGAACTTATCCATGAAAATGTCCCGCCAGTTTCCCCTGAACGCCCTGCGGGTGTTCGAAGCCGCCGCAAGGCATCTGAGCTTCACCAAGGCCGGCGAAGAGCTGGGCATGACCCAGACGGCGGTGAGCTATCAGGTGAAACTGCTGGAGGAGAATATTGGCGAGCCGCTCTTCATCAGAAAGGCGCGGCAGGTCTCGCTGACCGAGGCCGGGCAGAAACTTGCGCCGAAAGTCGCGGAAGCCTTCACCAATCTGCGGGAGGCCGTCGACAATCTGCGCGACACGTCCGACGCGACCCTGACAATCCATTCCACCGCTACCTTCGCCTCACGCTGGCTTTCGCGGCATCTGGGCGCCTTCCAGCTCGAACATCCGTCAATCGCCGTGCGGCTCGATACATCGAGCGCATTGATCGATTTTTCCCAGTCGGACTGCGATGTCGCCATTCGCTGGAGCAAAGATAACGGCAAAGGGCTGATCTATCATCAATTGCTGCGCGGCGTTTATACTCCGATGCTGCATCCGGGCCTTGCCGAAAGCATCGGTGGATTGCACAAGCCGGAAGACCTGCTGCGCCTGCGCATCATCGATCCCGGCGACATCTGGTGGAGCCAGTGGTTTCAGGAAGTGGGTGTTGAAAATCCCGGCCTCGACCGTTATCCCCGCAGCCGCCTCAATGTGCAGGCCTTCGAAGCCGCCGCCGCGATCGCCAGCCAGGGGGTGGCCATGCTCACCCCGGAACTTTATGCGGATGAGATTGCGCTCGGCCGCCTTTATCAACCCTTCGAGCATCTCAGCAGCGAAGGCAAGAACTACTGGCTGGTCTATCCCGAAAACCGCAGGAACATTCGCAAGATCAGGCTGTTCCGCGACTGGATATTGAAGCGGATCGAGGAAAGCCGGCCACAACAGTTGCCTCAAAATCCCATGTCCGGCGCATAAAAACAGCGCGGCGTATCCTCATCCGGAAACAGGCAGAGATGATATTCGCCATCCTCGGATCGTCTTGCCTCGCTCTGCGACCAGCTGAAGACGTGGCGTCGCGTGACCATGCGGTGATCGCCGGGTGCGAGCGAGACCTCGTAACCGTCAGACGTAACACGGACACTGCGCGTGGGGATCATCTGACAATCGCCGGTTTCGGCGTCGCCATTGCAGCAATAGCTTTCATATTTGAACCCCTTGTGGGATTCATGGGCAAGCGCGGTGGCGGTGAACGCCATAAGCAGGAAGAGGACCGTCAGAACAAGGCGCATCGGCATGGTCTCCGTTGAAACAACGGCGGCTGCCGGAAGATCGTTGCGTCCCTTTATTCAAATTTCACACATCAATACGCACCCGGACACAACGGCACCGGGAACTGCGATACCTGCCCCCTGAACTGCCCCCGCCCCAGGGTTCGCAGCGCCCGCTTTCGGCTTGAGCCGCCAGCGAAACATGTCCTGGAAGCCCTGCGCATCGGCGCGAAAATCGAAATCGATTCTCGGCAACAGGCCCAAGGCTCCGCAGCCTTATATTTTAGCATATCAGCAGGCTGCACAAAGAATAATAGCTGAGTCGCGTTAGTCAGCTAAGCACAAACTATGCGACAGGAACGAACTCCTGCAACTTTACCGGGATTGCCCGCGCACCTGGAAGAACCGGGCAAAGATTGCGGACACAAATGCATCGGATTGTGAACAATCACTGCCTGCCCTCTGCTTTTCCCTTTCCTAACGGTCAAATTTCTCGCAAGGTGCGCTGCACAAGGATCAGGGGAACCGCATGTACGAATATGCCATTGCGTGGGAATGGATGGCCTTTGCCGTCCGCTGGCTCCACGTCATCACCGCCATCGCCTGGATCGGCTCATCCTTTTATTTCATCGCGCTCGATCTCGGGCTGGTCAAACGGCCGCATCTGCCGCCGGGGGCCTATGGCGAGGAATGGCAGGTGCATGGCGGCGGTTTTTATCACATCCAGAAATATCTGGTTGCGCCCGCCCAGATGCCCGAGCACCTGACATGGTTCAAATGGGAAAGCTACGTCACCTGGCTTTCCGGCTTCGCCATGCTCTGCATCGTTTATTATGGCGGCGCCGATCTCTTCCTCATCGATCATTCGGTGCTGGCGCTCACCCAGTTCCAGGCCATCTGTCTGTCGCTCGCTTCGCTTGCCATCGGCTGGCTGTTTTACGATTTCCTCTGCAAATCGCCGCTCGGCAACAATACCTGGGGCCTGATGATCGTGCTCTATGTCGCGCTGGTGGCGATGGCATGGGGTTATACGCAGGTCTTCACCGGCCGCGCCGCCTTCCTGCATCTCGGTGCCTTCACCGCCACCATCATGTCGGCGAATGTGTTCTTCATCATCATCCCCAACCAGAAGATCGTCGTTGCCGACCTGATCGCCGGGCGCACGCCGGACCCGAAATATGGCCGTATCGCCAAACAGCGCTCACTGCACAACAACTACCTGACGCTTCCCGTCATCTTCTTCATGCTGTCGAACCATTATCCGCTGGCCTTTGCGACGCAGTTTAACTGGATCATCGCGGCACTGGTCTTCCTGATGGGCGTCACCATCCGCCACTGGTTCAACACCACCCATGCCCGCAAGGGCAAGCCGACTTGGACCTGGCTCGCGACCGCCCTCATCTTCATCGTCATCATGTGGCTTTCCACCGTGCCGAAGGTGCTGACCGGCGAAGAAGAACAGAAGGCCGCCACCCTTTCGCCGATGCAGCAGCAATTCGTCGCCGACGCGCATTTCGCCAAGGCGCGCGATGTGGTTCAGGGCCGCTGTTCCATGTGCCATGCGGCCGAGCCTGTCTGGGAAGGCGTGCCCTTCACGCCAAAATCGGTGAAGCTCGAAACCGACGAACAGATCGCCGCCCATGCGCGCGAAATCTATTTGCAAGCCGGCCGCAGCCATGCCATGCCTCCCGGCAACATCACCGCCATCACCCCGGATGAGCGCAAGGTGCTGACCGCCTGGTACGAAAGCGCGGTTTCCGGGGCTGGAAAAGCCGAAGGAAAGACTGAATGAGCATGGTTCTGCTGCGTGGCCGCCTGCTGAGCTTCCGCCGCGCGCCGCTTTCGATCGACGATACGCAAAGCTATCTCTATATCGAGGATGGCGGCCTGCTGATCGAGAACGGCAGGATCGCCGCCATCGGCGACTACGCCGATATCCGCAAGCAAGCCCCCGAAGACATCGAAGAAAAGGACCACCGGCCGCATCTCATCGTGCCGGGCCTCATCGACATGCACCTGCATTTCCCGCAGATGCAGGTTATCGGCTCCTATGCCGCCAACCTGCTGGAATGGCTGAATACCTATACTTTCCCGGAAGAATGCCGTTTCGTCGAAAGCGCCCATGCCCAGCGCATCGCCACGCATTTTTACGACGAGCTGCTGCGCCACGGCACCACCACGGCCGCCGCCTATTGCTCCGTGCACAAGACCTCCGCCGACGCCTTCTTCACTGAGGCCATGAAGCGCAACATGCTGATGGTGGGCGGCAAGGTGATGATGGACCGCAACGCTCCGCAGGGCCTCTTGGACACGCCGGAAACCTCCTATGACGAGACGCGCCAGGTCATCGCCGACTGGCACGGCAAAGGCCGCAACCACGTGGCCATCACCCCCCGCTTCGCCATCACCTCCACGCCGAAGCAGATGGAAGCCGCACAGGCGCTGGCGCAGGAATTTCCCGATCTCTTCATCCAGACGCATCTGTCTGAAAATCTCGACGAGATCAAATATACCTGCGAACTCTACCCGGAAGCGACCGACTATACCGATATCTACGTGCGTTACGGCCTGATGGGCAAAAAGACCCTGCTCGGCCACGCCATCCACCTCTCGGAGCGCGAAGCGGACGTACTCTCGGAAACCGGCGCGGTGGCGGTGCATTGCCCCACCTCGAACCTCTTCATCGGCTCCGGCCTCTTCCCGATGAAAAAGCTGCAACGGCGCGAAAAGCCCGTGCGCATCGCGGTTGCGACCGACATCGGCGGTGGCTCCAGCTATTCCATGCTGCGCACCATGGACGAGGCCTACAAGATCCAGCAATTGCTGGGCGAGCGCCTGAACCCGCTGGAAAGCTGGCATCTGATGACCCGCGGCAACGCCGAAGCGCTTTCCATGGTCGACCGCATCGGCACGCTGGAGGCCGGCACGGACGCCGACATCACGGTGCTCAACGCCTCCTCCACGCCCGCCATGGCGCTGAAGATGGAAGTGGTGAACAGCCTGACGGAAGAACTGTTCCTGATGCTGACCATGGGCGACGACCGCACGGTGGTTGAGACCTATGTGGCCGGCAGGGCGATGAAGAGCACGCTTGCATAGTTCGGCTGGGGCCGAAACATAAAGCTGCGGCCTCATTTATATCGGTCACACATTGGAGTGAGCGGATGCCGCGTCTTTCTTCTCCCCGCCGGGGAGAAGTCCGCGGCAGCGGGATGAGGGGGCAAGGGTGGTGAGATACGGCAACGTTGCCCCCTCATCCGACCCTTCGGGCCACCTTCTCCCCGGCGGGGAGAAGAAACCATGCCGCACCCGCTCGCTCCCAATGACAAGCTGACGCCATCCCGGCCGAAATGCGAATGACCTCTGGAGTGCACCGTGCCGGATCTGGACACAACCACAATGCTCATGGTCTTCACGACCTTCACCATCGCGGGCATCGTCAAGGGCGTGACCGGCATGGGGCTGCCCACCGTCGCCATGGGCGTGCTCGGCCTGTTCATGCCGCCCGTCCTTGCCGCCGGGCTGCTGATCCTGCCCTCCTTCGTCACCAATATCTGGCAATTGCTGGCCGGGCCGGATTTCAGGGCCATCGTCGCGCGGCTATGGCCGATGATGATCGCCATCGCCGCCGGCACCCTCATCGGCATCCGGCTGATGACGGCAGGCACCGGCATCTGGACCACCTCGGCGCTCGGCCTGTGCCTTGCTGTTTATGCGGCCTACAGCCTCTTCGCCAAACCCCTCTCCGTTCCGGCACGGCTGGAATCCAGCCTCTCGCCGGCCATAGGGCTGACAACCGGCCTGCTGACCGGCGGCACCGGAATTTTCGTCGTGCCCGCCGTGCCCTATATCCAGTCGCTCGGTTTCAACCGCGACGATCTCGTGCAGGCGCTCGGCCTTTCCTTCACGGTTTCGACCATTGCGCTTGCCGCCAGCCTTGCGTCTCAAGACGCCTTCCGCGTCGAGCATCTGTCGCTTTCCGCACTCGCCGTGCTGCCGGCACTTCTCGGCATGTGGCTCGGCCAGAAGATCCGTAACATCGTCAGCCCGGCCACATTCCGGCGCTGGTTCCTCATCTGCCTGCTTTTACTGGGAGCCGAGCTGTTCTTGCGGGCTTTCTGGTGATGAGGCCCGTCGATTTTGATGTTGCAACCACCACATTCATGTTATGTGAAGCCATCATTCAAATGTGAAGGCTTTATCCATGGGCAAAATCCTGACCATAGCGGACCTGAAACAACAGGCTCAGCGTCGTGTGCCAAAAATGTTTTTCGACTATGCCGATAGCGGCGCATGGACGGAAAGCACCTACCGCGCCAATGAGGATGATTTTTCCAAGATAAAGCTGCGCCAGCGCGTGCTGGTGGATATGACCGACCGGTCGCTTGCCACCGAAATGGTCGGCGAGAAGGTTTCGATGCCAGTGGCCCTCTCCCCCACCGGGCTGACGGGCATGCAGCATGCCGATGGCGAAATGCTGGCGGCAAAAGCGGCCGAAGAATTCGGCGTGCCCTTCACGCTTTCCACCATGAGCATCTGCTCCATCGAGGATGTCGCCTCCGTCACCTCGAAACCCTTCTGGTTCCAGCTCTACGTGATGAAGGACCGGGATTTCGTCAACAATCTGATCGACCGGGCCAAGGCCGCCGGCTGCTCGGCGCTGGTGCTGACGCTCGATCTGCAAATTCTCGGCCAGCGCCACAAGGATCTGCGCAACGGCCTGTCGGCACCGCCGAAATTCACTCCGAAGCACATCTGGCAGATGGCGACCCGGCCGAAATGGTGCATGGACATGGCTCGCACCAAGCGCCGCAGTTTCGGCAATATCGTCGGCCACGCCAAAAATGTCTCCGATCTCTCCTCGCTCTCCTCCTGGACGGCGGAGCAGTTCGATCCACGCCTGTCGTGGAAGGATGTCGAATGGATCAAGCAGCGCTGGGGCGGCAAGCTTATCCTCAAGGGTATCCTTGATGAGGAAGATGCCCGCGCCTCGCTCGATACCGGCGCTGACGCCATCATCGTCTCCAACCATGGCGGACGCCAGCTCGACGGCGCCCATTCCTCGATCGCCATGCTGCCGAAGATCGTCGACGCCGTCGGCGACAGGGTCGAGGTCCACATGGATGGCGGCATCCGCTCCGGTCAGGATGTGCTGAAAGCGGTCGCCCTTGGCGCCAAGGGCACTTATATCGGCCGGCCCTTCCTCTACGGCCTCGGTGCCGATGGCAAACAGGGCGTAACGACGGCCCTCGAAATCATCCGCAAGGAAATGGATATCAGCATGGCGCTTTGCGGCAAGCGGCTGATTACGGATGTGGACCGCAGCATTCTGGCGTGATGGTGACGGAAAAGTAGGCGGGATGATGCCTGAAAGCAGGGCGTGTCAGAAAGTCCCGCCCCACGCCGCCTCCCTCATCCCTGTGCTTGCCACGGGAATGAGGGCGCGGGGATGCCGTCAATGTCCCACCGTCTTCGAAAACACGTTCACGATCACCACCCCGGTCACGATGAAACCGAGGCCGATAACGGCGGCAAGGTCCAGCGTCTGGTGAAAAACAAAATAACCGATGCCGGAAATCAGCACGATGCCGAGCCCGCTCCAGATCGCATAGGCCACGCCGACCGGGATCACCCGCAGCGTGAACGACAGGAGATAAAAGGCCGCGCCGTAAAACACCGCCATCAGCACTGTTGGCAGCAACCGGGTGAACTGCTGCGACTGCTGTAGGAAGGAGGTGGCGATGACCTCGCAGATAATGGCCGCGACAAGCGCCCCATAGGTAAAAAGTGCCGCGTTCATCGTTCCGTTTCCTTTTTCGTCTGGGCGATCATCCGGGCCTTGAGAGCCGCCCTGTCGCCACCTGCCCTGCCATCATCGGCCAGAAGATCGGCAAACCAGATGCCGTCAGCCGCCAGCCGCACCATTTCCAGTATCACCCCGTCATCCGTTTCCTTATGACGGCTGAGACGTCCCGCAAACCAGCTGGTCCACATGCGCCTCAGCGACGGTTCACCGACCATCGATACCGACAGCGCCGCCCATTGCCGGCCCGAATCCCGGTCGCGATCAGCGAAAACGGCGTTCACATAGGCCCGCGTGAAGCATCCGTAGGCTTCACAATCCTGTGAGATAAGCGCATCGATTTCCGCATCCAGCGCCAAAACAAGGTCCGCCATGACAGCTTCGAGCAAGGCCTGCTTGGAGGCGAAGTGGTGGAACAGCCCACCCTTCGTCACCCCGGCGGCATCCGCCACCGCCTGCACCGAAAGTGCGGCAACACCCTGATCGGCAGCAAGTTTCGCCGCGCAATCGAGGAGATTGCGGCGCACGACGTCTGGCTGCTTCTTGCGTTCATGTGCATTTGTCATGACAATAAACATACCGGATGGTTGGTTTCTTTTCAAGGAAATTGTGAGGGCAGCCATCGGATTGAAATTCATACTTAATTAAGCATGAAAGCGATCTCTAAAGTTTTAGCGGTTTTGTTGCCAGAAAGTGTCAGTAGAACTTCGCGCATCACGGCGGCCGAACAAAAGGGGTGGACTATGTCGGGAACGATCAGACGGGGAATGGCGGGAGCATGGGTCTTTGCACTCGCCTTCTTTTGCGCGATCCTCTCGCTGCAGGCATCGCCTGCTCAGGCCGGTTACGCCCATTTCATCATGGATGCCAATACCGGCAAGGTTCTGGCGGCGCGCAATGCCGATGTGCTGAACCACCCCGCCTCGCTGACCAAGATGATGACGCTTTACATGACCTTCGAGGCCCTGCATGCCGGCCGGCTTCGCTGGGACCAGAAGATAAAGATGTCCAAAAATGGCGCATCCACCATCCCTTCCAAGCTATATGTGCGCCAGGACCAGACCTTCACCGTGCGTGAGGCCGTTTATGGCATGATCGTCAAATCCGCCAACGATATGGCGGAGGGCATGGGCGACCATCTCGGCGGCTCCGAGGCACGGTTCGCCGAAATGATGACCCGCAAGGCACGCCAGCTCGGCATGACCAAGACGGTGTTCCGCAACGCTTCTGGCCTGCCCAGCAAATCGCAGGTGACGACGGCGCGCGACATGGCGAAGCTCGGCCTTGCGCTGCAGCGGGACTTTCCCAAGGAATACGGCCTCTTCGCCATGGAATCCTTCAGTTTCCGGGGAAAACGCATCCGCGGCCACAATAATCTGATGTATCGTTATCAGGGCATGGACGGCATCAAGACCGGCTACACCAATGCATCGGGCTTCAATCTCGTCAGCGCCATCAACCACAATGGCCGCCGTGTCGTCGGCGTCGTGCTGGGCGGCAAGACCGCCCGCAGCCGCGATGCGCAGATGGCAGCGCTTCTCGACAAGGCCGTGCCGCAGGCATCGAGAAGCCGCAACACCGAACAGCTCGTCGCCAGCGCCAATGTCAGCCGCACCTTCGGTGTGACGCCCGCGGCTGTGCCTACCGCCGCCGCACTACCCCCCGCCTCCGTGCCATTGCCGATGTTCGCCGAACGCCGCGCCGATCCGGTCGCCATGCAGATCGCCACGGCGAATAGCCAGATGGCCGACATGATGCAGGTTTCGGCCATCCCGCGGCCGGCTCCCGCCGCAGCCCCCGCAGGTCAGCGCAGCCGCTGGGAAGTGCAGATCGCCGCCACCGACAGCGAAGCCGCCGCCCGCTCCCTGCTCGCCAATGCCCGCGCCAATATCGGCAGCTATGCCGGGATCGCCCCTTACACCGAAGCCGTGCGAAGCGGATCGGCAACGCTTTACCGCGCCCGCTTCACCGGCTTCGAAGACCAGTCCTCGGCGGTTTCCGCCTGCAAGGAGCTGAAGGCGCAATCCTACGCCTGTGTGGTGATGAACAGCGAGGGGTGATCTCTACCGCTTCAGCCAGCCACTCGCCAGCGCATCCGCGAGATAGGGAATACCGTTGACCCGCGCCATCTCGGCCATGGCCAGATTGTCGTAGCGTATTTGCCGGAAATAAACCTGCCAGCCGCGCGCCGTCTCTTCCAGCACGGCATAGCTGGCGAGCGGATGACCGGCCTCGACGTGATGGTCGAAAGGCGTGTCGTCCTTCCAGCCGGGGCAGCCGACGCTGCCGGGATTGACGATCAGCCGACCGTCGGAAAGCTGCACGGTGCGGGGAATATGGGTATGGCCGCACAGCATCAGCGGCTGGGCAATGCCTTCCGCCATGGCTTCGATTTCAGCCAGCGGCCGTAATTTCAGCACGCCTTCCGGCGACAGCGTTTCCAGCCAATAGTCGAGATCGCCTTGCGGCGAGCCATGGCAGCAATAGGCGACATCCCTAAACACCATGCTGAATGGCAGGGTTTGCAACCAGTCCAGATGGGCGGCGCTCAGCTGCGCATGCGCTGGCCTTTCCCAGCTTCCCATCTCTTCCGGGGCACGCTCGATCAGCTCCCGGTCATGATTGCCGCGAATGCTGGGTATCCAGTTGCTAACAAGCACATCGCCGGTAAACCCCGCTTCCAGCGGGCCGCTGAAACAATCGCCGAGATTGACGATGTCCTTGATGCCAAGCCTTGCGATATCCTCCAGCACGGCTTCGAGCGCGGCGCAGTTTCCGTGAATATCGGCAATCGCGGCAAAGATCATGGCAATCAGCTTCCTCGATAGGTGGAATAGCTATAGGGCGAAAGCAGAAGCGGCACATGGTAATGGCCGCTCTCATCGGCAATGCCGAAACGGATCGGGATAATATCGAGAAAGGCCGGCTCCGGCAGCGCCACACCCTTGCCGCGCAGATAATCGCCGGCATGGAAAACCAACTCGTATTGACCCACCTTGAAACTCTCTCCGGCAAGCAGCGGCCCGCCATCGACACGGCCGTCGCTATTGGTCTGCACCGTCTTCAGCTTCTCGCGGCGATCGCCGGAAAGCCGGTAAAGCTCGATCGTCAGCCCTTCGGCGGGCGTGCCCTGGGCGGCATCGAGGACATGGGTGGTCAAACCGGTCATGGCTTGGGCTCCGCGATCATATAGGGCTTATCGAAAAAATACTCTTCCAGATTGTTGCCCGGCCCCTCGCGGTCGGCAACCAGAAAATCCGAAACCGCCTGCAACGGCATCAGCGGATAATGCCAGACATTGCGGCGGTAATTCACACCCTGATCGCCCCGCGCCAGAAACACCTGCGGCCGGCCGGGCCGGCCGCCATCGTCATCGGCGACGACCACGAGGAAAGGCCGGCCGGAAAGCGGCGAAAAACTCTGGCTGCCGAGCGGGTGCCGCTCCATCATCTCAATCTTATGCGGAAAGACGCGCGGCTGCCCGCGAAAAATATTGAGGATGATACGCGCCCCCTCACCCGCCGCCTCCGGTGCTGCAAGCGCATGATGCCGCTCGGTCTGGCCGCCATTGATATGCCGCATGGAAGAGGGCGTTGTTTCGATCACATCGCCGAAGGATGCGAATGCCTCCTTGGTGAGAGGTTTTATCTCGAGAAAATCAGTCAAATGTCATTCACCTTGGGCATGCCAGTTGCGGAGAAGGGAGAGACGCGCCTGTAAATCCGGAATGCTCTGCGTTATCGTTTTCCAGACGACCGAGAGCTCCGCCCGGAAATAATCATGCACGATCAGATTGCGCATACCCTTCATCTTGATCCAGGGGATTTCCGGGTGCTGCTGTAAAAATGCGGGGTAGTGCCTGTCCAGCTTGGCAACCGCCTCGCCAATCAGGGCAAGACCCATCATGACCGCCATCTGCGTCCGCGTGTCGGAAGAAAAAGCGGCCTCATCCATATCCTGAATGAAATCCTGTATTCTGGAGGCGGCAACATCCATCTCCTTCAGATAGAGCAGAAGCCGATCCGTACTCATACCGCTTTGGCTTCCTTCAGAACGCGCGCCCTTATATCCGAATGCAGGCCGCCTGACGTGACGACGTCGACCTCCACACCAAGCAGCGCCTTCAATTCCTCCAGCAAACCGCCGAGATCGAACAGGGTCGTACCCGGCAGCGCATCCACCAGAATGTCGAGATCGCTGTCCGGCCGGTCCTCGCCGCGGGCGACGGAGCCGAACACGCGCGGGTTTGCCGCGTTGAAGCGTTTCGTCGCTTCGCGGATCGCTTCCCTGTTCTTTTCCAGCACCTCGGAAGGTCTCATGATCTTCATCTCCAGACGGCGCGATTCTAGCAGAACGGCCACCGCTCGCCAATTCAGCCTTCCGGCAGCATCGAGGAAAGGCGAAGCCAGGCGATCTTTTCCACCTGCGCCGTCGCCGTCTCAAATTCTTCGGCTGCACCGTTGCCGATGCGCGTCTCGAAGGCAGCTAGAATATCGTGCCTGTTCAGCCCCTTGACCGCGATGATGAAAGGAAAGCCGAATTTTTCGGTATAGGCGCTGTTCAACGCGGTAAAACGGGCGTGCTCTTCCGGGGTAAGGCGGTCCAGCCCCGCGCCGGCCTGTTCGTTGCGGCTATCGGCCGTCAACTCGCCCGCGATCGCCAGCTTGCCGGCAAGATCGGGATGCGCCCGCAACACACCGAGCCTTTCGGCTTCGGAAGCGGCGCGAAACTGCGCGCGAAGCACGGCGTGAACCGCCTTCGCCGTCAGTTCCAGCCCGGCTCCGCCGGCATCATAGGCCCGTTCGGCGATAAAGGGCGAATGTTCGAACACGCCGCCGAAGCGGCTGACAAAGTCCTCACGCGTCACCATCAAAACACCTCCGGCTTGTGATGTTCATGCCAGTGACGGGCAATCTCGATGCGCTGCGGGATCCACACCTTCTCGTGGCCGAGCACATATTCGATGAAACGACGAAGAGCCGCCGCGCGGCCAGGACGACCGACAAGACGGCAATGCAGGCCGACACTCATCATCTTCGGTGCGCCCTCGACACCTTCCTGATAAAGCACATCGAAAGCATCCTTCAGATAGGTGAAGAACTGGTCGCCGGAATTGAAGCCCTGCGGCGTGGCGAAACGCATATCGTTGGTTTCGAGCGTATAGGGAATGATCAGGAACGGCTCGTCGCCTGCGCCCTTCACCCAATAGGGCAGATCGTCGGCATAGGAATCAGACGAATAGAGGAAACCGCCCTCTTCCATGACAAGGCGCAGCGTATTGTCGGAAGGCTTGCCCTGATACATGCCGTAAGGACGTTCGCCGGTAACCTCCGTGTGCAGACGCACGGCTTCGAGAATATGCTTGCGCTCTTCCTCTTCGGAAAAATCCTTGTATTCCAGCCAGCGGTAACCGTGGCTGGCAATTTCCCAGCCAGCTTCCTTCATCGCCGCAACGGCTTCCGGGTTGCGCGCCATGGCGGCGGTCACGCCATAAACGGTGGTGGTGACGCCAAGACCGGTGAACATGCGCCACAGCCGCCAGAAACCGGCGCGCGAGCCATATTCATAGATCGATTCCATGTTCAGGTTGCGCTGACCCGGCCAGGGCTGGGCGCCGACGATTTCCGACAGCAGCGATTCCGACGCCTTGTCATTATCGAGAATGCAGCTCTCGCCGCCCTCCTCGTAATTGATGACGAATTGCACGGCGATGCGCGCGCCGCCCGGCCATTTCGGATCGGGAACATTGCGGCCATAGCCCACCAGATTGCGGGAGTAATTTTCGGAAATCATGCAGCCACCCAGACCATCTCTCCCGAGGCGGAAACCGATCTCGGGAGACATAAAACAGACCTCCAAAGCGCGGCGACCCGGAAGGGGCACAACGCACGCTTCAGATATGCGATATCCGAACGGTAGCATCCGCATCCGGAATGTCGAGATCAATCTTGCCGACATTCCGATGCTTTTTTGTATACGATTATTCCGGCGCGCTCTTCAGGCGATTTTTCGGGCGGAGACACGGCCCATGGGGTGAAGCGAGTGCACCCGGAACGGCGCTCCCGGTTCGTCCTCAATGAAAAGCGCAAGGCTGGAGAACTGCAGGGACCGGGTGAGCAGCGGCTCGAAAACCTTGCGCACGGCCCGTTCAATCCTCTGGCTGCTGGAAGCTTCCACACCGCCCGTCAGCGACATCTGGAACCGGAACTCATCCATCACATGCGGACTGCCCCAGCGATGCAGATTGGTAAGCTGCGAGGCCGAAAGCCGGTCCGGATCGGCGCGCTCGATTTCCGCGTCGGAGAGCGGCGCCCGGTAACGGTCGAATTCCTGCACCACGCGGGCGGCGAAAAAATGCAGCACTTCGCAGGGGCGCTCGGGAACGAGGCTGAAGACATTTTCCTGTCTTGCTACCACGAGTTGCGGCAGCGTGAAGGGCTCCTGCTTGCCGGAGAAATACATCAGGTCGCGCAGAAGCGCGGCCTCGGAATGGCCTTCGGCAAGGCGGAAGGGGGCCTTGATCGTGCCATGGAAACCATAACGGCGCGGCAGCGCCGTATGGTAGGAAATCTCCTGCATGCCGAGATCGATCATGCCCGGCGGCTCCACCGCCTGACCGGAATAGGCATCGCGCCCCAACCACGCGGCGGCCGCCTGCGTCAGGGGGTCATTGGGGGAAGGCGTGAAATGAATGGCGTATCGCATGCGCTGTCACCTCGCCGCAAAAGCGGACAAACCGGCCTCGTTGCAGGCCAGCAGATAAGTGATTTGCGTGACAGATTAACGACGTGGACGGCCTGATCAGCACTTTCTAAAGTCTGCGACGGCAATACTCACGTGTTGTTGAAGGTGAAAGCCCGAGGGGATGACAGGCGTGTGACCGCACACGGTTTGCAGCGCCGCATCGGCAAGAAAATGCGCAAGACCGAAGCTGACCTTGAAGCCGCCCGATAGCGCAACGAGCTTCGGATGGTCGGGGAGAGCGCCCACCATCGGGTCTCTGCCTACCGCCTTCGGACGCAGCCCGGCCCAGCGCTCAAGCACCGGCGCACGGGCAAGCGCGGGAACGACGGCAGACGCATCGGCCAGCAGTTTTTCGAGCTTTTCATCGGTACTGAAGGGGTCGGAAAAACAATCTTCGCTGGTACTGCCGATCGCGACCGTGCCATCCTCATGCGGCACGATATAAAGGCCGTTCAGGAACACCACCGGTAGGGCCGGGTCGGCGGCCGCATCGAGAAGTGCGGCCTGCCCCTTCACCGCCTGCCCGAGCGTCACGCCGGCCTCCAGGCCGAGAGCATCGCGGATCAGGGGGAAGGAATCATGGCCGTTGGCGACGATGGCATGGCCAAAAGAAACCTCATCGCCCGACGACAGCACCGCCCGCCCGGCATCCGCGTCGAGCGAAAGGACGCGGCAACCCTGCGCCAGCCGCACATGCCGCGCCTTGCCGAGAAAAGCCGAAAGGAGGGCGATCATCGCACGCGGCGAGACCCGCGCCGCCAGCGTATCGAACACGAAACCCGCCTCACCCGCCGCATCATCCACCCAGCCAGCGGCCGAAGGGTTCTCGCCGACATGCCAATGGAACCGGCGCTCGCCCGACACCCAGTTCTCCAGCGCATCCCGTTGGTGACCTTCGGCAATGGCGCGCAGATGCGGCTTCGGCAGCGGAATGATACGGCCGGAGCGACGGTAGCCGGCGGGAAGCCCGGTTTCCGCCTCCAGCCCGGCAATCTCTTTTTCCAGCGCAACGAGGGCGTCGAACTGGAACTGTTTTTTGTCCGACCAGCGGTCCGGCATATGCGGCATCAACGCGCCCAGCAGCCCGCCGCTGGCGCCGCCGCCGGTGCGATCCGCCTCCACCAGCAATGTATCGATGCCGAGCCTTTCCGCCTTGACGGCGGCCCACAGACCCATGATGCCGCCGCCGACGATGAGGAGCGGCACGGAAGCCGGCAATCTTGGAGATTGACCCTGTTCGAAAGTGGGATTATCGGCTTTAGCCATGAAACATTCCAACGAAAATATCACAGAGACTGACCCAGAGACCGGTTCACCGGCCGGAGAAGCCGCCACCGCGCTCGACTGGCGTGACGGGGATATGCCCTATTCACTGGCCTTTGACGACCATTTTTATTGCCAGACGGATGGCCGGCTGGAATGCGGCCATGTCTTCCTCTCCGGAAACGGCCTGCCAGAACGTTGGCTCGAACGGGAGGACACCTTCCGTATCGGCGAACTCGGCTTCGGCACCGGGCTTAACCTCTGCGAGACATGGCGCCAATGGAAAGAGATGCGTAACGGCCGCGCCACGCTGCATTTCATCTCCTTCGAACTCTACCCGATGAAGGCGGAGGAAATCGACCGGGCGCTTTCCCGCTGGCCGGAAGTGGATGCCGAACGCAAGGCGCTTACCGCCCTCTGGCCCGCCGAGCCGAAAGGCCGGGTCGAAATCCAGCTCGATGACGAAACGCAGCTGACAGTTGTTTGCGGCGAGGCGCTCGCCGGCATTTCCGCAAGCGAGGAAAGTTTCGACGCCTGGTTTCTCGATGGCTTCGCGCCCGCGCGCAATCCGGACATGTGGTCGCTGGAAATCATGCAGGCGCTTTTCGCAAAGACGGCGCCGGGCGGCACATTCGCCACCTATGCCGCCGCCGGCTTCGTCCGCCGCAACCTCATCGCCGCCGGTTTTGAGCTGGAGCGCCGCAAAGGTTTTGCCGGAAAGCGGGAAATGCTCTGCGGGACCAAAGCATTTTCAGCAAAAGCGTGAAGCGGTTTTGCGTCTGAAAATGCGCCATGGAAGATAACGCTCCGGCTGAAGCAACTCCGGAAACCGTACTCGCAGCCGATATTCACACGCCCGGCACGTCGCGTCGCGGCATGTTTTCGCCCAGCCATTGCGCGATCTTGTCTTCCAGCGCCTCGGGGCTGATCGGCTTCGACAGATAATCGTCCATGCCCGCCTCCAGACACAGCTCCCGGTCCGCCTCCTGCGTATGGGCGGTAACGCCGATGATCGGCACATGCCGGCCGTCGGCCGCGGCCCGCTCAGTGGCGCGAATGGCCTGCGTCGCCTGATGTCCGTTCATGACCGGCATCGAGACATCCATCAGGATGATGGCGGGATTATTCTCCTGCCACGCCTGCACGGCTTTCTTGCCATTGCCGACGATCAGAAAGCGCAGGCCCGCCTGCTGCAATATCTGGGTGAAGACAATCTGGTTGACGTCATTGTCCTCGGCCACCAGCACATCGACAAGGCTGGGACGATGCCGTGCAGGCGCCGCCACGGGAGTTTCGACCCGTTGTTTCTTTTCGACGGGGCCGCTGTCCGGGCGGCGTTTTCCATTGCCCTCCCCGCCTGCAAGCGGATGCTGCCGGGCGCGCTTCATCCGAACGTCCCGCACCACATCGAACAGGGTGGAGCGCAACAGCCGCGCCCGCGCCGGCTTCATCAGATGCGCCTGCACATTGAGATCGGTGAACAACGTCTCGTCGCCAACGACGTCCATGGAGGTCAGGAAGACGATGGCGATGTCATCGAAGCGCTTGTCCGCCCGGATGCGCTCCACCACATCCAGCCCGTTCATGTCAGGCATATGATAATCGAGGATGATGGCGTCGATGGCAAAACCGAGCGACGCCGCCTCCTCCAGAACCGCAATGCCGGACAGCCCGTCCCCCACGGCATGCCCGTCTATGCCCCAGCTCTTCAGCTGCTCCGTCAATATGCGGCGATTGACGTCATTGTCGTCGATGACGAGCACCCGTATATCGTCAATCGCCACGGAAAGCAGCGGGACGTCCCGCCGTCGTTCCGTCACCTGAAACGGGATATTGACCTCGAAGGTCGAACCCCTGCCGACCTCGCTGACGACATTGATCGCGCCGTCGAACAGGCCGACGAGGCCGACCGTGATCGCCAGGCCAAGCCCCGTTCCCTCGTGCCGGCGCGTCGCGGAGCCATCCACCTGGCTGAACTTGTCGAAGATGGTTTCGAGCTTGTCGGCGGGAATACCAATACCGCTGTCTTCCACGCGCAGCGACAGAATGGTCTCCGACGCCTCCGCCGAACGGGCCGCAAGCTCCACCAGCACATGCCCGGTCTCGGTAAACTTGACGGCGTTTCCAACGATATTGGTGACGATCTGGCGGAAACGCCCGGCATCGCCGATGACCTTGCCGAAAACCGAGGGATCAATCCGGACGATCAGCTCTATGTCCTTTTCCAGCGCCGCCGAGGACAGCAGGGACACCACATCCTCGACCGCCTCCGCCGGATCGAAAGGCACGCTGCGCAGCCGCATCTGCCCGGCCTCGATCTTGGAGAAATCGAGGATGTCGTTGATGATCGTCAAAAGCGCATTGCCTGACTTGACGATGATATCGGTAAAGGTCTTCTGACGCGTATCCAGATTGGACTTGGCCAGCAGTTCCGCCATGCCGAGCACGCCGTTCATGGGCGTGCGGATTTCGTGGCTCATATTGGCCAGGAATTCCGATTTGGCCCGATCGGCCGCTTCCGCGCGGGAAAGCAGCCGCTGCAATTCCTCCTCGCGCAGCTTCATCTCGGTCACGTCGGTGACGATGATGAGCCAGTAATTGCCGGAACTGTTGGTGGCTTCCAGGTTGAGCCAGCTTTTGCCGGCCACATGGATCAACCAGGAGAACGGCCGGTTGGCGGCGATATTCTCCCTCCAGGCGCGCAGCGTCTCGGCAGCCTCCTCGGCCGTGCCGAAATCGCCGCGCCCGGCGCAATGGGCAAAGAAGCCGGACCAGTTCTGGCCTTTTTCCAGGAGGTGCGGCGGCACGTCGAACATGCGCGCCATCGCCTCGTTGGACATGATGATCGTGCCCTGCTCGACCAGCGCCAGCCCCTGCGCCATGGCGCGCGTGGCGCCCTGCATATAGGCGCCGACGCGCTCCAGCTCGGCCTTCGCCTTGCTGATCTCCACATCGCGCATGCGCACATCGGTGACATCGGCATAGGTGCTGAGGATTTTTCCGCCTTCGAGCCGGGTTTTCGAAATGACCGTGACCTTGCCGCTTTTGCTGCGGACCTCGCGGGGTGCAAAGACCTCCTCGTCGAGAAGCCGCTGCGTCCGCTCGCTGTAGATGTCGTCGAAGGGCCTGTCGCCATAGTCATAAAGGCCGCTGTCGAAATTCATCTCCATGAATTCGCGATAGCTTTTGCCGACAAGCGACTTCTCGCCGCCGATTTCGCCCCAGACCTGATAGAAGCACGGATTGACATATTCGATGACGAGATCGGCATTGAGCAGCAGCACGCCCACCGGCAGGGCATGGAGAACCGCTTCAAGCTGCCGATGCAGCGCCTCGGCCTCGGCCTGCGCGGCGATCAGCGCCTTTTCCCGGTCCTGCAGCAGGCTGACATCGGTGACCGAACCCACCAGGTAATGTTCGTCGTCAGGCGTCGCGACCCGGCCGAGCCGGATGATGACGGGCACGCCATCGCCATCCGCAACCGGAACCTTCCCCATCTTTTCGATTGCGTCTCCGGTGCGCAGGATGTGCTCGTTTTCCTGCCGGAACAGCGGCCCTTTCTCCAGAAACATCTCGCATTCGGTCTTGCCGATGTAATCGGCGAGGCTGCCGCCCAGGAATTTTTCATAGGCTGCGTTGGCAAATGTCAGCCGCCGGTCCTGGTCCCTCAGGAACACGCCGACGGGCAATTGCTCAAGCGCCGCGCGCAGCAGCCAGGTCTCGCGGATCTGCGTGCTCAGAAGCGTCTCATGCGCCTTGAACTCGGTGACATCCACCCGCAGCCCGACCAGCATGCCGTTTTCCAGCCGCTTGTTGACCATCCGCATCCATCGGCCATCGGCAAACTGCTCCACCCTTTCGAGATAGGGCAGGGAAAAATCCCGCAATTGCTCCTGTATCCACCCTTGGAAGGCCGGATCGTCTTCTTTCGCGTCGCGGTAGCCGCTCGAAAAATAGACGGTTTCCATCAGCGTTTCGAGCCGGAGGCCAGGCTTCAGTTCGATGCCCAGGGCGCTGTAGAATTCCCTGAACCGGGCATTGCAATAGAGCAGCCGGTTTTCGCTGTCGTAAATGACGATGCCGGCATCGACGAGATCGATCACGCCGCTGCCGAACAGCAGCTGCGAAGCACTGTCGGCGTCTGGAAAAACCGCCGCCGCAGCGGCTGGCATGTCCTCGAACGCTTCGAACAGGAAAAGATTGCCGTCATCGCCGGTAAAGCGCTCGCAGCGAAGCGTGTACGGTCCGGACGAGCCCGCGACATGGCAGGCGATCATCTCATCCGTGGCGAAGACAAGCGCACGGCGCTCCCTGTCCTCACGTTCGGCATCGCGAATATCGGCGGAAAGGGAAAGGCTGGTGTGGCCTTCGAATGCCGCTGGCATGCGCCCCATGATCCGGGCATAGGCGGCATTGACGACAACATAACGCAGCTCGCTGTCCTTGATGCACGCGGGCAGGTCCAGGGCGGCGACAGCCCTGCAAGCCTTTTCCAGCAACCCGCTGCCCTCGGTCAATCGATACTCCACACCGTGCAGTTTCACCGTTGTCGAATCAAATATTTACAGATGACTTCCGCAAAAACGTTATGCGAGAAAATCCGTTTTTGCTATGCGCGTTGCACTCCGATACCCTTTTTTAACCATAATTATTCGCCACCGGCGGCGGCGCAGCGACCGTCGTCACGCGCCCCCGCGCATGGCTGCCATGCGCCGCCGGCGGCCGCGTTACAAAACTATCGCTTGACTTTACTGCATAAAACGCCCACATGCCGGTCAAGCTTTCACCTTCGGCAGCCGCGTGAGCTGCAGCATATGACCGGAAGACTCGTTCCAAGAGATATCCGGGCCGCATGAAGGAAAAGCGCAGAGAATACAGAAGACGGCATTTGCCGCACTGATGCGCAGAAAGTTATTCCAACCCACAAGTTCCCAATTCACGCGGGGTTCTTGACGCCGAAACCGCCGGACAGCAGCCCTGTTCCGGACGTTTGGTTTTTGGCGCCCCGAAAGGCATTATATTGACCAGTTTTAGCGAACTCGGCCTCTCCGAAAAGATTGTGGCCAGCGTTACCCAGCTTGGCTACGCCACTCCCACCCCCATTCAGGCAAAGGCCATTCCGCTGCTGCTCGAAGGCCGTGACCTGATCGGCCTCGCACAGACCGGCACCGGCAAGACCGCCGCTTTCGGCCTGCCGATCATCGAAATGCTCATGAAGCAGGCGGACCGCCCGGCCAACCGCACCTGCCGCACCCTCATCCTTGCGCCGACGCGCGAGCTGGTGAACCAGATCGGCGAAAACCTGCGCGCCTTCGTGAAGAAGACGCCGCTGCGCATCAACCAGGTGGTCGGCGGCGCCTCGATCAACAAGCAGCAGCTGCAGCTGGAAAAGGGCACGGATATCCTCGTGGCCACCCCCGGCCGCCTGCTCGATCTCATCGCCCGCAACGCCATCTCGCTCTCCAAGGTCACCTATCTGGTGCTTGATGAAGCGGACCAGATGCTCGATCTCGGCTTCATCCACGATCTGCGCAAGATTTCCAGAATGGTCCCGGCCAAGCGCCAGACGCTGCTCTTCTCGGCCACCATGCCGAAGGCGATTGCCGATCTGGCCCACAGCTACCTGACCGATCCGGTCAAGGTCGAAGTGACGCCTCCGGGCAAGGCCGCCGACAAGGTGGAGCAATATGTCCATTTCGTCGCCGGCAAGAACGACAAGACCGAGCTTCTGAAGAAATCGCTCAACGAGAACCCGGATGGCCGCGCCATCGTGTTCCTGCGCACCAAGCACGGCGCCGAGAAGCTCTACAAGCATCTCGAACATATCGGCTTCAAGGTCGCCTCCATCCATGGCAACAAGAGCCAGGGCCAGCGCGAGCGCGCTCTCAAGGGCTTCAAGGACGGTGAGATCAAGGTGCTGGTCGCAACCGACGTTGCCGCCCGCGGCATCGACATTCCGGCCGTCACCCACGTCTTCAACTACGACCTGCCGGAAGTGCCCGACGCCTATGTCCACCGCATCGGCCGCACCGCCCGCGCCGGCCGCGACGGCATCGCCATCGCGTTTTGCGCACCGGACGAAACCCGCCTGCTGCACGACATCGAAAAGCTGATGAAGATCGATATTCCGGTCGCGTCAGGCGAACGCCCGGCCGGTCTTGCGAGCCCGACGCGCCCCAACAACAACCGCGGCGGCCGCAACAACAATGGCGGCCAGCAGCGTGGACCCCGCGAAGGTGGACGCCACAATGGCGAATCCCGCCCGTCGCGCCACCATGCACCGCGCGATGCCGACAACGATCTGGAAGTCACCTCCGACTTCAAGCGCGTCAAGCAGGCTGAAGGCGACGCAGGCCGCCCGGCCGGCCCACGCAAGAACCGCCGCCCGGCCCGCAAGCCCGGCGGCAGCGGCGCCAACCGCCACGCCCCTGCCGGCGGCAACGGCCAGGAAAAGCGCGCTTCCGGCAACGGCCATCGTGGCCGTAACCGCTAAGAGACGTTAATCGTTAAGCCGGGCTTTCGCCCGGCTTTTTCGTTTGTAAGGCGGAGAAGTCCGGTCTCGACCTGGTGTCTATAGGAGATTGCCACTACGCTTCCTCCTCATCCCTGTGCTTGTCACAGGGATCCAGCCAGCCCAGGTCCTTGGGCTGAAAGGACTCTTCCCGTCGCGCAGACGCGCGACGACTGGATTCCTGTGACAAGCACAGGAATGAGGGAGTGCATGCGGAGGCCACCCGGTAGCGGGCTTTTCTTTGCCTTCACCCACCCTGCGCGACCGGACGACGCCGTGACGGCAGGGTCATGGCCAGCACGCCGGCAATGACGCAGACAAGCCCGACCCACATGGCAGGCGTCGGCACCTCCCCCAGAAACACCATGCCGATGGCGACACCGACGGGCACCCTGAGATAGGCCTGCGAGGTGGTGCCGACGGAGCCCAGCGTCTGCATCAGCCGGAAATAGATCATGAAGGCGAGCGCAGTGGAAAAGACGCTGAGGCAGACGAGCGCCGACAGTGACGCCGCCGAAGGCGACAATGTCCAGGGCCGGTCGACGATCAGGCTCACGGGCAGCAGCAGGACGGCACCGCAGATAAGCGAACCGGCGGCCGGCATGATGGGATCGAGCCCCTTGAAGTTCTTGCTGAAAATGGCCGCACAGGCATAAGAAAAGGCTGCCGTCAGCACCGCAAGCTGGCTCCACAGCGTATCGCCGGCCCCGTTCAGCGCGTCCAGACCGATGATGAGGCACACACCCGTCATGCCGGCGATGGTGCCGAACAGCTTGCGCCCGCTGACCGGCTCATGCCGGATGAAAAGCGCCGTCAGAAGAAACGTGAAGATCGGCGTCGTTGCGTTGAGAATGACGGCGAGACCGGCATCGATGCTCTGTTCCGCCCAGGCGATCAGCGTGAAGGGCAGAACGCTGTTGATGCAGGCCTGAATGAAGAACAGCCGCCAGGTGGCAATATCCCTGGGCAGGCGCAGCCCGCGCAGCCGTATGACCGCCAAGAGCAGCAGACCGGCGATCAGCGTTCTCGACGCGATGAAGGTGATCGGCGGTATCGTCTCCACCCCGATCTTGATGAAGGTATAGGACGCGGCCCACAGCGTGGACAGCAGGGCAAGAAGCAGCAATTCGCGGGCGATGGGGTTCTGGGAGGTCACGGATCGATTTTCCAACTGCGTTCAGGATGAACCGTTCCTAACCCGAAAACAATCACCTATGCTTCGGCGACGGCCGAAGTTTCCGCCTTTTTGAAAAAAGCTCCGCACGGCATGCCCATGCGGAGCTTCAGCGAAAAACCTTGCGATGATCTGTCGGGCGGATCAGGCCCGGCGCTCATCCACCGAGAAGGCGCCCGGACCGGCAAAGACCAGATAGAGGAAGATGAAGCAGAACAGGATGGCGGCATCACCGCCGTTCAGGGCCGGGAAGAAATTGCTCGGCGCATGCGCCATGAAATAGGCGACCGCCATCTGGCCGGACAGGATGAAGGCGACCGGACGCGTGAACAGCCCGACCAGCACCAGAATGCCGCCGACGAGTTCCAGAAGCGCCGCCGCGAGCAGCATCGTCGGCAGGGAGCCGTCCATCTGCGATGTCGGGAAGCCGAACAGCTTCTGCGTTCCATGCGCAATGAAAAGCAGCGCCGTCATGATGCGCAGCGCCCCAAGTGCCTGCGGGCGATAGCGGGAGAGAGAGTCTAAAGTTGCCATGTTCATGTGTCCCCGTTGAAGTGATGCCGCGCTCGATACAGTGCATTTAAGCCTTTATGGATACACGTCTCGAACACCGGAAATCACGTTTCCGATATAGCAGAACTCCCTTAAATACCTGAAGGGAGGCATTCTACACATGGTTGATTTTCCAGCATAAAATTGACCTTATGCCAAAAAAATCAACTCAAGGGTACAGGCATTTTCTGGCGTGACAAGGGCGGAAAAATCCGCCTCTTCCTCACGCCTGCAAGACGACGACCTTCGAGCCGACCGGTACGCGGCTATAGAGATCGATGATGTCGTGGTTCAGCATGCGGATGCAGCCGCTCGACATGGCGTGGCCGATGGATTGCGGCTGGTTGGTGCCGTGCAGACGGAACATGGTGTCGCCGCCGCCGCGATAGAGATAGAGCGCACGTGCGCCGAGCGGATTGTTGGGGCCGCCCGCCATGCCGCCGGCAAATTTCAGATTGCGCGGATCGCGGCGCATCATGTTCGCGGTCGGCGTCCAGGACGGCCATTCCGCCTTGCGGCCGATATAGGCGTCGCCCTTCAATGCAAGGCCCTGCCGGCCGACGCCGACGCCGTAACGCATGGCGCGACCATCGCCCAGAACATAATAGAGCCGCCGCGCCGGGGTATCCACCACAACGGTTCCGGCCGGGTGGCGGGTGTCATAGGCGACTTCCTGCCGGCGCAATTCCGGTTTCACCTTATCGAGATGCATGGCGGGCAGCGGAAACTTCTCTTCCGGCATCGCCGCATAATTGAGCCTCTGCTGGCCGATGCCGGTATTGGCGCAGCCGGCCAGAAACAGCGGCAATCCGAACAGAACACCACGACGTGAAATAGACATGTAACCCCCGCCAAATCTTTGGATTAACGAGAGGTATAATTTTATGGTTAACAAACCCCTAATATGAGGTTGTGGTAATTAACCCGCCGCAACCGTTTGGGCAGGCCTGCGGTTGGCGAGATAAACCCCCGTCACCGCCAGAACGGTGCCGGCAACCATGGCCGGCGTCAGCGTTTCCCCGAAAAGCAGGGCGGCCTCGACAGCGGCAAGCGGCGGCACGAGATAGATCAGCGAGGCGGCGCGCGAGACCTGCCCGCGCCGGATGAGATAAAGAAGCAGCGCCACGGCGCCGATGGAGATCGCACCCACGGACCAGGCGAGCGTAGCGGCAAGGCCGAGGCTCCAGTCCACATGCCCATCCTCCAGCAGAAGCGCGAAGGGCACGGTGACCAGCAGCGCACCGACATATTGCAGCGTGGCGACCGCCATGATGTTTCCGCCATGGACATATTTCTTCTGGTAGAGCGTGCCATAGGTGACCGAGGTCATGCCCAGCACATTCACCGCCACGGCGTAAAGCGGCACGGACAGGCCGACAGCGCCGGTGGCCATGACCTTCGGCAGCACGGCAATGGCGATGCCGGCAAAACCGATGAGCAGGCCGGCGCGCTGCAAAGGCGAGATCCTCTCGCCGATCATGAAACGGGCGGCCACCGCCGTCATCAGCGGCTGCAGACCGGCAATGATGCCGCCGATTGCCGCCGGCACGCCCTGCCCTATCGCCCACCAGATCATGCCGAGATAAAGACCGTGCAGGAAGACGCCGGACAGGATCGCCCGAAACACATCCGCACGCTTCTCCGGCCACTGGATGGCGGAAAACCGGCAGATCGCCCATAACAGCGCACCCGCCAGCAGGTAGCGCAGACAGAGGAAAGTCAGCGGCCCGGTATAATAGACCGCATATTTGGCGGTCACCCAGCCGGTCGACCACAGGAAGACAAAAATGGCCGGAGCCAGACGGTCGAGCGACATGGGAACATCCCCTGTGCCGCATGGTGCCCGTAACCGAAACGGCATGCGGCGAATTGATATTTCTGCGGCCTCACGCAAACCGGCAATGCCGGGCATTCCGCAAGGCGGTATCCGCATCCCGATGAAAGGTCAAAGGCGTTTTCGTGATCACATCTTTCAGATTTTCTGATGCAAGGACAGCAACTCATCAACCGAAAGCGAACGAACAAAATTTATGCATTCGCCCACGGCGCATACAGCGCCATCGCCGCCTTCCGCCGCACCTTGCCGCGCAACCAATCTTCCATTGCTGCATTTATAGGCTGAAACCGAAAAAACGCTTCTTTTTTAAAACCCTAGGTCGGCGAAAAATCTTCTCAGGGAGGTCCGCATAGTTCTTGCATTGCATTTGGCGTTGTATTCATATGGTAAAAAAGGGGACATCGAAGTTGGCATTTGACGAAATGATAAATGCGGACGACACGCCGCGAAGCCCATATGAAAACTATAACGAGTGGTACAGCCGACAGGACAGGGCGCACCTGATCCAGAAATCAAAAGACGCGGAAAACATCTTTCGAAAAACCGGTATTACTTTCGCAGTCTACGGCCATGCCGACAGTTCGGAAAAACTGATCCCCTTCGATATCATCCCGCGCATCATCTCCGGACGGGAGTGGCGCAAACTGGCCCAGGGCATCGAACAGCGCGTCATCGCCCTCAATGCTTTCCTCGACGATATCTACCACAAGCAGGAAATCATCCGCGCCGGCCGCATCCCCCGCGAAATCATCGAGAAAAACGAAGCCTTCCTGCCGGAAATGATCGGCTTCACCCCGCCCGGCGGCGTCTATACCCATATTGTCGGCACGGATATCGTCCGCACCGGCGAAGACCAGTTCTATGTTCTGGAAGACAATGCCCGCACGCCCTCCGGTGTCAGCTACATGCTGGAAAACCGCGAGACGATGATGCAGATGTTCCCGGAACTCTTCCACGAAAACCGCGTGCGGCGGGTGGAGGACTACCCCTATCTGCTGCGGCAATCGCTCGCCTCGCTCGCCCCGCCCGGCTGTTCCGGCAAGCCGCGCGTCGCGGTCTTGACGCCCGGCATCTATAATTCCGCCTATTATGAACATTCGTTCCTTGCCGACATGATGGGCGTGGAGCTGGTGGAGGGTTCCGACCTGCGCGTCATGGACGGCAAGGTCAAGATGCGCACCACCCGCGGTTATGAGGCCATCGACGTGCTTTACCGCCGCGTCGACGACGACTTCCTCGATCCGCTGACCTTCCGGCCGGATTCGGCGCTTGGCGTGCCCGGCATCATGGATGTCTACCGCGCCGGCAACATCACCATCGCCAATGCCCCCGGCACCGGCATTTCCGACGACAAGGCCATCTATTCCTACATGCCGGAGATCGTTGAATTCTACACCGGCCGCAAACCGCTTCTGGAAAACGTGCCGACCTGGCGCTGTTCGGAGCCGGACAGCCTGAAATATGTGCTGGACAACCTCGCCGACCTCGTCGTCAAGGAAGTCCACGGTTCGGGCGGTTACGGCATGCTGGTCGGCCCCACGGCGACGAAACGCGAGCGGGCGCTGTTTGCGGAAAAGCTCAAAGCCCGTCCCGCCAATTATATCGCGCAGCCGACGCTGTCGCTGTCCACCGTGCCGATCATGGTGAAGAACGGCATCGCGCCGCGCCATGTCGATCTGCGCCCCTATGTGCTCGTCTCGGACAAGGTGCAGATCATTCCCGGCGGCCTGACCCGCGTAGCGCTGAAAAAGGGCTCGCTGGTGGTCAATTCCAGCCAGGGCGGCGGCACCAAGGATACCTGGGTACTGGAGGATTAAGCCATGCTGGGCAGAACGGCAAACGGGCTCTACTGGATGTTCCGGTACATCGAGCGTGCTGAAAACATCGCCCGGCTGATCGATGCGGGCCTGCGCGTTTCACTGACGCGCAGCGGCAGCGGCGATGAGGACTGGGACGGCGTGCTGCAAAGTGCGGGCGTGCGCGAGGCCTTTCTCGAAATGCACGAGAAGGTGACGGCGGCGGATGCGATCGATTATCTGCTGCGGGAAAAATCGAACCCTTCCAGCGTCATGTCCTGCATCGAGGCGGGCCGCAACAATGCCCGCATGGTGCGCACGGCGCTGACGCGCGAGACATGGGAAGCCACCAACGAATTCTGGATCGAGCTGAAGAACATCCTCGGTCGCAAGCTCAACCATGCCGAACTGCCGCAGACCATCGATGTCATCAAACATCGCGCCGGTCTGGTGCGCGGTGCCTTCCACGGCTCGATGCTGCGCAACGACCTCTATAATTTCTCCCGCATCGGCACCTTCATCGAACGCGCCGACAATACCGCCCGCATTCTGGACGTCAAATATTACGTGCTGCTGCCGGCGGTCGCGCATGTCGGGTCGTCGCTGGACAATGCGCAGTGGGAGTCCATCCTGCGTTCGGTCTCGGCCCACCGCTCCTATGGCTGGGTCTACGATGCGGAATACAAGCCCTCCAACATTGCCGACTTTCTTATTTTGAACGGTCGCATGCCGCGCTCGCTGGCCTATTGCTACGAGAAGATCGCCAGCAACCTCAATTACATCGCCGAGGATTACAGCGAGAGGCACAAGGCGCATGACACGGCCGAGAGCATTCGCGACAGCCTGCGCGCGACCACCATCGGCCGTGTGATGGATGAGGGCTTGCACGAATTTCTGGAGAGATTTGTCAACCGCAACGGACAATTGGGACAGGAAATCACGGAAGGCTACCGCTTCTATCAATAAGCGCGTGGACGGGGACAGCTTATGCGTCTGAAAATCACCCATACGACGGAATATGTCTATGACGAGCCGATGCCCTATGCATTGCAGCGGCTGCGCCTGACGCCGCAGACCGGCCCGGGCCAGACGGTGGAGAATTGGGATGTCTCCGTCGATGGCGCCACCGTGGAAGTGGCCTATGACGACCATTTCGGCAACCGCGTTGCGCTGGTGGAAACAGAAGGCCCGCAGCAGCGGGTCAAGGTGGTGGCGAGCGGCTTCGTGAACACCGAGGACAAGGCCGGCGTGTTCGGGCACCATATCGGCAATGCGCCGCTGTGGCTCTTTCAGCGCGAGACGCCGCGCACCAAGCCGGGAAAGCTGGTGCGCGAACTGGTGAAGGCAAGCGCCGGCGAAAGCGAGCTTGCCCGCCTGCATAACCTCATGGAGATCATTCACCACAAGGTGGAGTATGTGCCGGGCGCAACCGACATCGAAACCACGGCGGAAACGGCGCTGGAAGCGGGCAAGGGCGTCTGCCAGGACCATGCCCATATCCTGATTTCCGCCGCCCGGCTGATGGGCCTGCCGGCCCGTTACGTTTCCGGTTATCTGATGATGGAAGAGGTGGAGGAGCAGGCGGCCACCCACGCCTGGGCCGAAGTTCATCTTCAGGGACTGGGCTGGGTGGGTTTCGACGCCGCCAACAATATCTGCCCCGACGACCGTTATGTGCGCATCGCCTCCGGCCTCTGCTACCGCGACTGCGCGCCGATATCGGGCATGCGCATCGGTCCGGCCGGCGAGACGCTGAGCGTTTCGGTCACCGTGCAGCAGTCGCAGAGCCAGTCGCAAAGCTGAGACGATGGCCGGCAGGGACGACGACACAATCGGCTTCTATACGGGTAACGCCGCGGCCTATACCTCGCGTGGGCAGGCGGCGGATCGCCCGCATCTGGAAACATTCCTGGCGCGGCTGCAAGAGGGTGCAAGCATTCTCGAACTGGGATGCGGCGGCGGGCAGGACAGCGAATTCATGCTGGCCGCCGGTTACGATGTCCACCCCACCGATGGAACGCCTGAAATCGCCAAAGCGGCGCAAAACCGGCTCGGCATTCCCGTCCGGACATTGCTGTTCGAGAATATCAATGAGAGTGAGCGATATGACGGCGTCTGGGCCAATGCCTGCCTGCTGCATGTGCCCCGCCCTGCCCTGCCGGGCATTATCGGTCGCATCCAAACCGCGCTGAAACCGGGCGGCGTTTTTTATGCCAGCTTCAAGGCGGGAGAAGCGGAAGGCCGCGACATGTTCGGCCGTTATTACAACTACCCTTCCAAGTCCTGGCTTGAGGACCTCTACGGGCAATTCGACTGGACGGGTTTGGAAATCGAGGCCCGGCGCGGCAGCGGTTACGACAACAAACCGACCGACTGGCTGCATGTGACGGCAACGAAGTCCTGATCCGTTTCAGGAACTTGGCGGTTGCGAAAGTGTCCCTTGACCGTTTAAATCTCCGCATCGATTTGAAAGCATGATCCGGCTTCAGCCTGCGGGAGGAAAGCCGGCCGGGAGACGGCCTTGTACAGCATTTCCGACTATCGCGACTGCCAGTCGCATGGCCCCGTCATCGCCGAACGGGTCTGGACGGCATGGTGGCAGGATAGCGGCCTTCAGGTGGGCGATGTCGCCGAGCACCTGAAGGACATGACCAACCCCCATACGTTGCCCACCGGCTTCGTCGCCCATGATGGCGACGATTATGTCGGCTCCGCCTTCCTCATCCATTGCGATCTGGAGGAGCGTCCGCAATATCTGCCCTGGGTCGCCGCCCTCTGGGTGGAAGAGGACCGCCGGCGCTCAGGCGTCGCCCGGGCGCTGATGCAGGCCGCGACGAAAAGGGCAGCCGAACTCGGCCACCACATCAGCTATCTGTGCTGTGAGCGCGATCTCGAAACCTACTATATCAATTGCGGCTGGACCGTCCTGGAACGCGGCGTCGGCAAGCACGACCTGACGGTGCTGACTTTCAGCACCCAACCATAAACCGCCCGCCACATTCCCGTGCCGGACAACCATGGACCACCGGAGGAACCATGCAACCGCCAGCCGCCATCATGGAAACCGCACTCTATGCGGATGATCTCGATGCCGCCGAAACCTTTTACCGGGATGTCTTCGGGTTGGAAATGGTGCGCAGGCTGCCCGGGCAATTCGTCTTCTTCCGATGCGGGCAGCAGATGCTGCTGATCTTCGATCCCGAGCAATCCCGCCGGGCCGACCCCGACAATCCGATCCCACGCCACGGTGCGGTGGGGCAAGGCCATTTCTGCTTTTACGCCAAGGACAAGTCGGAGGTGGACGGCTGGAAGGCCCGCTTCGAAGTGCTCGGAATTGCCGTCGAGCACTATCACCGTTGGCCGAATGACAGCTATTCCGTCTATATCCGCGATCCGGCGGGAAATTCGGTCGAGGTGGGCGAAGGCAAGCTTTGGGGGATTGATTGATGGAGCGCAGAGGTTTTCGCGCGAAAACCATCGTTTCCGTCATTCCGGCCTCGAGCCGGAATCCAGGCGGCGCGCGCCGGCGCAGCAGGAAGACTCTTTTCAGCCCAAGGACTTGGGCTGGCTGGATACCGGCTCAAGGCCGGTATGACGGATAGAGGGAGCAAAATTGCCCCCTCGACCATTAGCATGTCCGGTCCGCAGATCAGATCTGCCGAACCGTGATCTCTTCTTCCGCATCCACGGCCAGCGGGTTCTTCAGCGGCAGGCCGAAACCGGCGGCTTCGATCTCGAACACGTCGCCCGCTTCGGGCTTGATGCCCTCTGCGAAGGAAAGCGTCGCGGTGCCGAACATGTGCACATGCACGTCGCCGGGCGCGCGGAACAGGCCGTATTTGAAGTGATGATATTCGAGATTCGCGAAAGTGTGGGACATGTTGTCCTCACCCGAAACGAAGGGCTTTTCGAAAATGACCTTGTCGCCGCGACGGATGCGCGAGGTACCACGAATATCGGATGGCGGGGCGCCGACGCGGATTTCCGGGCCGAAGCTTGCCGGGCGCAGCTTGGAATGGGCGAGGTAGAGGTAATTGATCCGCTCGGTGACGTGATCGGAGAATTCGTTCGAGACGGCAAAGCCGATACGCACCGCTTCGCCCTTGTCGGAGATCACGTAGATGCCGGCCATCTCAGGCTCTTCGCCGCCATCGAGCGCAAAGGACGGAGAGGTGAGTGCGGCACCCGGTGCCGCCGCCACATGGCCGTTGCCCTTGTAGAACCATTCGGGCTGAACGCCCTTTTCGCCAGCCTTGGGCTTGCCGTTTTCAAGACCCATGCGGAACATCTTCATGGAGTCCGTCAGGCTTTCTTCCGCCGCTTCCGTGGTCTTCTTGTGCATGCTGTCGCGGGTTGCGGCCGAACCCAGATGGGTGAGGCCCGTGCCGGTCAGATGCAGATGCGCCGGATCGGGATGGGTGATCGGCGGCAGGAAACGGCCTTCGGCATAGGCCTTTTCGAGATCGACGGCATCGCCCAGACCATGGGCGGAGACGA
Source organism: Agrobacterium sp. GD03872 (assembly GCF_029840625.1). Lineage (NCBI taxonomy): Bacteria > Pseudomonadati > Pseudomonadota > Alphaproteobacteria > Hyphomicrobiales > Rhizobiaceae > Agrobacterium > Agrobacterium sp. GD03872. Next base: position 39,770 of record NZ_JAOCCY010000011.1, read on the forward strand.
CATCGGCAAGGCTCTTGCCGCCATTGGCGGCTTCCATGGCGAGTGCGTAAACGGACTCCGCACCCTTGACGGCCTGCGCCTGTCCGCCTTCTTCGCGAACGGCGACGGTGATTTTGCCACTGGCATCCTTGATCTGTGAAATAAGCACGGGATTTCCTTCCTCGGGCGCGACGCGCCTTGTCCTCTCGGCGCCTTGCGCCTGCATCTTATGAAAGTGGCCGGAAACCGGCCACTTTTTTGACTTGCCATGTGGGTTGGGCAATCAGCCCTTGTTCTTGTTGTAGACGTCGAAGAACACGGCGGCGAGCAGCACGAGGCCCTTGACCATCTGCTGGAAGTCGATGCCGAGGCCGACGATCGACATGCCGTTGTTCATGACGCCCATGATGAAGGCGCCGATGACCGCACCGGTGATCTTGCCAACGCCACCGGATGCCGAAGCGCCGCCGATGAAGCAGGCCGCGATAACGTCGAGCTCGAAGCCCACACCCGCCTTCGGCGTCGCCGAGTTGAGGCGTGTCGCGATGATCATGCCGGCAAGACCGGCCAGCACGCCCATGTTGACGAAGGTGAGGAAGCTCAGGCGCTCGGTGTTGATACCGGAAAGCTTGGTCGCCTTTTCATTGCCGCCCATGGCGTAGATGCGACGGCCGATGGTGGTGCGGCGGGTTACGAAGCTGTAGAGCGCAACGAGAACAAGCATCACGATCAGCACGTTGGGCAGGCCGCGATAGGTGGAAAGCTGGTAGCCGAGGAACAGGATCGCGGCCGAGATCAGCAGGTTCTGGGCGATGAAGAAACCGAAAGGTTCGACATCGATACCGTGCTTCACGTTCACGACGCGACGGCGCCATGCGAGATAGAACAGCACGACGGTAATCAGCACCGTCAGGATCATCGAGGTGGTGTTGAGACCTTCAATGCCGCCGATATCGGGCAGGAAGCCGGTGCTGATGATCTGGAAATCGGTCGGGAACGGACCGATGTTCTTGCCGCCGAGCACGAACAGCGTCAGGCCGCGGAACACCAGCATGCCCGCCAGCGTCACGATGAACGACGGAATGCGGTGATAGGCGATCCAGTAACCCTGTGCAGCACCGATGATGCCGCCGATGACGAGACAAATCAGCGCCGCCAGAAACGGGTTCATGCCCCATTGCACGGTCAATATTGCCGCTATCGCGCCGACAAAGGCGACGATGGAGCCGACCGAAAGGTCGATATGCCCGGCGACGATGACAAGCAGCATGCCCAGCGCCATGATGACGATGAACGAGTTCTGCAGGATGAGGTTGGTCAGGTTCACAGGGCGGAACAGGATGCCGCCGGTGTAGAACTGGAAGAAAACCATGATGGCGACGAGCGCGATCAGCATGCCGTATTCGCGGATATTGGAGCGAATATACGACCCGACCGAGATGACGTTACTTTCTTCGTTTGTTGTGTTTGCCGAACTCATGAGTTCTTCTCCCCTGAGCGCATGATAGCGCGCATGATGCTTTCCTGGCTCGCCTCTCCCTTCGGCAATTCAGCGACGATGCGGCCTTCGTTCATGACGTAGATGCGGTCGCAATTGCCGAGCAGTTCGGGCATTTCCGATGAGATCATCAGAACGCCTTTGCCGTCGGCAGCGAGCTGGTTGATGATGGTGTAGATTTCATATTTCGCGCCGACATCGATACCGCGGGTCGGTTCATCGAGGATCAGGACATCAGGGTTGGAGAACAGCCACTTGGAGAGCACGACCTTCTGCTGGTTGCCGCCCGAAAGGTTGACCGTTTCCTGAAAAATCCCCGACGAGCGGATGCGCAGGCGTGTGCGAAAATCGCTCGCCACCTTCATTTCCTTGATGTCGTCGATGATGCTGGCATTCGAGACGCCGGCAAGATTGGCAAGCGTGGTATTGTGCAGGATGTTGTCGTTGAGCACGAGACCGAGATGCTTGCGGTCTTCCGTGACATAGGCGAGACCGGCATCGATGGCCTTGCGTACGGTGCTGACATCGACCGGCTTGCCGTCGATCAACACTTCGCCGCTGATCCTGTGGCCATAGGACTTGCCGAACACGCTCATCGCAAATTCGGTGCGCCCGGCACCCATCAGACCGGCAATGCCGACGACTTCGCCCTTGCGCACGGTAACGTTGATATCATGCAGAACCTGACGGTCGCGGTGCTGCTGGTGATAGGCGTTCCAGTTCTTCACTTCGAGAATGGTCTCGCCGATCGGCACGTCGCGCGGCGGATAACGATCCTCGAGATCGCGTCCCACCATGTTGCGGATGATGACATCCTCGCTGATTTCTTCCTGATGACAGTCGAGCGTCTTCACCGTCATGCCGTCGCGCAAAACGGTGATCTGGTCGGCCACCTTGCGCACTTCGTTGAGCTTGTGGGTGATGATGATCGAGGTCATGCCCTGCTTGCGGAATTCCATCAAAAGGTTCAGCAGCGCCTCGGAGTCGCTTTCGTTGAGCGAAGCCGTCGGCTCATCGAGAATGAGCAGCTTCACGCTCTTCGACAGCGCCTTGGCGATTTCGACCAGCTGCTGCTTGCCGACGCCGATATCGGTGATCAGCGTCTCCGGCGATTCCTTCAGGCCCACCTTCTTCAAAAGTTCGCGGGTACGGTTGAAGGTCTGCTGCCAGCTGATGACGCCGCTCGAAGCGACCTCGTTGCCAAGGAAGATGTTTTCCGCAATCGACAGGAGCGGCACGAGCGCCAGTTCCTGGTGAATGATGATGATACCAATATCTTCGCTATCATTGATGGCGCGAAAATTCCGCACTGCGCCTTCATAGTGGATTTCGCCCTCATAGGTGCCGGCGGGGTAAACACCGGAAAGGACCTTCATCAAGGTCGACTTCCCCGCGCCGTTCTCACCGACGAGTGCGTGGATCTCACCCTCTTTAACCTTGAGGTTGACGTTCTCAAGCGCTTTCACGCCCGGAAACGTCTTGGTGATGTTCCGCATTTCGAGAATGGTATTGGCCATATCGCAATCCAGCGCCCGATTAATTCCGGCGTTTTTATTTTTATGGAAAAACGGGGATGACGCCAAGTCATCCCCGCATGTGTTTCGAGCTTATTTCAGCTGGTCTTCCTTGTAGTAACCGCCATCGACGAGAACCTGCTTGTAGTTCTCCTTGGTTACTGCAACCGGCTTCAGCAGGTAGGACGGAACGACCTTGACGCCATTTTCATAGGTCTTGGTGTCGTTTACCTCAGGCTCCTTGCCCTGCAGAACGGCGTTGACCATGTTCACGGTCACCTTGGCGAGTTCGCGGGTGTCCTTGAAGATGGTGGAGTACTGTTCGCCGGCGATGATCGACTTGACGGAAGGAACTTCAGCGTCCTGACCGGAAACGACCGGCAGCGGCTGGTCCTTCGTGCCATAACCAACGCCCTTCAGCGAGGAGATGATGCCGATGGAGAGACCGTCATAAGGCGACAGAACGGCGTCAACCTTGGCGTCGGTGTAATAAGCGGACAGCAGGTTGTCCATGCGGGCCTGGGCCGTTGCCGGATCCCAACGCAGCGTACCGACCTTGTCCATGCCGGTCTGGCCGGACTTCACGACGAGCTTGCCGCTGTCGATGTAAGGCTGGAGAACCGACATCGCGCCGTCATAGAAGAAGAAGGCGTTGTTGTCGTCCGGGGAGCCGCCGAAGAGCTCGATGTTGAACGGGCCCTTGCCGTCCTTCAGGCCGAGCTTGTCGACGATCGAAGTCGCCTGCAGAACGCCAACCTGGAAGTTGTCGAAGGTGGCGTAGTAGCTGACGTCGCCGCTGTTGCGGATCAGGCGGTCATAAGCGATGACCTTGATGCCCTGTTCGCCGGCCTGCTTCAGAACGTCCGACAGCGTCGTGCCGTCGATCGATGCGATCACGAGGACCTTGACGCCCTTGGTGACCATGTTTTCGATCTGGGAAAGCTGGTTCGGAATATCGTCGTCGGCATATTGCAGGTCGGTCGTGTAACCGGCTTCCTGCAGCTGCTTCACGATGTTGTTGCCATCGTCGATCCAGCGTGCGGACGACTTGGTCGGCATCGCGATACCGACGGAACCCTTGTCCTGTGCGAAAGCCGGCACTGCGAAAGAAGCAGCACCGATGGCACAAGCTGCCATCAGCGAAATAATGGACTTCATTAACTCTCTCCCTTGAGCCCTTCTCTGGAACCCGCATGTTGCGGCGCACCATGAAATTCATGCCGTCAGAGGAAGAAGCCGCATTGCGCTCGCCCCAATTTCGCAACTGCGAAATGGAACAGCTGCCGCTCCTCCCCGGCATTCCGCAAATTGTTCTGAATCCATATAACTGTCAAATAGAATAAATCAGTTTCCATATATCAATTATGGTATATTAAATCGATACAAAAACCGATGAGGGGTATAAAACCACGAATGAACAACCAAAAAGTGTATGAGCAGACGCAAACAACAGAGGCCCTTTTTGTCTTTGAAGACAACCCCTTGCTGCGCGCCGGATTGAAGATGAGCCACCTGCGCATGCTTGTCATGATCGAGGAGCACGGGCAGGTCAGCGCAGCCGCGGCCGCCATGAACATGACACAACCGGCGGCTTCGCGCATGCTCTCGGAAATGGAGTCGATCGTCAAATCACCCCTTTGTCAGCGGGCCTCGCGCGGCGTGGTGCTGACGAAATTCGGCGAGGCGCTGGCGCGGCGGGCCCGCACCATCCTGCTGGAACTGCGCGAGGCGAGCCGCGAGCTCAACCAGATGAAGTCGGGCAGCGGCGGCTCGGTCTATATCGGCGCCGTCACCGCGCCGGCGATCAGCCTCGTGGTTCCCGCCATCAGGCGCGCCATGGACACCTATCCCGGCATCGAAATCAACGTGCAGGTGGAAAGCAGCAACGTGCTGGCCCGCGAACTGCTGGCGGCCCGGCACGATTTCATCATCGGCCGGATACCGGATGATTTCGATCCCAGCCTCTTCTCCATCCACGAAATCGGCATAGAGCGCGCCTGTCTGGTGGTGCGCGAAGGCCACCCCCTGCTTCGCGGCGCGCCCGTGACCCTGCAGGATCTCTCCGGTTACGACTGGGTCTTCCAGCCGCCCGGCGCGCTTTTGCGCAGAACCATGGAGGATGTGTTCCTCACCCACGGCGTCGCCATGCCGCGCAACGTCATCAACACACCATCCGTGGTGCTCACCCTGGCGCTTGTCTGCAACACGGACGCCATTGCCCCCATCGCGCAGGACATGGCCGAATTTGTCGCCGGCCAGCAGGCCGATATCGGCCGAACCCGGATATTGCCGACGGATTTCGAACTCGTCGTAAAGCCATACAGCATCATCACCACCAAGGGCCGGGTTTTGCCGCCCAGCGCCCGCCTGCTCTACGATCTGGTGCTGGATGAGAGCCGCAAGCTGACCGCCGCGTGACGCCGGCAAGCCAGACACCACCTTCATTGTTTATAGAAGCCGGATCGTTCAGACCGGCGCAGGGAACAGCCGCATGCTCTTCGGACAATCCGTCTTCCAATCGGTCGTCGACAGGCTGAAACAGGAGAAAGAACAGGAAGAGGAAGGTGGGAAGCCGCCGCCGCCCGCCGGTCATCGCATTGCCGGTTTCAGCTCGGGTTTCGTCCTCGACACGCATATTGAGGCCCCGCCGCCGGCAAACGCCAATCTCGATGCCTATCTGGCCTTCCTGGCCGACCCCGCGCCATCACCGGAGCCGGAACCGGATCCCGAGCCCGAACCGATGCCAGCCCACCTCGAAAAGACGTCGCTTGCCGATGTTTCGGCGGAGCTGGCGATCCACGACACCGACACGGCCGCAACACTTGCGGAAAAACGCCGCGCCTTTGCCCGCCGCAATCATCCCGACCGGGTGAAACCGCAGTTCCGGCAGAATGCGACGCTGCGCATGACGGCGGCCAATCTCCTGATCGACCAGGCGATCCGGATGCTGCGGACGCGGGAGCATTTCCGCTAGACGCGGCCGGCGGCCCTATCCCGGGACATGCATGAGCGGACGATAAGCGGCGCTTCAGCCCGCATCGTTTTTATCGGTGGGCGCGCTTTCGGCGGAAGTCTCGCCTGCGCCATCCTTGGCCGCAGCGTCGGGGCTCGCGGGTTTGAACTTCAGCAACAATTCATAGGCCGCATAAGCGCCGATACCGGCGACGATGGTTCCCCAGAAAAACTCGCGATTGACGAATTCGATGACGGCCCATGCGGCGCAAAAGCCGACGATGAGCAACCGGACCCACAGGGGACGATAAAGCGGGTGACTCGTATCGATATTCAGCATGGTGTTCCGGTCCCGGGCCTTTCCAGTCGATCGCATGGTTGCGGCTCCCGCCCCGCAGGGCACGAGAATATCCATGCGTCTTGGCGGTTTCCCAGGAAAATTGCAACGCAATTTAACCCGACGCCGATCAGGCTGTCGTGAAAGGCCGGGGCTGGAAGATCGACCGCCACCGCGGACGACCGGAAAACACGGCCACAGGCGACACGAGCCCCTCTTGCGGCCGTCCCTCGCCTGGATCGCCATTGTCGTCTTCGAGCGTCAGTCCCGCAGGCGCCCCAGCAGCGCCAGAAGCTGATCGCGGGCCTTCTTGCCGCCGATCCTGTCGATCAGTTTTTCCTCGCGGTCCCGCCAGCTATGGGAAAGCCGGTCGAGAAGGCTGCTACCCTCCTCCGTCATGTCGAGGAAATGAACGCGCCTGTCCTCCTCCGATTTGCGGCGGACAAGCAGCCCCTTCTCTTCCATACTGTCAACGATCGCGACGAAATTGGCGCGCTGTATGCCGAGCGCCTCAGCCACATCGCTCTGTTTCAGCCCCGGATTGCCGCCGACGATGACGAGAACGGAAAAATCGGCCGGCCGCAATCCCTGCTCCGCCAGCACATCGGCAAAGCCGTTTGCCACGGCAAGTTGAGAGTGCCGCAAATGATAGCTGATCGCAGTCGTCAGCAACCCATAGTCGATTGTCGTCATATGCGCGGCTACCGCGCTGCCGCTTTCGCCCTTTTCGGTCCGCGGCCCGTTGCTATGTGCCAGTCGCAAAGCCATCCGATCCCCCGCCTGATTCGTTCCTTTACCTTGCCGAAATCATAACCGACAACATTGAGAAACTGTATCCCAAATAAATGTAGGTGATACTAATATTGTATAATAATTTGACAGTTAATCGCCGGCAAAGCAAACCCGGACTCCAGATCATCACCCGACGAACAAAAAAAGTATGACTATTTACCCGCCAATTTTGAAGGGAAAAAATCGCTTCCCGCACCGAATTTCAAAGGCATTGCCGCGGTCCGTCCACCCTTTCGCAAGAGCAGCGAAACAACGGCACGGCGCAGCAATAACATACTACTTATAAGGGAAAACCCATTCCGGAAAAAAGACAATACGTCAAACGACGGATTACCCCGCCGCCACCGGGAAGCCTGCGGCCATCCCCATAAGGCGCCACCACGCCCATCCCGCCCAAAAACCGACGGCGTTTCGCAAATCTCTGATTTTTAGACATTGATGCAAAAACAAAGCTGGGGTATGAACCAACCGCTGCACGCGATTCAAGCGTGACCGCTGCACCCGTAGCTCAGCTGGATAGAGTGTTGGATTCCGATTCCAAAGGTCACAGGTTCGAATCCTGTCGGGTGCGCCAAATACCGCCGATTGGCCCTATTGTACACCATAACCGCCGCGCATACGCCCGCGCAGGGGACGGTCTGCGCGTGAAAAAGCGTTTCTGATTCAGCTGGAAGCGGAAAATGATTCCTGCCCCTCCTACTCTGGAAAAAATGAACCGCCGGTCCGCCTACATGAAGGAGGGCCTGTCACCATCGGTCCCCGGCTTGTTGACCCCGACATTGCCATGCAGATGAAGGCCTGGAGAGCGGATGATCTTCGTGATCAGATCGGCCACGCTTTTACGCGAGACAACGGTGCCCTTGAACGGCTCGTCGCGTAGCGTCAATTCATAGTCCGCCTCGTCGTCGTCTGTCAGCCAGGCGGGGCGGATGATGGTGTAGTCCAGCCCCGATGCCTCGATCGCATCGCCCGCGCGACGAAAAGGTTTCAGCTCCTCTCCGATCGTTTGCCGGTTCCATTCGCCGAACTTGCCGGGCACCTCATCATAGATTCCGAGCGAAAGCACGAAGATCAGGCGCCTGACGTCCGCCGCCTGCATCGACGCGATGATGCTTCGCGCCTGATCATCGAGATCATCGCCGGTCAGATTGGCATAGACCACATCCTGTCCCTCCATCGCAGCATCGAGGGCTGATCGGTCGAGCACATCGCCCTGAACGACGGATGCGTTCGCGGGAGTGCTGGACAACTTGCCGGCATCGCGCATGAACAGTGTCATGCCGATACCACCACCCCCTGCAATATCCTGCACGACGTGGCGAGCGATCTGGCCGCTCGCCCCCAGAATGAGAGTTTTGGTCATTGCCCTGCCGCCCCGTTCAAATGCGTCTTGAAGAACGGCACCAGCTTTTGCAGTGCGAGGTCGACGGGCTCGGGCTTGTCGTAAAGATCGTAGTGAGACCAGTCCTCCAGCAAGACGAGCTGCCGGTCCCTCGAGGCTGTGGCGCGGCCGTAGATTTCCATCCCGTCACGATAGGCGCCGAAGGCGCCGACCTTCTGGCCGATCACCACCATCATCGGTTGGGTCATCAGCATCTCGGCAAAGGCGAAGGCGTCCCAACTGAGCGTGTTCTGCGCATGGCTGAACAGCATGCGCGTCCAGCCGCCGGGCTGCTGTCCGCGCGGCGTCTTGTAGTAGTCGGTCGCCTCGAACACGTCGCGTTCGGTGAGGCCAGCGGCCCGGGCCGCATCGGGGCTGGCGGGGAGAAGTTCGTTGACCTGCAATTCGCCGCCGCGCACTTCCTTGGTTCGCTGCGCCGCCATCGCTTCAAGCGCTCCGAGCGGATCGTAATTGCTGAAACCCTCGCGGAACAGCCGGCCGATATTGACCGGGGTGATCGCGACGGCGGCCTTGATGCGCTTTTCGGTCAGCGTGGCGTTCAGCACATAGCCACCGCCGCCGCAGATGCCGATCACGCCGATCCGGTCGGCGTCGACATAGGGCAGTGTAACCGCATAGTCGATAACGTGGCTGATGTCCTCCACCCGCTGCGTCGGATCCTCGATCCAACGCGGCTCCCCGCCGGATTCGCCTTGGAAGCTCGCGTCATAGGCAATGACGACAAAGCCCTGTTCGGCCAGCGCCTTGCCGTAGACATTTCCCGAAGTCTGCTCCTTGCAGCTTCCGAATGGATGAACGGCGACGATCGTCGGCCAGCTCCTTGCTGCATCGAAATTCGGCGGGAACTGGATGTTGGCGGCGATGTGCCAGGCCATATCGCGGTTCTGGATTTTCACGGATTCCATGATCGTTTCCTCTCGGTGAGGGCGGCATCGGGGGTAAGCCCGTCCCGATGCACGCCAGTTTCGTCACTCGGCAGCCTGCGCAGCCGTGGCGTTGGCGGAGAGCTTCGCCTTGAAGAACGGCGCCAGAACCGAAACGGCCTCGTCGACGAATTTCTGTCCGTCATAGAGGTCCATGTGATTGGCCCCTTCGACGATGTGAAACGCCTTGTCCGTGCTCGCAGCACGGTCGAAGAGGTCGTCGCTCATCCACTTGCTGCCCGCCACGCTGCCGGCGACGATCTGGATCGGTTGGGTCAGATAGACGTCGGCCATGTGATAGGCATCGTAGGTGATGATCTGATTGAGGCTGCGCAGCGTTGCGAAGCCCGGCGCGGTCGCGCACTCGGCACGCGGCGTGTGGTAATATTCCCAGGCCTGCCGCAGCTCTTCGTTCGGCGCGTCCTTTTCGGTCAGCGGCGCCAGCGGCATGGTGGCGTAACCCTTGCCTGCGGCGTCCGTCGTGCGGGCGTTCGATCCCGCCTCGACATAGGGCAGTGCGTCGATAGACCTGACGGTGTTTTCCCAGCCATTGCGGAACATCGAACCGATATTGACCGCGCTCACCGTGCCGACCGCCTTGATGCGGCGATCCTGAATGGCGGCATTGGCGGTGTAGCCCGCACCGGCACAGATGCCCATCGCGCCGATCCGATCCCTGGCGACGTAAGGCAGCGTGGTCAGATAATCGATGACGGCGCTGACATCCTCGGTGCTGACATAGGGATTTTCGAGCTGGCGTGGTTCGCCGCCGCTCTCGCCCTGATAGGAACGGTCGAAGGCGATGGTGACGAAGCCCTGTTCGGCGAGCTTCCTGGCATATGTGCCAGCGGTCTGCTCCTTCACGCCGCCGCCGGGATGCGAAACGACGATGGCCGGCCAGGTTTTCGTTTCATCGAAACCTTCGGGGAAATTGATCGCGGCCGACATGACGATGGTCGGGTTGTTGGAATTGCTGAAGCTGATCTTGCCCATTTCCAGTCTCCTTCTGTTGAGCCAGCGGCGGTTTGAAATTCTTTCCGGGTATCCGCTTGCCGATGGAGGTAATCTACGTCAGAAAGATTGTGCCGATTAGACAGGGAATTCATATTGGGCCTATCACTGGAGTGATGAATGAGGCGGGATGAGATTGCCGATCTGGCGGCGTTCGTCGTCGTCGCCGAGGAGCGCAGCTTCACCAAGGCGGCGACGCGTCTCGGCATGGCGCAGTCCGCCCTCAGCCAGATCGTGCGGCGGATCGAGGAACGGCTGGGTGTGCGGCTTTTGTCGCGCACGACACGGAGCGTCGCGCCGACCGAAGCGGGCGAGCGGCTGATCGCGACGCTCGGTCCCATGCTGCACGACCTCGATGTGGCCGTCGCGTCGCTCGGCGATCTGCGGGATCGACCGTCGGGCACGATCCGCATCACCACCGTGGAGCACGCGGCCAAGACAATCATCGTTCCGGCAATGAAGCGGCTGCTGCCGGACAATCCCGACATCAAGGTGGAAATCACCATCGACTACGGTCTGGCCGATGTCGTTGCCGACCGCTTCGACGCGGGTGTCAGGCTCGGCGGCGACATTGCGAAGGACATGATCGCCGTGCGCATCGGACCGGACACGCCGATGGCGATTGCCGGTTCACCCGATTACTTTCTGAAACATCCGGCGCCAACGTCGCCATCGCAACTCGTCGATCATCGTGCGATCAATCTGCGTCTGCCGACATCCGGCACGCTGAACGGCTGGCGTCTCACACCCGGCGGCCGGGAGACGCGCGTTCGCATCGACGGGCCTCTGGTCCTCAACACCATCGACCTTATTCTGGACGCGACACTCGACGGGCACGGCCTCGCCTATCTGCCGCTCGATCAGGTTCAGCCGCATCTGGATGCAGGCCGGCTGATGCGGGTGCTCGGCAAGTTCACGCCCGACTTGCCGGGCTATCACCTCTATTATCCCCATCGGCGGCATCCATCCGCCGCCTTCAGCCTGTTCGTCGAGACCCTGCGGTTTCGCGGGTGAGGCAGTGTCGCGAAATACTCCGAATGTGGTTGAAGAGGCGTATCAAGCAAGATCGGCGAAATCTGGCGCTAAAACATTCACCGAATTATCGATTTTGACCACGATAGCGCGGCGTGCGGGATTCGAATCGACTTAAGGGAGGGCTATAGCGGAAACGTAGTTCTCATCATCGCCCGGTGCGGCGTGCCAAATTCCGCCGATTACCCTCTACAGCACGCTATTGCCGCCCAAACTGCGCGCAAAAAGACCGGGAGATCGGTTGCGACCTCCCGATCTTTTAAGTCTGTGTTCCTTTGGATAAGGATCGCCTGTCTTTCGCACCGGCTGCATGGCAGTTGAGACTGACGCGGTCGCAGGTTTCGATGTCGAAGACTTCGAGCCCCGCACAGGCGCCCGTTCGCGGAGGTCCAGACCGTTATCGATCGCCCTCTCGGTCGTGGAAATCGGTCTCGCCCTTCTTCCAGTAGCCGGACATCGTGAGACGATCGCGTGGCATTGCGCGATCGAGCTGGAAATGACGGCGGAGCGTGCGGACGGTCGCAGATTCGGCTGCGAACCAGACTTCGCAGTTCTCTCCCGGCAAATCTGCCGACATCATCGCTGCGGCAAGATCGGTAGCCGTGCCCGCCTCCCGGCCGTTGCGCGGAAGCCAGGTGATCTCGACATCAGCGCGGGAACGAATGACCTGCACGTCTGCGTCCTCGGGGATTTCAACGAACACGTCGACGGCAAGACCGGGCGGCAGAGCTTCGAGGATCGAGCCGATGGCCGGAAGAGCCGTTTCGTCACCGCCGATCAGCAGATGGGTGATCTCCGGGTCGAGCCGGAAACCGGAACGGGGACCGGCGAGCTGAACCACGTCGCCCGGCTTTACGCTTGCCGCCCAGGTCGAACAGGGCCCGTCGCCATGGAGGACAAAATCGATATCCATCTCGCCCGAATCTTCGCGGAACTGGCGAATGGTGTAAGCGCGGCCGCTCGGCTTCTCGCTCTGTGGCGTCGGCACGAAGAGCTTGATCCATTGCGCCGGCCGGCGGACCGGAAAATCCGCGAGTGCTGTCGAGCCGATGGTGACACGCCGCATATGGGGCGTGATCGACCGGACATTCCGGACTTCCGCGATCCGCAGGCGGCGTTCGGGCGGGATCGGGCGCTCGGCGTCCGATGGCGATGAATGATGCTGTTGCATGTCGAAATATCCTTGTCTTGCCGGTTCAGGCGTAACGGCGACGCCTGCCAAGCGTGGTGAGGGAGAGGAGGAAAGCCGCCGCAGCCATCGCCGCCGCAACGCGGAAAGCGAAGCGCATGCCGTCCGTCACCATGTCGGGCGTGGCGGTCGCCGTATCGCCGCCCACGGCATGGGCAAAGAGCGCGCCCATCAGCGAAGCGCCGGTGATGAGGCCGAGATTGCGGGCGAGCGCCAGCAGGCCGGAGACGAGGCCGCGTTGTTCCGGCCGGGCGTCAGCCATGACGGCGGTGTTGTTCGGCGTCTGGAAGAAAGCAAGGCCGACGCTGATGAACAGGATCGCGACGATATAGATGGCGACACCACCGTCGAGCGAAACCCAGGACATCACGAAAGCGCCGATGGTGAACAGCGCCAGTCCGATGACCATGGCGAGCTTCGCGCCGATGCGGTCCGCGACGGTTCCGGCCGGAATGCCCATGATCGCGGCGGCGAGCGGCCCGACCGTCATGACGAGGCCGACCATGCGGGTATCGAGTCCGAGCGCCTTCGACAGGAAGAACGGCCCAAGCACCAGGGTCGCCATCATCACCGCGTAGACCAGCACGCTCATCACCATGCTCAGCGAGAGCAATGCATTGCGGAACATGGAAAGCTTCAGGAGCGGCGCCTTCGCCTTGACCTGTACGGCGAGAAACAGGACAAGGCCGACCAGCGCCCCCAATCCGAGCTGAAGCACGAGCGGCGAGCCGAAACCCTGCTTGCCGGAGAAGGTCATGGCGAGTGAATAAGCGCCGAGCGTCAGCGCCAGCAGGATGGTGCCGAGCCAGTCGAAACGTGCGGCGGGCGCGGGATGCTTCGGCGCATCGACGGCGTTTGGCAGATAGCGGCTGATCAACAGAAATGCGAGCAGGCCGAAGGGCAGGTTCACCCAGAACACCGCCTGCCAGCCGAAGGCGGCAAGCGCCAGCGAACCAAGCGACGGCCCGAGCGCGATGCCGAAGGAGACCATGGTGGAGAGCACGCCCATGGCGAAGCCGATGCGCTCCCTGGGAAAAACCTCGCCGACGAAGGCGAAGGACAGCGCCATCAATATTGCCCCGCCGAGGCCCTGGCCGGCGCGGCCGGCGATGAGCAGCGGCAGATTGGTGGAGAGGGCGCACAGCACCGAAGCCGCCATGAAAATGGCAAGGCCCCAGAGATAGAGCCGCTTCTTGCCGAGCTGATCGCCGAAGCGGCCGACGCCGACAATCAGCGCAGTGACGACGAGAAGATAGCTCACCACCACCCACTGAACGGAGCCGAACGGGACGCCGAGATCCTTCACCAGCGTCGGCAGGGCGACATTGATGATGTTGGTGCCGAGCTGGGAGAGCAGGATGGCAAGCGAGAGGCCGGTCAAGACCATCCCGGAATGGATGGGCCGGTGTTGGGGGGCGGGGGCATGTGCGGTCCCATGCCCGGCGGCATGGGGGTGAGATGCGTGGGAATGTGGGGATTGGGTCATCGAGTGTCCTGTCGAAAGCGTCCCCTTTTGGGGATCGTTGCGGTTCGGCTTTCGATAGCGCTCGACGTTATTTGCATACAGTGCAATGTCTTTATTATATGTTTGCATCAAACGCACGAATGAGAGCTTTCAACCATGCCCGTCAAATCCGCCGCCAGGCGTTCCGTTCCGCCGCTCGACATGAACCTTCTCGTGACCCTCGACGCGCTGCTCTCGGAAGGCAGTGTCGTAGGCGCGGCGCAACGGCTGAACCTCTCCGCACCGGCGATGAGTCGTCAGCTTTCCCGCATCCGGCACCTCCTCGGCGATCCCATACTGGTGCGCGCCGGGCGTGGGCTGGTGCCGACGCCGCGTGCGGAAAACCTGCGCGAGCGGCTGCGCCGCCTCGTCACGGAAGCCGAGACGTTGGTGCGCGGTGAGGACGACCTCAATCTTTTCCGGATGGAACGCACTTTCGTCATCCGCGCCAATGACGGCTTCGTCGGCACCTTCGGCGCGGCGCTGGCGTCCCTCGCAGCATCTCAAGCACCGCAGGTCCGGCTGCGCTTCGCCCATCAGGACAAGGAGGATGTCGAGGCATTGCGCGAAGGGCGGATCGACGCCGATGTTGGCGTCATCGGCGCGATGGGGCCGGAAATCCGTTTGCAGGCGTTGTTCCACGACCGCTTTATCGGGGTGGTTCGCCTCGATCATCCGATGGCGGACGCGGTGACGCCGGAAGGCTTCGCGGCATTCCCGCATGTTTCGGTCTCGCGGCGCGGGCGTTTCGCGGGGCCGATCGATGAGGCGCTATCGTCTCTCGGCCTCAAACGCTTCGTCGCGATCGCGGTCGCCAATTTCGCGGACGCGCTGGCGATCGTGCGGACCTCAGACCATGTGGCGGCGGTGCCGGCGCGGCTTACCGAGCCGGCGAGAGCTGACCTTCACAGCTTCGAGCTGCCGGTCAAGACCGACGCACTCGCCATCTCGCTCGCCTGGCATCCACGCTTCGATGCGGATCCCGCCCATCGATGGCTGCGTGGCATTGTGCGGGAGGCCTGCATGGAGAAACGACTGAAGCCTCGCATCGGCAAGGCCGAATGATCGAGAAGCCTCCGCATCCTACTATCCCGAACCGGGCGGCAGCTCATGGACGAAGGCCGTGGGGTTCCTGCGGAGCATGGGATATGCAGGACTTGTTCGACCGCTTTGACGATCGGAGCGACATCCATGGCGAGCCTGCGGGATTCAGTGAAGGCGCCGCCGGCAGAACAGACTACGCTCATTGATCCAGCCTTTTGATGCCGATTTTAGAGCGCTATGACGTAGACACAGTTCTTATCATCGCCCGGCGCTGCGCGCCATATTTCCCAGCGCTTTCAGCATTTCACACCACCTCTGAAACAATCAAGGAAAGCATATCGGGGATAGGTTTCAGGAACCCCGGATGAAATCAACCGGTAAGGGCTGCGTCAAAAAGACCATGGCCGGGCGCATAGAATGAAGTTGTTGAAGCAGCCGTTCTGAGGTAGCGCTACCCCTGACAGATTGTATCAGGCAACAGGCTGGAAATACTCAAATGATGGATTGGGATTGGGTAGATTTGTTCCCCATAGTCTTCCTTCCGTTCAAGCTTATCGTGTTGGGCACGGGCATGTTCTTTGCCATCAAGTGGCATCACGATCAGGCGAAGAAGGAAAAAGACGCCAGCGGACCGTAAGCGCCCGCGCACGCATCCTTGGCGCTTCAGCTTGATCGGCCGGTCTTGGGGATCGGTTGCAGATACCCGCAGGGATGCGGTTCTCTCAGCGCCGTCGCCGTGAAACATCGAGACCGGCGGCTCACCAGCCCACATGGCGCAGAACGCCGTAATCATGGTCATCGACCGCGAAGTTGGCGCCGCCCGCGTCGCAGGCCATGTCGATGCCATATTGCTGGGCCACACTCTTTATGGCTTCGTGCTGCTCGCGATAATCGCCGGATGCGCGCAACTCCTCAAGCGTTCGGCCACTCCAGACAACAACTTTCTTGACCGCCTGTTCATCGACTTTCCACTGCGCGCAGGGATTGCTGCGGTGATAGTCGGCCTCCGCCATCGCCGATGCAGCCCACAGGGCGCGCGATTCCATGTCCATCGCGAATGCCGGGTCCAGGTTGCCGGCAAGCAGGATCGTCGCCGTGACGATGGGCAGGATGCTCTGCTTGAATGATGACGTGTCACGAAAACGACTGAACATGTTCCTCCCCCAACACCACCTTGATCCCTGACCGGACAGGGAGAGATTTCGGCAAGATGGCTGCACGCATATCAGCACTGGAAAACCACTCTTTCCCGTGAATTTCGCGGCATGTTAAATGCAATGCCCGAACTAAATAAACCGAGCGCGAATATCCACGGGCCCTGCAGCGAAAATTTCGATTTCAACAGGTGGATGTTTTCTCACGCGAACCGGTGCTGGAGAGCCAGGACATCTGGATTGGCGGAGATGCCGTCACATGCGTTGACGGCGCAGTCTCTCTTTAATCGTCGTTGAGCACCGGCGGGGATGTCTCCCCGCCGAAACTCCTGCCGGCAACCCGTCGCCGCTCAGAACTCCTGCCAGTCGCCCTTCGACGTATCCACGGCGGCATTGCCGGAGAATGCGGAGGCGATCTTGCGGCCCAGCGCCCGGACGGGGGAGGCCACATATTTGTCGCCGCCGCCGGCGCTGCGCACCGGTGCCGGCTGGCTTTTCGGCTGATGGGCAAGATCGGCGAGCCTGAACTGGGAGAGCAGCTGGTTGAGCGACGCCACTTCCTTGGCAAGGCCGTGGCTTGCGGCATTGGTCTCTTCCACCATGGCCGCATTTTTCTGCGTGTCCTGGTCCATCTGGTTGACGGCGGTATTGATCTGCTGCAGGCCGGAAGATTGTTCCTGGGCGGCCTCCACGATGGAAACCACATGCCGGTTGATTTCCTGCACTTCCGAAACGATGGTCTGCAGCGCTTTGCCGGTGTCGCCCACCAGCTGCACGCCCTGCTGCACCTGATCATTCGAGGTGGTGATCAAGGCCTTGATTTCCTTGGCCGCATGGGCGGAGCGCTGGGCAAGTTCGCGGACTTCCTGGGCAACCACGGCAAAACCCTTGCCGGCCTCTCCCGCACGGGCGGCTTCCACGCCGGCATTCAGCGCCAGCAGATTGGTCTGGAAGGCGATTTCGTCGATCACACCGATGATATTGCTGATCTCATTGGCGGATTTGGCGATCTGCTCCATGGCGACCACGGCGCGGCGCACCACTTCGCCGGATTGTTCGGCGCCCGCCTTGGCGCGGCTGACGATCTGGCCGGCCTCCTGCGCGCGCTTGGTGGAATCCCGCACCGTCGTGGTGATTTCTTCGAGGGCGGCGGCGGTTTCCTCCACGGCGGCGGCCTGCTGCTCGGTGCGCCTGGCCAGATCGTCGGCGGCCGACTTGATCTCGTCCGCGCCGGCGCCGATGCCGTTGGCGTTCTGCGCCACCTTCGTTAATGCCGCCTGCAGTTTTTCGGCGGACATGTTGAAATCATTGCGAACGGCATCGAGCGTGACCGTGAACGGCTGGTCGATGCGATAGGAAACATCGCCTTCCGAAAGCTTGGAGAGGCCGGCTGCGAGATTGTCGACGGCGAATTTGACGTCGGCCGCCTCCCTCGCCTTCTGCTGCTCGCGCTCGATCCGGTCTTTTTCCGAGAGGCTGCGATTGGCTTCGGTTTCCTGTTCGAGACGAATGCGCTCGATGGCATTTTCGCGGAAGACCTGAACGGCCTTCGCCATCTGGCCCACTTCATCCCGCCGCGTCGTGCCGTCGATTTCGCTCGCCGTCTCGCCGCCGGCAAGCGACACCATGCGCTGACGCAGACGGGCGATCGGCGTCGTAATACCGCGGGACGCCACAAAGAGCGCCAGAAGGATGCCGATCGCAAAAGCGATGCCGACAATCACCAGCGAGGTCAGGATGGTCGAATTGGTCTGGTCCGTCAGGTCGCCGCTTCCCTTGGCGACACCCGCGGTGAGTTTGTCCAGAAACGTCATCATGGCGGCCGAAGTCACCTGGATCGAGGCGTCCGCCTTGAAGAGCTCCGCGGCGGATTCATCGTTGCGGTCCGCCAAACCAAGTTCGACAGCCTTGTCCGTCAGGGCCACTATGGCCTGTGACTGCGTTATGAAGGCATCCACCGCGGCGGCCTCCTCGGGGAAGGTCGCCTTCACGTTGTTGAGACGCCGCCAAAGCAATTCCTTGCTTTCACTGTAAGTCTGTCTGGCGACCTTTATTTCCGGCCCGTTCGCGTCATAGGCCATGACCTGATAGGCGCCGTAGGCCACCGCCAGCAGGTTGCGATTGGCGCGCGCAAGCTCCACCAGAGCGGCATTGTCGTTGGCGATAAAGAACGAATAGGCGGTGTCCGCTTCCTTGTATCGGGTGGACATGAAGGCAGCGGCGCTGAGGCCGACGATGCAGAGCGGGAGAATAAGCGACAGGATTTTGGTGCGGATACTGGCGTTTTGAAGGAAGGACACGGAAAACCTCACGTCAATGAAAACCGCTCCTTCCCCGTGCCGGAGGTGTTCGGCAAGACTGGCATTGCACGTCGAGCGCCCCGATCATCAGGGCTCCGCTAGCCACATCATGGGCTCTGGCCGCATCCGCATCATGCATGCGCCGAAGAAAGCCGCCGTCCCTTTAATTACGGACAGACCGCCGCTCCGGGTGGCGTGGCGGCCCGTCAGCAAACGGAAACGCCAGGCCGATTTTCCAAGGAGGAGGAAGCAACCTCTCTCAACCGCTGCTTTCATATTGTTCCCCGGCAAAATGATTATAATCAAAAACTTTACAATTCCTTCACGCTGCCGCAGACAAAATACGGGTCCTTTCTCTTCCAGACGCGTCGTCAGACGCCCGGCATTAAAAGGTCGGGCGCTTCCCACCGCCACCCAGCGCCGCTAGATGGCAGTCACGCACCGCAAGTCCGGCCATGGGCGACGTTCAGGGGGCGAGAACTGCCGGAAACAGCGTTCCGCCAGTAACTCCACAGGGGACCTTTCTTCCCCTTCTTTCCTGAATCCATCCGCGTTGAAACTCGTGCTTCGCGTATTCGACAATACGAATACCCGTGCGGATCCTTGTTGGGCTATCCTTCATACACGTGAAAATAGCATCGTGATTGTGCGTTTTTCCTGGAGAGATCGGAATCGGGAGATAAAGGACAAGGCGGCCACTTTGAGACGTTGAGCTTCCAACCCTAAAAAAGCGTCTACAAAAATTTCTCCCTATTTCACCCATCGGTTGCTTTCTTGAGTATATTTTGTTAACCTCAATTATGTCGGGTTAAATCAATTAATACACTGATATCTTTAAGATTTATCTTCAATTATATATTTTCCACTCGGTCGGATTACTGGTTTTATATCTATATTAAGATATTCAAATATACGCTGCCTATGGTTGATTTCGTCAATGCGTAAAAAGCTGGAGACCGGCGGTGAACGTTCCGATACACACCAATATGGACGATGGCGATAGCGTTCAGTCGGCACAACGCCCGGTTCAGTGCAGTGTGTCCGGTGTCCGCCCCATGCGCAGGGATGATGTGCCGGCTGTCGAAGCCGTGCTCAACAGCGCATTCAAGAAGAACGGGCAAGAGCGGAACTTCAATTTCCGCGCCTATATCGAAAAGCTCTTCTTCGGCAGTCCCGCCTTCAGTCCTGAGAATGGCAGCGTTGTCTACGACGCCGGCGAAAACAGGGTCACAAGCGTGATCCTCGCCGTGCCCATGCGTTTCGTCGTGAACGGGAAAACCGTCACCGCAAGGCTGCTCTGCGCCTTCGCATCCGATGGCAAACAGGGGGCGCTCGGGGCGGCGCGCCTGTCCCGCGGCATGCGGGCATCGAAACACGACATGCTGTTTTCGGATACGGCTTCACCCGTCAGCGCCGATCACTGGGTGGCGACCGGCGGCAACATGTTGCCGATTGAAAGCCTGCAATGGCACAAGGCGCTCAAGCCCTTCTGCACCATCGCGCTACGCATGCCGCGCCGTTCTAAACTGGCCAAAACCACGCTTGCCCTGACCACGCTCGGTTTTGTGGATGGAATCCTGCGGCGGTGGAAAAAGGGGCTGAGACCGCAGGAAGCCGCCGGCGCCAGGGTAAGAACCGTGGACTACGAAACCTTCCGTCGCAGGGCGCTCGCGATGATCGAGCGTTTTTCCATTCGCCCGGAATGGTCCTACGAGGAATTCCACTGGCTGATAGAGATGAGCAGGGCCAATGAAAGCCTCGGTGAGCTGAAAGGCGTGATGATCGAGAATGCCGAAGGCCATGCCATGGGCGCCGCGCTGTTTTTCGGCCAGCGGGGAAAAACGGCCTATGTGCTCAATCTCGTCTGCGATGCCGGCCGCGAAAACGATGTGCTCAACACCCTGTTCCGCCATTTCGATGACGAGAACTATGCCCATGTCACCGGCATGGCGCAGCCCTTCCTCATCAATGCGCTTTACCGCCAGAACCATATGAGCTTCCGCCATGACGGTTATTTCTGCATGGCGACCCGGGATGACGCCCTGAGGGAAAAAGCGCTGGCCGGCGATATCTATATTGGCGGCCTCTGCTCTGAAAGCTGGAGCAAGCTCATCACCGACTATTGAGGCCCCCGCCCCATGGCGGGACGGGGTAGCGGCACGCCGCGTCAGGCCTTGCCGAACCGCCCGACATTGGCCGAAATCAGATGGCGCAGCGCTTTGGCGTAGCGTTTGGAGCGCGTCTTGGCCGCCAGCGCGCTCGTCCAGTCCACCATCGATCCGTTGATATCGAAATCGCCAAGCTGGCCCTCGGGAATATCGCCCTTTTCGATGCGTTCGACGATGGAGGCCAGCGCCGCGTAGAATTCCGGCGAGCGATAGGGCGGATGCAGCGAATACATGCCCTTGCCCGTGCCGAGAAAATCGAGGCGGTAAACGCCGCTGCGCATCATGTTTGTGCTCAGCACTTCTTCGGCGGGCATCGAGACGGGCTGCTGGTTATAGGCATAGGAGCGGATGCGCCGTTTGACATCGGGCCTGAGCAGTTCCAGCGAGCCGATCCGCTTGGCAAAACGCTCCATGTCGATCATGAAAAGCCGGGTGGAAACGGTGGCGAAACGCCAGGTGGGAATGCGCGACGGCAGCTTGCGCGGCGCAGGGATGTCCTTCACCCCGGGCATGCCGACATGGCGGGAAATATCGAGGTCGCCACGCACCGTCGGCGGCCCGGAAAAGGGCGTGATGCACAGCGCATCCGGATTGGCCTTCTGCAGCGCGATGGCCTCGTCGAACCAGCTCTGGCTGCCGCCGCCGAACATCATGTCGCTGTCCATATGC
The DNA here is from genome assembly GCF_029840625.1 of Agrobacterium sp. GD03872. NCBI lineage: Bacteria > Pseudomonadati > Pseudomonadota > Alphaproteobacteria > Hyphomicrobiales > Rhizobiaceae > Agrobacterium > Agrobacterium sp. GD03872. The sequence continues at coordinate 61,238 of NZ_JAOCCY010000011.1, forward strand.
AGCACATAACGGGCATTGGCGCGTTTGATACCGTGGAAATAGACATGGAAAGGCCCGCCATCGAAAGCCTTGGCGGGATAGGGGATCGGCGAGCGCGAAAAGAAGGTTTCCGTCACCGCGTCGCGCGCCGCATCGCTGTAATCGACGATGTCGACATGCAGATGCGGATAATTGGTCTGCATTTCCTCCAGCATGGCGAAGAGACGCTGGCGCGCCGCATCGAAACCATTGCCCTTGTAGCGACCGGCCCCCACCTGGCCGGTATCGACCGTCAGGAGAATGCGGTCCACCTGCCCGCCCCAGACCCGGAGCTGATGCGGCAGCGTCAGGGCCGCATGCGGGGCATCGAAGGGATGGAGATTGATCTGCAGCGCCTTTTGCACGGGAGGAAGCGGCATTTCAGCATTCATAGTCATGCACCACGGTTGCGGAATTCATTGATGACGGCCATCATCGGTTTTTCGTTGAAACTCCAGTCGAGCGGCAGCGGCCGGTTGGCGGTGCCGTCGCGGCGCGGATAGGCCCAGCGGATCCAGCTATATTGATCCGAAATACCCCATGTGGTGATGGAGGAAAGCGGGCCGCCCGCCGTGGCCGCCTGAAGAAACTCGCGGACCTGGCCGTTGATCAGCGCGTCACGCTCGGCTTCCGGCGCGGGCAGCGTCTGGTCCGTCACGTCAAGTTCCGTCACCAGAACGGCAAGGCCGTAACTGCGCATTTCCGTCGTGAAGGCGGCAAGCTCGTCCTTGGCGATCGGCCAGCCGCCACGCAAATGCCCCTGCAGGCCGACGGCATTGATCGGCGCGCCCTTCTCGAGCAGTTCCAGGATGAGATTGCGGAAGGCCGCGCGCTTGGCCGGCGATTTCTCGGCGGCAAATTCCACATCATATTCGTTGAGCACCAGCTGCGCCTTCGGATCGACGGCATGGGCGATCTCGAAGGCCTTCTTGATGGCGTCAGGCCCGGCGCCATAATACCAGGCGTCACGCCGCGCGCGCACATTGGCCGGAACGTCGGGGATCGGCTCATTGACCACGTCCCAGCTATGGATCACGTCCTTATAGCGCTCCATCACCGTGACGATATGGGTCTCCATCAGCTTCTCGACTTTCGCGCCGCCGCCGATGCTCGCAAGCCACGGCGCGTTGGAGGCATACCAGATCAGCGGATGGCCATGCATGGAAAGCTTGTGCTGGCGCGCGAAATTGGCGATTGCATCCGCGGCGGCGAAATCGAACACGTCGGCCGAAGGCCGCATCACCTCCCATTTCATCTCGGTGACAGGGGTGATGCGCGAGCAATATTTCACCACCGCTTCGCCGATGCGGCTGTCGGCATTGAGATCCGGCAGATAGACGGCCGCGCCAAAAGGAGCGGTTTTGATTGCCGCTTTCTTCTGCGCGGCAAAGGCCGGGCCAGCCATGGCATGCAACAGGCCGGCGCTTGCCGCACCGCCCATAAAATTCCGCCGCCCGATCCGCATCAACCCGCCTCCGCAACCCCGGCGCATCGGCATCCTTAAGGACGCACCCCCGCGCTAATTCTCAAAACATAACATTTCAATCATGCCAAAAGGATATTAAAGATTTGCAAGGTTAACCGACGCTATACCACGTCATAATTGGTGAGACCCGCTTAATGCGGTAGTAACTTGGCTGTGAGAATTCTTGGGCCGCCACTCATGGAGTTGAAAAGCTTGGTTTCCGTTTCGATTGTCATTCCCGTTCGCAATGGCGAACGTTACATCGTGGAAGCGATCGAAAGCGTCTTGCTGCAGGGCGAGACCATCCGCGAGGTGCTTGTCGTTGATGACGGCTCCACCGACGCCACCGCGCAAAGGGTGGAAGGCTTTTCCGATCCGCGCGTCAAGCTCCTGGCCCGGCCGCAGGGCAGGCAGGGCGTTTCCGCGGTACGCAATTTCGGCCTGTCCCAGGCGCGCGGTGAATGGACGATGTTTCTCGATGCCGACGACCGCCTGAAACCCGGCGCCATCGCGGCCCTTTGCGCCGGCATTTCCGGGCCGGATGTCGTCGCCGTCTATGGCGATTACGAGCGCATCGACGAGAACGGCGTGAAAATCGGCCGGCGCAACCTCATCCGCCGCCGGGAAAAGCCTGACGGTTTCATTCTTCAGCCGCTGCTCGGCGGCAATTTCATCGTCAATGGCGGCATCATGCTGGTCAAAACCCGCATCTTTCAGGAGTTCGGCGGTTTCGACGAAACATTGCGTTATGCGGAAGACTGGTATGGCTGGTGCAGGCTCGCCGCCGCCGGCCGTTTCGTTTATCTGCCCGGCTGCCATGTGCTGGACTACCGGGTGCACAGGACAAGCGTGATGATGAACCGGCTTTTGACCTTCCGGGATTGCGAACCGGCCATCGAGGCGGTTTTTTCAGATCCCGCCATCGTCGCCGCCATTTCCCCGCAGGAGCTGCGGCGGCTTCGCCGCCGATCCGAAAACCACATGAATGCCTATACCGTGGCGCAGGCCTTCCGCGCCCGCCGTTACCGCGAGGCGTTTTCGGCGCTCGCCGATACCTTCCTCAACCGCCCGCGCCAAAGCCTCAGGGCCGTCGTTTTTTCCGCCGCGGCGCTTGCCGGAATTTAGGAGTTTCCATGTCCGAGACCATGCCGGAAGCGGTGGTGTGCATTCCGAGTTTCCGCCGGCCGGAAGGCCTGAAAAAGACGCTCGCATCGCTCGCAGCCCAGAAGGTCGATTTTCCCTTCGCCATTGTCGTGGTCGACAATGACGGCGCGGGCCAGGCGGGCCTTGCGGTCGCGCGCGCCTTTTTCGCCGAAAGCGACGTGGCCGGAGAGGCATTGGTCGAACCGACGCAGGGCAATTGTTACGCCATCAACACCGCCTTCCACACCGCCCGGCAGAACTATCCTTCCGCCCGGTGGTTCCTGATGATCGATGACGACGAAGCCGCCTCCCCCGTCTGGCTTGCCGAAATGGTCGCGGCGGCAAAATCCTTCGACGTCGATATTGTCGGCGGACCGGTCAACCGCGAATTCGACGCACCGGCTTCGAAGGCGGTCCTGTCGCATCCGCTGTTCGGCTCCATCGAAGCACCGACCGGCCCCGTCGAGCAAATCCATGGATCGGGCAATTGCCTGATATCGCGCCGGGTGTTCGAAACCCTGCCGAAACCGGAATTCGACGTGCAGTTCAATTTCCTCGGCGGCGGCGACATGGATTTCTTCACCCGCTGCCGCAAGGCCGGTTTTAAATTCGCCTGGAATGCGCAAGCCGTCATCATCGAATATGTGCCGGAAAGCCGCATGGCGCCGCGCTGGATCATGGAACGCTCGCTCCGCACCGGCATCATCAATTACAGCATCGACCGCGCCCGCCGGCCCGGCCTGAAGGGCGGGCTGATGCTGGCCGCCAAAAACGCCGTCAGCCTGTGCCTGTCCCTCATTCGCGCCGTTTCCGCCGGGTTGAAAACCGGCGCATGGCTGCCCGCCACCCATCCGCCGCTGATGTCCATCGGCCGGGTCATGGCGAGCCTCGGCATCACGCTCACGCCTTACAAGGCGCCGGCGAAAAAGAGCTGAACCGCAATCGTTCCCGCCACCGGGTTAGCTGAGGGTTTTTTCCCTGCCAAGCGGCAGCATGGTCGTGCACCGTTTCGGCAAGCCGAGCGACGAAAAGGCCGTCGCGAGAACGAGAAGCGGCACGAGCACCGGCCAGAAGAAACAAAGGACGATACCGGTCACCCGATAAAAATCCCAACTTTTGTCGCGGCGTGCACCTTCGATATAGGTCATGGCAAGAGAGGTGGCGGTGCCAATTCCATATATGAAAAGAGAAATGGACGTAATCACCATGGGTGCCCCCAAAATATCTCTGATTCGAATAAATTTCTAATATCGGGCCAGTGTAGCGCGGTCCTTCGCAGTTGCAACGAATTTCAGCGGTCAAGCCCGCCGCTTCAACATCTTAGGGAAGTCTGATGCATCTGGCGCTATGCGACTGGCCCGCCGCATAAAAGAGAATTGGCGGCTTTAGCCGCCCTGGCCCGACGCCGCGAAGCGATGTTTCAGCAGCGAATATATGGCGATGGGATTGGTCAGCAGGTACCGTTTCCCAAGACGCTTCGGCTCGAGCATGGCGCGGTAGAGCCATTCCAGCCCCATATCCTGCATCCATTGCGGCGCCCGGCTGTTCTTGCCGGCAAGGAAATCGAAAAGGCCGCCGCAGGTCTTGATCACGGCGACGCCGGAAAGCCTGTCCAGATTGCGCGAAACGAAACGCTGCTCCAGCGGTATGCCGAAACCAACCCAGAGAATATCCGTTCTCGACGCGACTATATCGGCGAGGATCGCCTCTTCTTCGGCCCGGCTGAAATAACCGTTGCGCCGGCCCGAAAAGACGAGGCGCGGATAGAGCCGCTGCATTTCCTCGACGGCTGCGCGGTTCACCTCTTCGGAACCGCCAAGGAAATAAAACCGGCTGCCCGTCTCTTCGGCGCGCTTGGCCGCCGCGTGGACGAGATCCGTCGTTGCGACCCGTTCTCTCAGCGCCTTCGGGCAGAATTTGCGGGAAAAGATCACCAGCGACATGCCATCGGCATGAATCTGGTCCGCCTGCCGCAGCATGGCGTCGAATTCCCTGTCGTGATGGCAGAGCGCGATGACCTGGCCGTTTGCCGATGTCGAATAAAACGGTCTTGCCCCGGCCGCACGCGCCGTCGTCGCACGCTGGATGAAATCCCGCGCCGTTTCATCGATGGTCGCGTCAGTGATGGGCAGCGCCGCAAGCGGGATGACCGGCCAGACCTGGCCCGGCCCTTCCGCATCCGACATATCTCTCCCTGTCATAATCTGTCCGGTGTCCAAGATAGGCATCGTTTCATTGTTATATTCACGCATATGCTTAGGGTATAAGGCTTCAAACACTACGAAGAACTATCATTAATATTTTTATAAATCCCCTGCTCGAAGCAGACAATTTACCCATCTGAAGGTTGCTCATCCTTTTACTGCCTATTCCGCTTTCCCGGCCGATGGGTTAAGGGACGCCTTCATCAAACCACGGAAAGGCTCCGGCCATGGAAACAATCTCGATCGACAATCGCGGCGATTTCGGCCTCTGGGCGATAGAACGGGCCAAGGAAATCGTGGCCAACGAGGCCTCCGATCTGGCGATTTCGGTTCGTGACGGCGATGAGGCCGGCATTCGCGACGCCGGCAATGCGCTGGGCGCGGCCATCGCCGCCGCCCTGCTCGAGGTCTATGACGGCCTGATTTCGGAAGAATAGGCAAGATGCGGCGTCACCCTCAGGCGTGATGCGCCGCGACCTCCGCATGATCGTCCCGGCGCAGATAACCCCAGAGGCCGAGCGCCAGGGCAATTGCAAGGCCGAGGAACAGGCCGCCCATGCCACCGGCAATCAGGAAGGTCAGCTTGCCCGGCGGCCAGCTTCTGGAATTGGGCGCGACCGGCTGCGAAATCACCCGCACATTGGTGGAATCGATCGATTGCTGTTCGGCAAGCTGGCGCGAGCGGGTGAGATAGGTCTCGTAGATCGCCGCCGCCGAGCGGGCATCGCGCTCGAGATCGCGCAGCCGCACCTGCGCTTCATTGTCGGTAAAGACATTGGCGCGCTCGGCCACCGCCTTCAATCGCAGGGCGTCGAGCGAGGAGCGGGCCTCGGCGACATTGATCTTGGCCGCCTGCAGAATGCGCCGCGCCTCGTCCGCCATGCCCTGTTCGAGCATGGCTCGTTCCGCACCCGCCGTCGCCAGACGCGGATGGCGCGAACCATAGGTCAGCGTCATCGCACCGATCTGCTGCTGCAGGGTGCTATATTGGGCGCGAATGGTATTCATGGTCTGGCTGTCGAAGATGGCGTCGCTCTGCGTGCGGTTCTGGGCAATCGCCGCCTCCATCTGCTTGAGACGCGATTCTTCCTGGATGACCCGCTGCTGGGCGGCAAGCACCTGGGCATTCAGCTCGCTGGAGGCGAGATTGCTGACCAGCTGGCCGTTATTTTCCTGCAAACCGTTCTCGCGGCGAAAATCGGCCACGCGCTTTTCCGCGGCGGTCACATTCTCGCGCATTTCCTCAAGCCGTTTCCGGAGATCGTCGACGACACGCTGGCTGCTGTCGGAGGTCGTCTGGAAGAGCTCGCTTTCGAAGGCTTTCACGATGGCCTTGGAAACCGTCACCGATTTTTCCGCATCGTTGGTCCAGACCGAAAGCGTGACCACGAAGGACCGCGGGTCGCGCTCCGCCGCCACCCGCTCGCCGAGCGAGCGAAGCGCGCCGACCCGGTTGTCGCCATCCTCGGGCGCCGATGAAAACGCCGCCTTCAGCCGCGCGAGCGGCGGCGGCGCGGTGAATTCGGGGTCCTGATCGAGCTTCAGCTCGTCCACCACCCGCGCCAGCACGTTGCGCGAGGTGATGGTGCGCAGCTTGCTCTCCACTTCCAGAATCTGCGTGTCCCGCTGCTGGCTGGGCGAAAACACCCCGTCATTGACGACATTCAGGTTGGAGGGATTAACGACGATATCCGTATAGGCCTTGTAGCGCGGCGGCGTCATATAGGCATAGGTGAGCGCGCCGGCGACGCAGAGAACGATCGCCAGCACGATCCAGACAATGCCCCTGCGCAGCCAGATGAGCACATCGTCAACGCCGATCCTGTCGATATATCTGAGGCCGGGCAGCGCATTGGCCAGACTACCGGTCGGCGAGGCCGTCTTCACCGGTGTCTGCGCCGCTGCGGGCTCGGGCGCACTCGCCGCCGGTTTCGGCTCGAGATGTTCCTTCAGCACGGTGCGCTCGAAAACCGCGTCCTCATCCGCCAGATCGTCCAGCAGGGAACCATGGGTTTTCGCGGCGGGCGGCATTTTTTCCTCGAGCGGACGTGCCTGCTTATGTCCCGCCTTTTGAAGCCTGTACATCAGCCAATCCAACTCGAACGAACCACAAAAAAGGCCGGCGACGCAGGATACCCATCGTCGCCAAAGCCGCTATCGACGGACAAGTCTAAATATGACGAGTGAATTTTAGGTTACCCGCGTCATTTCCGCCATCATCGCCTATTCGCGGCCGCCATGAAAGCGATGATTGACTTGAATGGATCGATACGGTTCTTTCAACCGTTATATTTTTAGATTATCCATTTGCCCTCAAAGATTTATGGAAACGGAGTTTGGAATGAGCCTGAAATTCGGAACGAGCGGCCTTCGCGGTCTCTCCGTCGATCTGAAAGGAAAAGCCTCCGCCGTCTACGCCACGGCATTTGCAAGGCATCTTCTCGCATCGGGCCAGGCAAAGGCAGGCGATCCCATTCTCGTCGGCCGCGATTTCCGCGATTCGAGCCCGGATGTTTCCGCCACCTGCATCGCCGCGCTGAAAAAGGCCGGCCTCACCCCGTTCGACTGCGGCGCCGTGCCGACGCCGGCGCTGGCGCTTTACGGCCTGTCGCTGAAGGCGGGCGCGCTGATGATAACAGGCTCGCACATCCCCGCCGACCGCAACGGCATCAAGTTCTACCGCCCGGACGGCGAAATCGACAAGCAGGACGAAACGGCAATCGCCGCCCTTGCGGCCGAAATCGAAGCGGAAGGCATCAGCGACGAGGCGGCGACGGCAGAAGACCATTCCGCCATTGCAGCCGAACTTTTTTATGAACGCAACATCGCTCTGCTGCCCGAAAAGGCGCTCTCCGGCCTCAGGATCGGCGTTTACCAGCACAGCACGGTAGCGCGCGATCTCTTTGTCGACGTTCTCGCCCATTATGGCGCCGACGTTGTGCCACTCGGCCGCTCCGAAAGCTTCATCCCCGTCGATACCGAGGCCGTTTCGCCTGAAACGCTCTCGCTTCTCAAAAAATGGTCGCCCGAGCACGGCCTCGACGCCATCGTTTCCGCCGATGGCGACGGCGACCGTCCTCTGCTGACCGATGAAAAGGGCGTACCGCTGCGCGGCGACCTGATCGGCCTCATCACCGCCAATTTCCTCGATGCCGGCGTCGTCGTCACCCCCGTCACCTCCAATTCGGGTATCGAGGCGAGCGGCTCCTTCGAGGTCGTCCGGACCAGGGTCGGCTCCCCCTTCGTGATCGCCGGCATGGCGCAGGCGCTTGCCGAGGGAAAAAACGGCGTCATGGGCTTCGAGGCCAATGGCGGCCTGCTGACGGCTTCCGCCTTCACCCTGAACGGCAGGCCGCTTTCGCCGCTGCCGACGCGCGACAGCTTCCTGCCGGTGCTTGCCGTGCTGCTTCTGTCGGCCGAGCAGAAGAAACCCCTGTCGCAGATCGCCGCCGCCTACAGGCTGCCGGTCGCCGCCGCCGACCGCCTGGAAAATTTCGCGCGGGAAAAGAGCGCCGCCCTGATGGCGCATCTGCGCGCATCGCGGACCAATCTCGACGCCTTCCTCGCACCGGTCGGCACCGTCAAGGGACTGAGCGACATTGACGGGCTGCGCGTGGCGTTGACCGATGGCAGCACCATCCATTTCCGCCCTTCAGGCAACGCGCCCGAAATGCGCTGTTACGTCGAAGCCGCCAATCAGGATGAGGCCGAAACGCTTCTGAACAAGGGGCTCGATCTCATCCGCAATTTCGGGTGAGAGTGGATGCCGCATACGCGATGGTGTAAGCTGCGCGCATGAAGAGAACGGACGCAATAAGGAAACTCAAGCGACACGCCCAAGCAGTGAAAAGCATGGGCGTGACGTCGCTCTATCTTTTTGGATCGACGGCCCGCGATGAGGCCCTTGCCTCCAGCGATCTGGACATCTTCATCGACTATGATCCGGGCCGCCGTTTTTCGTTGATCGATCTCGTCGGTATCAAGCAGTTTCTGGAAAAAGAATTGGCCGTGGAAGTCGACGTGACGACACGCAACAGCCTCCACCCGCTGCTCCGGAACGACATCGAACAATCCGCCGTACGGATATTTTGATGACCAGACGCAGGATCGGGCCGGTTCTCGCGGAAATTCTGGAGGCCATAAACGGCATTGAGACCCACACCGCAGGCCTGTCACTCGTTGATTTCCAGCAAAATTAGCTCCTCAAACTCGCCGTACAACGCGCCCTCGAAATCGTTTCCGAGGCGTCCCGTCACCTACCCGATGACTTGCTGGAGCTTACGCCGGACGTACCGTGGAAACAGATTCGCGGAATCGGCATATTCTGCGTCATGAGTACCACAAGATCGCTAATGACGTCGTTTGGGCCGTGGTCACCGAACATGTGGCGCCGCTCAAAATCGCTGTTGAGGCTCTTCAACGATCCGTCGAAAATGAAAACTGAGGACTTATCAGTGCGGTGTCCCAGATGTCGCACCCCGCTAGTGCCCTGTTGCTCTTCCGGCTCCATGGAGCGATAAGAACCGCAGGGCCACAAGAGGCGGATGATGAGCGGCGAGACCATTACCCTTTATGAAGCGATCGGTGGCGATGCGACCGTCAGGGCGCTCACCCGGCGCTTCTATGAATTGATGGACACCCTGCCGGAGGCGGCGCGCTGCCGCGCCATTCACCCGGCCGATCTTTCCGGCAGCGAGGCGAAGTTTTACGATTATCTGACGGGATATCTTGGCGGACCGCCCGTCTATGTCGAAAAACACGGCCACCCGATGCTGCGCCGCCGCCATTTCGTCGCCCCCATCGGCCCCGCCGAACGCGATGAATGGCTGCTGTGCTTCCGCCGCGCGATGGACGAGAACATCGAGAACCCGAAGCTGCGGGAGATCATCTGGGCGCCGATCGAACGGCTGGCCTTTCACATGCAGAACCAGGAGGCGGACAGCCCATGACCCATTCAAGCATGAGCAACGCAGGTTCGACCGGCACGGCACTGCCGCGTGAAAGGCTGCGGGCCCTCATTCTGCTGCTCGGCGGCCTTTTGGGGGCTGCCGGCGTCATGCTTGCCGCCGCCGCCACCCATACGGGTGAGACCTATATGCTGGGCAATGCCTCGGCCATGGCGCTGGCGCATGCGCCGGTGCTGGTGGCGCTCCATATCGGCGCGGATCGTATCAGGACCGCCATCCCGGCAGGCCTGATCCTCGGGCTCGGCACCGCAATCTTCGTCGGTGACCTCGTGCTCAGGCATTTTTCCGGCAACAGCCTGTTCCCCTTCGCCGCGCCCGTGGGCGGCCTCGGCATGATTGCCGGATGGCTCGTGCTCTGCACCGGGGCGTTTCTGAAACCGAAGGGTTGAGCGGCCCTAGCGCCGTCTCCAGCAGAACGGCAGGATATTGCGACCCTCTTCGGCCGCCGTGCCGATGACGAAGGTCGGCGCTTCGCCAGGCTGGCGGGTTCGCAGATAGGGGAAGGCCACGATATTGCGGCTTTGGATGACGGCGCGGTTGCGTCTTTCGCGCTCGCCGACGATTTCATAGAGGTCGGCCAGGGCCGGGTCGCCGGCCTGCTCGGCCATCTTGTGCAGTTCCACGCGGCAGGCCTCTGCCGCCGCGCGCTCTTCACCGTGGAAATTATTGCGCTCGTCGCTCATCGATGGAGGTCCGTTCATTCATCGTCTGCAGCGCCCGCTCCAGACTGGATTTGCTGCCGTTGCGCAGCGGAATGAACGTCTTGCCGAATTTCTTGCAACCGGACTTCACCCGCAGACACGCATCGTGGCTGATACAGTCGATCGGGCAGAAGACGCAGTCGACGGAGGGAAGCACGGTATCGATGCGCGACACCGCCTCACGCAGGCCGCCATCGTGATGGATCAGTTCCGCGCCGAAATTGCTGGCGATCTGACGGAGATGGGCAACCTGACAGTCACGGCCGCCGACATAAAGAAAGCTTTTCGGACCGGAAAGCTGCTGTTCCGCCGCTTCCCTTTCGGTCTGAGGCGCGCCCTTGCCCTGCTTGTCGCCGCGTCCCGCCTTCTTCTTTTCCTTGCGTGCCATACCCTCACCTGCCGGTTGTTTTCCATGCCCCGACATCAGGGCCCCTGAGCGGAATGCCGGCACCATAATAAAGATGAGTTTTGGAGTAAAGTATAAAGATGATAATTTTCCTCATGTTTTGACATGGGAAATCGATCACATATTCGCGAGAACCATCCCGCTCAGCCGTTTATCCGCAATCCGCCCATGAAAAGCTGTTCCAGATGCCGGGCCGCATCTTCGAAACGGCCCTCGCCGCCATTCTTCTCGCCCAGCACCGCCCGCACCTGCACATCGAAATCCGCATAATGCTGCGTGGTCGACCAGATCGAGAAAATGAGGTGATAGGGATCGCATTTGGCGATCCGCCCGGCCTTCACCCAGGCGCGGATCACCTCGGCCTTTTCATCCACCAGTTGTTTGAGCGGCCCTTTCAGCTCGTCCTCTATATGCGGCGCGCCCTGCAGGATTTCATTGGCGAAGAGGCGGCTTTCACGCGGAAAATCGCGCGACATTTCCAGCTTGCGGCGAATATAGGAGCGGATCTCGCTTTCGGGATTGCCCCCGGCATCGAAAGCGCGCAACGGGTCGAGCCATGTGTCCAGCACCCGCTCGATCAGGGCGCGATGCATCGCCTCCTTGGTGCGGAAATAATAAAGCACGTTCGGCTTCGACATGCCGGCCGCCTCGGCAATCTGGTCGATGGTGGAGCCCCGAAAGCCATTGGTGGAAAACACACTGAGCGCAGCCTCGAGAATAGCCTCCTGCTTCTCTTCCTGGATGCGGGTCCGCTTCTGTGTTTTCGCTGCTCGCGGTATGGCCATTCTCTGCTCTCTGTTTTCGGTGCAATTGCCGCTACGGCATGCTTAAAAAATAATCTTCGCGTACAGCTTAGGCAAAATTAGTGCGATTCGTCACAAAAGTCCCTTGCTGACGCCGCCGCGAATTTGCAATGTTTACCGGCCGGTCAATTTATCCATCATCGCCGCCACAAGGCAATGGCTGTTATCTTAGCCGGCAAAAACGGGAACGGCACGAGCTTTGCTTCGACAAGGCAAAACGGGTGAGGACGACATTTCATGACGGCGGGTATGAACTTGACGGTCAATGGCGACCGTCTGTGGGACAGTCTGATGGACATGGCGAAGATCGGCCCCGGCATTGCCGGCGGCAACAATCGCCGCACGCTGACGGATGAGGATGCGGAGGGACGCCGGCTGTTCCAGCGCTGGTGCGAGGCGGCCGGCCTGACGATGGGCGTCGACCGCATGGGCACGATGTTTGCGACCCGCGCCGGTGAGGACCCGGATGCGCTTCCCGTCTATATCGGCAGCCATCTCGATACCCAGCCGACGGGGGGCAAGTTCGATGGCGTGCTCGGCGTGCTGGCAGGGCTGGAAGTGGTGCGCAGCCTGAACGACCTCAATATCAAAACCAGACATCCGATCGTCGTCACCAACTGGTCCAATGAAGAGGGCGCGCGCTTTGCCCCGGCCATGCTGGCATCGGGCGTCTTCGCCGGCATTCACGATCTCGAATACGCCTATGGCCGCACCGATACCGACGGCAGGACCTATGGCGACGAGCTGGAGCGTATCGGCTGGCTGGGCGAGGAAGAGGTGGGCGCGCGCAAAATGCACGCCTATTTCGAATATCACATCGAGCAGGGACCTATTCTGGAGACGCAGGATAAGCAGATCGGCGTCGTCACCCATTGCCAGGGCCTGTGGTGGCTGGAAGTGACGCTGACCGGCAAGGAGGCCCATACCGGTTCGACGCCGATGGCCATGCGCGTCAATGCCGGCCTTGCCGCCGCCCGCATCCTTGAAAAGGTGCAGGAAGTGGCCATGGCCCACCAGCCCGGCGCCGTCGCCGGCGTCGGCCAGATGATCTTCACGCCCAATTCCCGCAACGTGTTGCCCGGCAAGGTGGTCTTCACCATCGACCTCAGAACCCCCTCACAGGCGAAACTCGACAGCATGCGCGCCATCTTCGAACGCGAGGCGCCTGAGATCGCCGCAGAACTCGGCGTCGGCTGCTCGATCGAGGCCATCGGCCATTTCGACCCTGTTACCTTCGATCCCGTGCTGGTCGGCCGCGTGCGCTCAGCCGCGGAAAGACTGGGTTACAGCCACATGGACATCATCTCCGGCGCCGGCCACGATGCCTGCTGGACGGCAAGGGTCGCGCCCTCCACCATGATCTTCTGCCCCTGTGTGGATGGACTTTCCCACAACGAGGCCGAGGAGATTTCACCGGAATGGGCAGCAGCCGGCTGCGACGTGCTGCTGCATGCGGTGCTGGAGACTGCGGAGATCGTCGAATGACCGCCACCATCATCAAGAACGGCACCATCGTCACCGCCGACCTCACCTATAAGGCCGATGTGAAGATCGAAGGCGGCAGGATCACCGAGATCGGCCCCGATCTGACGGGCGGCACGGTACTCGATGCCACCGGATGTTACGTCATGCCCGGCGGCATCGATCCGCATGTGCATCTGGAAATGCCCTTCATGGGCACCTATTCCGCCGATGATTTCGAGAGCGGCACGCGGGCGGCGCTTGCCGGCGGCACCACCATGGTGGTGGATTTCTGCCTGCCCGAACCCGGCCAGTCGCTGCTTGAGGCGCTGGCGCGATGGGACAACAAGGCGACCCGCGCCAATTGCGATTATTCCTTCCACATGGCCGTCACCTGGTGGGGCGAGCAGGTCTTCGACGAGATGAAGACGGTGGTGCAGGACAAGGGCATCAATTCCTTCAAGCACTTCATGGCCTATAAGGGCGCGCTGATGGTGAATGACGACGAGATGTTCGCCTCCTTCTCGCGCTGCGCGGAACTCGGCGCCATCCCCTTCGTGCATGCGGAAAACGGCGATATCGTCGCGCAGATGCAGGAGAGACTGATGGCGCAGGGCAATGTCGGGCCGGAGGCGCACGCCTATTCCCGCCCGCCCGCCGTGGAGGGAGAAGCCACCAACCGCGCCATCATCATTGCAGACATGGCGGGCGCGCCGCTTTATGTCGTGCATACCTCCTGCGAGCAGGCGCATGAGGCGATCCGCCGTGCCCGGAGCAGCGGCATGCGCGTTTATGGCGAACCGTTGATCCAGCACCTGATCCTCGACGAAGGCGAATATGCCAATGCCGACTGGGATCATGCCGCCCGACGGGTCATGTCGCCGCCCTTCCGCAACCGGCAGCATCAGGACAGCCTCTGGGCGGGCCTCGCCTCCGGCTCGCTGCAATGCGTGGCGACCGACCATTGCGCCTTCACCACCGAGCAGAAGCGCTTCGGCATCGGCGATTTCCGCAGGATACCGAACGGCACCGGCGGACTGGAAGACCGCATGCCGCTGCTCTGGACCCACGGCGTGGCGACCGGCCGCCTGACGATGAACGAATTTGTCGCCGTCACCTCCACCAATATCGCCAAGATCCTCAATATCTATCCGAAAAAGGGCGCGATCCTCGTCGGCAGCGATGCCGATATCGTCGTCTGGGATCCGCAGCTCACAAAGACCATCAGCGCGGCAAGCCAGCAGTCGGCCATCGATTACAACGTGTTCGAGGGAAAGAAGGTGAAGGGCCTGCCGCGCTACACCCTGTCGCGCGGCCTCGTCAGCGTCGAGGAGGCCACCATCGAAACGCAGGAAGGCCACGGCCGGTTCGTGGCGCGCGATCCCTATCCCGCTGTCAGCCGGGCGCTTTCCACCTGGAAGGAACTCGTTTCGCCGCGCCGGGTGGAACGCAGCGGCATTCCGGCATCGGGAGTATGACCGTGAGCACCGAACAGAAACGCGAAATCGTCATCGCCGCCGCCATTCTCCTCAATGAGCAGCGGCAGATGCTGGTCGTGCGCAAGCGCGGCACCACGCAATTCATGCAGCCGGGCGGCAAGATCGACCCGGGCGAAACCCCCGAGCAGGCGCTTCACCGGGAACTTGCCGAGGAAATCGGGCTGGCGCTGCCCGGACATGTCTTTCGGTACGAGGGCGTCTTTCGCGAGGAAGCCGCCAATGAGCCGGGAGCCGACGTCGTCGCCCACGCCTTCACCGCCAGGCTTCACACCGAGGTCGTGCCGCAGGCGGAAATCGAGGAGGTGCGCTGGCTGGATCTCGACCGCCGGCCCGGCGTGGCAATCGCCAGGCTGACGGAAACCCAAATGCTGCCGCTGGCGCGCGCGCTGACGGCAAGCGACAAAAAGCCGCGCTGAAAGAGGCCTCTCCGTGCCCGACGCTTCCGTCAGAAACGGGCTGAGCTTCGAAACGGGAGAGGACCCGGCGCATGCAGTGTCGAATGAGGCGGCAAAGGCGATGAAATCAACGATTTGCGGCATCCCAGAACGCTCATGCCGCTGGTAACCCAATTGACGAATTACAATATCCGTACCTATACAAAAATGTATATCAACCATCGCGGCTATGCGGATTGATTTGTACGACAACAAGAATTACAGTCCCGCCCACAAGACTGCCAAATTTGATCTTGTAAAAAAAGCACTCGGCAAAGGTGCTTGAGATTCGCGTTGAGGGGCGTTTGAATCGGGAGGATCGAAAAGGAAGTATTGTGATCCCTTGTTTCACATTCGCCATCGCATGACCTTTTGAGATACGGCCCCGAGCCTGCAGGACATGTGAGCGAATATTGCGCGAGCCAAGACACATGCAGCATAAAGTCACGTTTAACCGCTTTGTATTCCTGCTTCTTTCCGCAACGGCGCTCCCTTTTTCCGCAGCCGCCCAAGGAGAGGTGCAGGCGCCGGTCAAACAGCAGAACCTGCCCTCCATCATCGTCGCGCATGCCGCAAAACGCGATCTCGTGGACCGCATCATCGCCACCGGCACGATCCGTCCCGTGGACGAGATTTACGTCCAGCCGCTGGTCGACGGCCTGTCGATCGACACGCTGAATGCCGATATCGGCGACCGGGTGGAAGCGAATTCGGTTCTGGCCGTGCTGTCCTCCGACAGCCTCGTGCTGCAAAAGAGCCAGCTTGAGGCCAACAAGGCCAAGGCTGAAGCCTCCGTCACCCAGTCGAAGGCGCAGGTGCTGGAAGCGCAGGCCAATCTCAACGATGCCCTTCGCCAGCGCGACCGCGCCGCCAAGCTCGGCCAGAGCGGTTCCGGCTCCGTTTCCGAGACGGAAAAGACCGAGGCAGCCGCTCAAGTGGCGCAGGCCCGCCTGGATGCGGCCAAACAGGCCGTTTCCGCCGGCGAGGCAGACATCAAGGTCGTCGACGCGCAGATTGACGACATCGATCTGAAGCTGACGCGCACCGGCGTGAAAACCCCGGTCGCCGGCATCGTCTCCGCCAAGAACGCCAAGGTCGGCGCCATCGCCAGCGGCGCCGGCAATCCGCTGTTTACCGTCATCAAGGACGGGGCGATCGAACTCGTCGCCGATCTGTCCGAAACCGATATCCAGAAGGTCAAGGCGGGCCAGAAAGCCTATTTGACGGTTGCCGGCGGAGCTGAGAAAATAGAGGGCAAGGTGCGCCTCGTTTCGCCCACCGTCGATCCGACGACGCGCCTCGGCTCCGTGCATGTGGTTCTGCCGAACGACAGCCCGGCGCGCTCCGGCATGTATGCCAGCGCGGCGATCATCGTCGAGGAGACGAATGCGCTCGCTTTGCCGCTGTCGGCCGTCACCTCCGGGCGTGAGGGCTCGACCACCCGCAAGGTGGAAGGTGATGTCGTCAAGCAGGTGAAGATCGAGACCGGCATCGAAGACGGCGGTTTCATCGAGATTGTCAGCGGTCTTGCCGCTGGCGACAAGGTTGTCGAGAAGGCTGGGGCATTCGTGCGTGATGGTGACCGGATAAAGCCGGTTGAAGCCCAGACGGCTGCGTCCAACTGACTGAGGGATTGAAATGAACTTTTCCGCATGGTCAATCCGTAACCCGATTGCGCCGCTGCTCGGCTTCGCGCTTTTGATGATCCTCGGCATGCAGGCGTTCAACACGCTGCCGATCACCCGTTTTCCGAATATCGACGTTCCCGTCGTCGCCGTCACCGTGACCCAGAGCGGCGCTTCGCCGTCCGAGCTGGAAATGCAGGTGACGAAGGAGATCGAGGACGCCGTCGCCGCCATTAGCGGCGTCGACGAAATCCAGTCCACCGTGGTCGACGGCCAGTCGACGACGACTGTTGTCTTCCGCATCGAAAAGCCGACGGAAGAAGCGGTTCAGGACACCAAGGACGCCATCGACAAGATCCGCAGCGATCTGCCCGCCGATATCGAAGTGCCCGTCGTCAGCAAGATCGACGTCGAGGGCCAGGCGATCCAGACCTTTGCCGTCTCTTCGCCCAACATGACGCTGGAGGAACTGTCCTGGTTCGTGGATGACACGATCAAGCGTTCGCTCCAGGGCCAGTCCGGCATCGGCAAGGTCGACCGTTACGGCGGCGCCGACCGCGAGGTGCGCGTTTCGCTGAGCCCGGAAAAGCTCGACGCCTATGGCATCACCGCCACCGAGGTGAACAGCCAGCTGCGCGGCACCAACATCGATCTCGGCTCCGGCCGCGGCCAGGTCGGCGGTAACGAACAGACCATCCGCACGCTCGGCGATACGCGCGATGTGAGCCAGCTCGCCAACACCACGATTGCGCTTTCCAACGGCCGTTTCGTCAAGCTTTCAGAGCTCGGCACGGTCTCGGATACCTATGAGGAGCAGAAATCCTTCTCACGCTTCAACGGCAACCCCGCCGTCACCTTCGCGGTATTCCGCTCCAAGGGCGCGAGCGAGGTCTCGGTCGCCGAAACCGTGGCGGCAAGCCTCGATGAGGTGCGCAAGAATCATCCGGACGTCTCGATCGAAATGGTCGATGACGCCGTCTATTTCACCTATGGCAACTACAAGGCGGCGCTCGATACGCTGATCGAAGGCGCGATCCTCGCCGTCATCGTCGTCCTGCTCTTCCTGCGCAACTGGCGCGCAACCCTGATTGCCGCCGTGGCCCTGCCGCTTTCCGCGATCCCGACCTTCTGGATCATGGACATCATGGGCTTCTCGCTCAACCTCGTCAGCTTCCTCGCCCTGACGCTCGCCACGGGTATTCTCGTCGACGACGCCATCGTGGAAATCGAGAACATCGCCCGCCATATCAAGATGGGCAAGACCCCCTATCGGGCGGCGCTCGAAGCGGCGGACGAGATCGGCCTTGCCGTCATCGCCACCAGCTTCACCATCATCGCGGTCTTCGTGCCTGTCTCGTTCATGCCCGGCATTCCCGGTCAGTACTTCATCCAGTTCGGTCTCACCGTCGCCTTCTCGGTGTTCTTCTCGCTTGCCGTGGCCCGTCTCATCACACCCTTGATGGCGGCCTATCTGATGCGCGCCGAAGACGCGATGGACGATCACCACGACAATGACAGCCGGTTGATGAAGGCCTATACGCGCATGGTGACCGCCACCACCCGCAAGTGGTGGGCGCGCTATCTGACCCTGCTCGGCGCCATCGGCTTCCTCGTCGCTTCCGTCGTTCTCCTTGCCGGCGTTCCGGGCAGCTTCCTGCCGCCGGACGACGCCTCGCGCGTGACGCTTTCGGTGGAACTGCCGCCCAATGCGACGCTCGATGAAACCGACCGGACGACGACGCAGATTTACCACGCCATCCGTGACATCAACGGCGTGGAAAGCGTCTTCATCCTCGGCGGCGCTTCGCCCAAGGGCGATCTGGAGCTTCGCCGCGCCACCGTCAACGTCATCCTCGAGCATATCGACCATTCGCTGCTGAAGGTGCTGGTCAACAAGGGTCTCGGCTCCATTCCGCTCATCGGCCAATATCTGCCGAAGGTGGAGGAAAAGGGCCGCTTACGTCCACAATGGGACGTGGAACGGGATATTTTCGCGCAGGTGCGCGGCATTCCGGATGTCCGCATCATCAAGCTGAACGACCGTGCGGAACGCGAGCTCTCCTTCAACTTCCTCTCGACCAACGAGAAGGATCTGAACGACGCCGTCGGTGTGCTTGAAAGCCGCCTGCGCGCCTCGCCCATCCTCGCCAATGTCAGCTCGGAAGGTGCGTTGCCCCGCCCCGAGCTGCAGATCCGCCCGCGCAAGGATGAGATCGCCCGCCTCGGCATCACGCCGCAGCAGATTTCGCAGACCGTGCGTGTCGCCACCATCGGCGATATCGATGCGCAGCTGACGAAGATCTCGCTGGATGACCGGCAGATTCCGATCCGCGTGCAGGCCTCGCTCGATACCCGCCGCGATCTCGCCACCATCCGCGCGCTGAAGATCAAGACCGCCTCCGGGTCGCTGGTGCCGCTCTATAGCGTTGCCGATATCGACTATTCGGAAGGTCCAAGCTCGATCAAGCGCAACGATCGCAACCGCGTCGTCTCCATCGGCTCCGACGTTCCCTTCGGCACGGCGCTCGATACATCGACGGCCGAGTTCAAGCGCATCGTGTCGGAAACCGACCTGCCGGCAAGCGTTCGCCTTGCCGAAAGCGGCGACGCCAAGGTGCAGGGCGAAATGCAGCAGGGCTTCGTCAACGCCATGCTGCTTGGCCTGATGCTGGTGCTGGTGGTGCTCATCCTGCTGTTCAAGGATGTCATCCAGCCCTTCACCATCCTGTTCTCGCTGCCGCTTGCCATCGGCGGCGTGGCCGTCGCGCTCATCATCACGCAGAACGCGCTGTCCATGCCCGTTCTCATCGGCATCCTGATGCTGATGGGCATCGTGACGAAGAACGCCATCCTGCTGGTGGATTTCGCCATCGAAATGCGCCGTCACGGCATGGAACGGGTGCATGCCATGGTCGAGGCCGGCCGCAAGCGCGCGCGCCCGATCATCATGACCTCCATCGCCATGTCGGCCGGCATGTTGCCTTCCGCACTCGGCGTCGGCGAAGGCGGCTCCTTCCGCGCGCCGATGGCGATTGCGGTGATCGGCGGCATCATCGTCTCGACGGTGCTGTCGCTCATCGTGGTGCCGGCCTTCTTCCTGATCATGGACGACCTGTCGCGCCTTCTCGCCCACCTTTTCGGCCGCTTCGTCGGCAAGAAGGAAGAGGAGGAAGAGGCCCTCTCCAACGAGAAACTGTCGGAGATCGCCCGCGAAAACAGCCTGGCGCTCTCCTCGCTGGAGGCGCGCGTCGCCAGCATGGAAAAGGGCGCCGGCGACAAGGCCGCGGACAAGGGCAGCAACATATTGCGGCTGCCGCCGCTTGCTGCGGAGTGAGAGTTGCGACTTAGAGATTTGAAATGCCGGGTCCTGTACCCGGCATTTCTTTTTGTGGCAAAATCCCTCTTCCGTCATCCTCGGGCTTGACCCGAGGATCCATGACGCCGCCAGTTTACGGTCGAGGGATAGATCCTCGGGTCAAGCCCGAGGATGACATCGAGCAAGTGGAAATTTTCCACGACTGAAGCTGAGGCACAACTGCCGCCCCGCCGCATCTCTCCCCCCGACCTAACAACACCAGAACCCATTTGATCGAAATCAATTCGCTTTCCAGGTGAACTGCTAATCTCCCTCGCATCGGGAATTGCCGGTCGAGGGATAATGCGATGAGTTCTGTGCAGATAGGCGCGAGGGAAAAGGAACATCCCCGGTTTCGTATTGCTTCAGACAGCCCGGCAAAAGGTTTGAGCGGGAGCCGGATGGACGTGAACAAGACCGTGAAGCTGAGCAACAGGGACAGGAACATTCTGCTGCGTGCCCCCCTGATCGGGATAGCGGATGATGCGGCGGCGCTGAAGCTGATGGAGGCGGCGACCATCGCCAATGTAAACGCCCGCCACGTGCTCTTCAAGGAAGGCGAAGCGGCGCAGCATTTCTACTGTGTCCTGTCGGGTTATATCAGGCTTTACCGGCTCGACCGGCACGGGCGCGAGGCGGATGTGCGCGTCAGCGGCCCCGGCGATACTTTCAACGAATGCCTGATTTTCGGCAGCGATACCTATCGTTACAGCGCGCAGGCGGCGGAAAGCTGCACCGTGGCGCGGTTCGAACTTGCGAGAATTCGCGGCCTGATCGATCAGGAGCCGGCCATCGCCAGGGCTGTCATGCGCTGCCTGTCCAACAGCCTGCTGGCCACCATGGACTGCATCGCCAACGACCGGCTGCAGACGGCGCCGCAACGTGTCGCCCACTATCTCATCAACCAGGGCCCGCGCGACGCGACATCCTTTTCGCTGCGGCTGCCGTTCCAGAAAAGCCTGCTCGCCGGCAAGCTCGGCCTTGCGCCGGAAGCGCTGTCGCGCGCCTTTTCAGCACTGAAAAAGGCCGGCGTCACCGTGCGCGGCCGCATCGTGCAGGTCAATGACGTCGCCGCATTGAAGAAGATCTGAAAATACCGGGAGAGGACGATGGGCGGGATGCCTTAGCGCATTCCGCCCATTTGCATGTCCGAAATCGGAATCAGTCCGGTTGCGGCACGAAGCGGAAGCTGTCGCCCTGCCGCTCGACACGGAAAAATCCGCCGAGATGACCGCCCGACACCAGCCAGCCGCGATCGGCAGCCTCGGCCAGCGCCTTGAGGCGTGTTTGGTAACCAAGCGCGGCATCGATATCATAGACGAAACCGACACCGGGGTCCCTCACCTGCAATTCGCTGACATGCAGCACATCGCCCCACAATAACAGCCGCTCATCGCCATTGCCGATCAGGTAACCGGTATGTCCCGGCGTGTGGCCGGGCATGGCGATTGCCTCGATATCCTCGGCAACCACACCGATGGGGATCGGCCGCAGCATCGGGCCGCAAATGTCGAGCAGCCGCGCGGCAAGATCGAAGCCGCCCTGCCGGGCGGGCGGCACGGTCTTGCGCGCCTCCGCGCTGCTGAAAAATCCAAGATCGGCCTCGGGAACCCATATCTCCGCATTGGGAAAATAAGGCCGCTCACCATCGATAAGCCCCAGCGCATGGTCGCCATGAATATGGGTAAGGATGACACGCGTCACATCGGCCGGCTGAATGCCGGCGGCAATCATCGCCGCGCGGGCATGGCCATAGGCCTCACCCCAGGCCGTGCCGCAACCGGCATCGATCAGCCAGATGCCGTCAGGCCCGGGCAGCGCAAAGCAGTTGACGTCCATATCCACCGTTTCGCCCTGATGGCCCGCAAGAGCCGCAGCCAGCGCTTCGGCGCCCTGCCGGTGGATGAGATGGCCGACCGGCGCCTTGTAGACGCCGTCGACAAAACGGGAAACCTCGTAAGCGCCGAAACGGCGGGACATTGCCATATTTCAGAGCCCCCCCTGCTCTTTCAGGAAACCGACGATGCGATCCACGCCGTCGCCGCGTTTCATATCGGTGAACACGAAAGGCATGGCGTTGCGCATGCGGGTCGCATCGCTGTCCATGACGGTGAGGTCAGCACCGACATAGGGTGCGAGGTCCTTCTTGTTGATGACCAGCAGGTCCGAGCGGGTAATGCCCGGCCCGCCCTTGCGCGGAATTTCCTCGCCCTGGCAGACGGAGATGACGTAGATGGTGATATCGGCCAGATCGGGCGAAAAGGTCGCGGCGAGATTGTCGCCGCCGGATTCGATGAAGACCACATCGAGATCGGGAAAGCGCGCATTGAGCCCGGCAATCGCCTGCAGATTGATCGTCGCATCCTCACGAATGGCGGTATGCGGGCAACCGCCCGTCTCGACCCCGACGATACGCTCGGACGGCAGCGCCTGCATGCGCACCAGCGCCTCGGCATCTTCCTTGGTGTAGATATCGTTGGTGACGACCGCGACGGAATAATCCGCGCTCATCGCCTTGCAGAGCTTCTCCGTCAGCGCCGTCTTGCCAGAACCGACCGGCCCGCCAATGCCGACGCGCAGCGGCCCATTACCCGATTTCATCACTCTGTTCCCTTCGACATGCTTTGGTCTTGTTTCACCATAGTCCCTCAACGGGACGCTTCAATATATGCAAGGACCGTGCCGCGCGTTTCTTCTCCCCGCCGGGGAGAAGGTGGCCCGAAGGGTCGGATGAGGGGGTACCCTCTCCGAATATCGCTACCCTTGCCCCCTCATCCCGCTGCCGCGACCTTCTCCCCGGCGGGGAGAAGAAACAAGCGGCATCCGCTCGTTCAATACGATCGTCATGCAGCACGATCAGGACCGGAAAAGCCGGGTGCCCTGCGTTTCATGGCGCATGGTTGCCGTATCGGCGATGATCGTCGCGCTGCCGAGATCGTCGAGCGTGGATTGCATCGCCCGCGCGGCCATCTCCGCGATGATCGCCTCGCTTGCGGCCAGAATGGTAACGCCATCCTTCTGTCCCGCGACCCCAAGGCGGATGCCCGCTGAAAGGATCTGCGAGACGCCGGCATGCAAAAAGGCGGCGACCGTTTCCCTGAGCGGCACGGCGTGAGCGGAAGCAACCGCCCCGACGGCGACGGGATAGGGAACGTCTTTCGGCAGCAGGGCCAGAACCGCATGCGGCCATGCGCCGGCGGCGGCAACGAAAGC
The DNA here is from genome assembly GCF_029840625.1 of Agrobacterium sp. GD03872. Classification (NCBI taxonomy): domain Bacteria; kingdom Pseudomonadati; phylum Pseudomonadota; class Alphaproteobacteria; order Hyphomicrobiales; family Rhizobiaceae; genus Agrobacterium; species Agrobacterium sp. GD03872. The sequence goes on from NZ_JAOCCY010000011.1 coordinate 84,532, forward strand.
ATCGCCCAGAAGCACCGTCTCACGATAGCGCTCCGCCGAGCCGGCCAGCGCCCGCGCCAGATCGGCCGTTTCGCTTAGGACGTTGGCCTCCCCCGCGCTTCGCCAGGCATGCGCCAGGAACACCGCATCGTTCCACAGGCTGCCGTGGCGCAGCAGCGTTTCGAGCCAATCGCGCAGGGCCGCCGCATCGCCGACGCGCCGATCCTCCACCGCCTTTTCAAGCCCGCCGGAATAGGAAAAACCACCGACAGGAAAAGCCGGCGACATCCAGGCCATGAGCCGCAGCAGCGCGGCAACGCCGCGATCTTCGCTCACGGCTCAGCCGTGATCGTGATGGTGATGGCCGTGGTCATGACCATGGGAATGGCCGCCATGGGCGTGGTAAGCGCCGCGCGCCGGCTGGAATGGCTCTTCCACCTCACGCACGGTGGCGCCCAGACCTTCCAGCATGGCGCGGATAACGTGGTCACGCAGGATGAGAATGCGTTCCTCCTCGATCTGCGCGGAGAGATGCCGGTTGCCCAGATGCCAGGCAAGCTCGATCAGGTGAAGACGGTCCTTCGCCTTGATTTCAAACAGCTTTTCATCCGCCGCACGGACCTCGATCAAGTCGCCGTTCTCCACCACCAGAAGATCGCCATGGGCAAACAGCACGGCTTCCTTCAGGTCCAGCATCACCATCTCGTCATTTTGCAAATGCAGCAGCTTGCGGCGCAGATGCCGCTGGTCATGCGCCAGGGTGACATAACCGGAAGCTTCGTCGGCAGGAGTTCCGGCCGGATGATAGGAGGTGACGCGCAGCATGGGATGATCCGTTTCAGAAACAGTCTTGGAGGTCTGATTTTTGCCGGATAGGCGGGGTGATTTCAAGGCGCGATTTCAGGGCACATGGCCACCAGAATGACAAAGCCCGGCATCACAGCCGGGCCAGGTGCAAACCTTTCTCCACTTTCGACGTCATCCTCGGGCTTGACCCGAGGATCCACCCGTCAGACGCCTATGGATCCTCGCCTCAAGGGCGAGGATGACGGAGGAAAGGTTTTCGCCTCCTGTCGGCACCCGAAGACACGGCACCGGTGCCGTGTCTTCGTAAAACCAAAATCAGGCTGCAGCGCGTGCCTTCAGGTTTTCCAGAATGTTCTGCGGCGCGGAAACGCCATAGGGGTCAGATTCGCAATTGTCCTGATAACCCTCTTCCTCGAACCACTGCTCGACGATGCCATCGTTGACGACGGCGGCGTAACGCCAGGAGCGCATGCCGAAACCGAGATTATCCTTGGCGACCAGCATGCCCATCTTGCGGGTGAACTCACCCGAACCGTCAGGAATGACCTTGACGTTTTCGAGGTTCTGGCCCTTTGCCCAAGCATTCATGACGAAGGCGTCATTGACCGACAGGCAATAGATTTCATCGACGCCGAGCGCGCGGAATTCACCCGCCAGCTTTTCGAAATCGGGAAGCTGGTAGGTAGAGCAGGTCGGCGTGAAGGCGCCGGGCAGCGAAAACAGAACGACCTTCTTGCCCTTGAAATAATCGTCGGAGGTCATGTCCTGCCAGCGGAACGGGTTGGGGCCGCCAACGGCCTCGTCGCGAATACGCGTGCGGAAGGTTACGGCGGGCACTTTTTTGCCGAGCATGTCTTGTCTCCTGTTCTGGCGTTTTACGCGGATCGCTTGGGATCGATCCGCGCGGAATTCTTTTGCCGTGTCCATAACGCAAGACGCGCTGCGGTGCAGCATAAAAATCGGATTCTCCGGAGGAAAACCGCGGCTTGCGACGATCAGTTATGCAGCGTCGCCGACCAGCGCAGAAGCAGCGGCAAGGGTGTCCACCAGCCGGTGCGAATACCGGCTTCCTGAAGCATCGCGGCCGACCATGTGTTGCAGCCGGCAAGGGCGTTGAACCAGCCCTTCGCCTCGAAAAACGCATCCGTCAGGCCATAGGAAACGCCTGATATCAGCCGCACCTTGCCCCCGTCCCTGCCATCGTCCCGCAGAAAACTTGCGCGAATGGCGGTTACGAGGCGCCGATAACCCGCTTCGGAAATGCGAAGGCGTTTCACCCCGGCGAGATCGGCGGGAAAATCCCCCGTCACATCCACATGCATCACCGACCGGTCGAGCGTCAGCGAGCGCAGGACCGGCATGGGTTTCAGATCGGCCCAGGTGGGCGTCTCGGTATAAAACGACCGGCCGCCCCAACCGAACACCAGATAGGCCGCTGCCGGATGATTGACGGCAATGCCGCCCTCCTGCAATTCGGAAAACACCCGCCGCAGATCGTCATCGACCGGCAGGGCGATGTCGGTATGGATCGGGTTGGACAATAGCAGGATTTCGCGATCCCTGACGCCGCTGGCATCGCCAGCGAAAAACGGGCGCGGTACGACGGTGCCGAGCACGAGAAGCAGGACAATCAGCAGCAGGCCGCCGCCGATGGATTTCAAGACGGTTCTGAACACGAAATGCCGTTAGAACAGGAAATAACGCTGCGCCATCGGCAGCACCGTTGCGGGTTCGCAGGTCAAAAGCTCGCCATCCGCCCGCACTTCATAGGTTTCCGGATCGACCTCGATATGCGGCGTCAGCGAATTATGGATCATCGACGCCTTGGAGATGCCGCCGCGGACATTCTTCACCGGCAGCAGCTTCTTGGCGACGCCGAGGCGCTGGGCAAGGCCGGCATCGAGCGACGCCTGCGACACGAAGGTGACAGAGGAATTGGTGCGCAGCTTGCCATAGGCGGCGAACATCGGCCGGTAATGCATCGGCTGCGGCGTGGGAATGGAGGCATTCGGATCGCCCATCGGTGCGGCGGCAATCGAGCCGCCGAGCAGCACCATCTCCGGCTTCACCCCGAAAAAGGCCGGGTTCCACAAGACAAGATCGGCGCGCTTGCCAACTTCGACGGAGCCGATCTCATGGCTGACACCCTGGGCGATGGCCGGGTTGATGGTATATTTGGCGATGTAACGGCGGACACGGAAATTGTCGTTTTCGCCGGTCTCTTCCTTGAGACGACCGCGCTGGCGCTTCATCTTGTCGGCCGTCTGCCAGGTGCGGATCGCCACTTCGCCGACACGGCCCATGGCCTGGCTGTCGGAAGAGATGATCGAAAACGCGCCGATATCGTGAAGAATATCCTCCGCCGCGATGGTTTCCTTGCGGATGCGGCTTTCGGCAAAGGCGATATCTTCAGGAATGGACGGCGAGAGATGGTGGCACACCATCAGCATGTCGAGATGTTCGGCGAGCGTATTGACGGTATAGGGCCGCGTCGGGTTGGTGGAAGACGGGATGACGTTGGGGTTGCCGCAAACCTTGATGATATCGGGCGCGTGCCCGCCGCCCGCGCCTTCGGTGTGGAAAGCATGGATGGTGCGGCCACGGATGGCGGCGACGGTGTCCTCCACGAAACCGCTTTCATTCAGCGTATCGGTGTGGATCATCACCTGCACATCGTATTGATCGGCCACCGTCAGGCAATTGTCGATGGCGGCCGGCGTCGTGCCCCAGTCTTCATGCAGCTTCAGCGAGGAGGCACCGGCAAGGATCATCTCTTCCAGCGGTGCGGGCAGCGAGGCATTGCCCTTGCCAGCCAGCGCCAGATTCATCGGAAAAGCATCGAAGCTTTCGATCATCCGCTCGATATGCCATGCGCCGGTGCAGGTGGTGGCAAGCGTGCCATGCGCCGGGCCGGAACCGCCGCCCAGCATGCAGGTCACGCCGCTCATCAGCGCTTCTTCGATCTGCTGCGGGCAGATGTAATGAATATGCGCATCCATGCCGCCGGCGGTCAGGATTTTGCCTTCGCCGGCAATCGCTTCCGTCGAGGGGCCGACGATGATCGTCACGCCGGGCTGCGTATCCGGGTTACCCGCCTTGCCGATGGCGTGGATGCGGCCGTTCTTCAGGCCCACATCCGCCTTGTAGATGCCGCTATGGTCAACGATCACCACATTGGTAATGACGGTATCGACAGCGCCTTCGGCCCGTGTCGCCTGGCTCTGGCCCATGCCATCGCGAATGACCTTGCCGCCGCCGAATTTTACTTCCTCGCCATAGGTGGTGTGGTCCTTCTCGATCTCGATGAAGAGTTCGGTATCGGCAAGACGCACCCTGTCGCCCACGGTCGGGCCGAACATGCCGGCATAGGCGGCGCGGGAAATCTTGTAGGGCATGGGCTCAGGCTCCTTCGGACGCGGAGAAAATCGATGTGGGAGAAATTCGTGTCAGCCTGCCCTCGCCCGCAAGGGCTTCGACCAGCTGTTGTTCGGCGGCAAATGGATGGCCGCTCCAGCCCCTATGGCCGAAACCGGCAATCGCCACCTCGTCCCCATCGTCGCTCACACTCTCGAGAACATGGGCGATGGCGACAAGACCGGTGCTGGGGCAGACATAGGGCGCGGGCGCATAAGCTTCGAGCGCGGCATCGAGCCTTTCATGCACGTCGCGCGGAATGACGACGTGGCTCTTGCCGGTTTCGCGGGCGATGGCTTCGAAGCTTTCGGTGTAATCGACGCAGAAATCGGTCAGTTCCGGCCAGCGTGCGCGTATATCAGGTTCCATTTCGGAAAACTTTGCGGGATCACGCACGGACCAGATGGCGACGGCCCGCCGCACGCCATCACTCTCGCGCCATTCGCTCCCCTCAGTCATCTCAAGGCCCGGCCGCCCGGTGTTGCAAACGGCCACCACATCGGTTCGCGTGCCGCCCGGCCCCAGCGACCGGCAATCGTTAAAGCGGATGACAATGTCGGATCGGTCGATGAAACCAGCCGCGCCCGGCGGCAATTCCCCGTTTCCGACAATCGTGATCCGCCGCCCCATGCGTTCAGAAACCTTCCGATAGCTGGCGCAGTTCTTCCGCCCGCTTGCCGCTCATATCGGCGAGGCAGGAGGAAATCAGCATCGGTTCCATCGAGCCGCCGCGCGCCTGGAAGCCTGAAAGCGCGCAATTGGCGTCACGAAACGCCACCCAGGCGCGCTGGGCAGCCACCAGAGCGTCGGTCGCACCCTTGCCATCTGCATCCGCCGCCTTGTCGCGCTCGGTGAGCAGCTTGCGCAGCTTCTGATATTCGGCGTTCAACTGCTTGTCGGCCTTTTCGTAATCCTTGCCGGCGCAGATGGTCATGTCCGCCTGCGTCTGCGGGGCCTTGCAATCCGGCTCGCCCTGCGCAGCGGCCGGCGTGGAAAAACCGGCGGTCGCGCTGAGCAGCGCAATCGCCATGAAGAGGTTTTTGCGGTTCATACCCATAGCTCAGGCCGCCGCGCCATCGAAAGCCTGCGGTTTCAGCGCCCGGGGATCGACACCATCGAGACAATTGGCGTTGACAGCCACCATCGGCGTGCCATCCGGCCCGTCGGCATAAGCAAAACTCTCGATACCGCAGGTGGAGCAGAAAAGATGATGGATCTTGTGCTTGTTGAAGAGATATTCCGCCAGCTTGTCCTCGCCGGAAAGCAGCGTGAATTTCTCACGCGGCGCGAAGGCGAGCGTGGAACCGAGACGCTTGCAGCGCGAACAATTGCAGACGATGGTGTGATCGAGATCGGCATCGACCTCGAAGCTCACATCGCCGCACTGGCAGCTTCCATGATAATGCGCCGTCGCCATTTCATAACCTCCCCATGACCTGTTGACGGAAACCATAAACCTCACGCTTGCCGGAAAGCGGCACCAGCGTCACTTCCCGCTTCTGGCCGGGTTCGAAACGAACCGCCGTGCCGGCGGGAATATCGAGGCGCATGCCGCGCGCCTTGTCTCGGTCGAAGAGCAGCCCGGCATTGGTCTCGAAGAAATGATAGTGGCTGCCCACCTGCACCGGCCGGTCGCCCGAATTGGCGACTTCGATGGTCACGGTCGGCTGGCCGGCATTCAGTTCGATGCTGCCTTCTGCGGCAATGATTTCGCCTGGTTTCATGGTGCTCCCCTTGTCTTTCTCAGGCGACCGTGGCTGCCGCGCAGCCTTCCGCCTTCAGCACCCGCTTTGTCGATGCCGGGTTGTTGATGAGCTTGGCCGCCGGACGAACGGGCCTGCGGACCAGCTCGCCGCCGCAATTCGGGCAGACGCCATCAAGCACGCCAGTCACGCAATCGACGCAGAAAGTGCATTCGAACGAGCAGATCATCGCATCCCTGTTATCGGGCGCAAGATCGCGGTCGCAGCATTCGCAATTGGGCCGAAGTTCCAGCGCCATGTCACCCCCTCAGCGGATCGGTTCGTGAACGGTCACCAGTTTGGTGCCATCGGGAAAGGTCGCTTCCACCTGCACATCATGGATCATCTCGGCGATGCCTTCCATCACCTGATCGCGGGAAATGACATGCGCGCCGGCTTCCATCAGCTCGGAAACGGCGCGACCGTCGCGGGCGCCTTCGACCACGAAATCGGTAATCAGCGCAATCGCTTCGGGATAGTTGAGCTTCACGCCGCGTTCCAGCCGGCGGCGCGCCACCATGGCGGCCATGGAAATCAGCAGCTTGTCTTTTTCTCTTGGGCTAAGGTTCATCGTGGTCCCGCAGCTTGGCGCCTGCCCCGCAAAAGCACGGTTGCGGCAGGCAGATCCGACGTGTTGACAGACACCGAAGGACGCCTGTCGCGGGGCAACCTTAGGGGTTTACAGATTCCAGACTTTCGGCACTGGCGCACCGTTTCGCAAGAGCGAAATGATCGGAAAAAGTAATTTTCTCAAGGAGAAACCATCTTCGGCGGAGACACGAACCACAAGCTTGCCCTGCCATTCGCTGGCGCCGCCGCTTTCTCCGGCAATAGCCCGGATTTTAGGCAGGAGCGCCTCGGCCAGCGGCCCGATATAAAGCAGCGTGGCAAAGGCCACCTGACCGGCCAGAACCGCCGGTTTCGCCGTCAGCGCCGCCACCTCGCCCTCAAGCAGAAGCTCCTCCGCATGCACCAGCCTGCCGCCATGGCGAATACGCCATCGGTCACGAAAGAGACCATGCGCCATCGCCTCGCCCATGGCCTGACGGCCGAGGAGCACGGCTTCGACGGCGATGAATTCGGAGGATTGATCGAGATCGGCTTCCAGCCGCCGGGTCAGTGACGCCCGGTCGAAGAGGATGGTTTCCTGCGGCAGCCAGTGCAGCTTCGCACCCGGCCCGGCGGAAACGCGGGCGGTGACAGCGGCGGTGCCGGAGGATGCCTTGTAGACCTTTTCGCAGGCCTGTGTGGTCACCACGAGCGAGGTGCCGGCGCCGGCAACCGCCTGCCATTCGATTTCGTCCCCGCCGGTCAGACCGCCGGAGGAATTGATGAGAATGGCCTCGGCCTCATTGGAAAAGGTTTCCGGCAGGCGGATTTTGGCGCAGCCTTCCTGGAACAGCTCGTCCAGCCGGCTGCGCCCTGCAACCGCCTTGGTTACAATGCGTCCTCTGCCACGGGCGCGCTGCTGCCGGACAGGTTGAGCGTCTTGGCGACCGGAAGGGCCGATGGCTTGCTGTTGCTGCTGCACGCGGTCTCCGAAGCGGTTGCGGAAGCGGAAGAGGCCTTTGCGCCGCAATCCTTCTTGACGACGGCATCCACGACCAGCTGCCCTTCCGTATTGCGGAAGAAATCCCACATTCTTTCGGCCGCATCAACCGTGCGCGTCACTTCGCCTGTGGGCATCTTACGCTCCACGGCCGGTTCGGCCTTCGGCGTCTGCTCGCCGCCCGGCTTGCGGGTAACGACGGCGCTCGCCGCCAGCACTTCCGCCTTCATGGTGGCGCGCGGCCAGGCGTGGTCCCAGTCGTTGATGACATAGGACTGAATGCGTGCGCCGGCCTTGCAGACATCATAGGAATTGACCGTGAAACTTTCGCCCACCTTGCTTTTGGCAGCGCCCTTGCAGCCGTCCATCTCGGCCCAGCGCTTCAGCGCCGTCTCGCCGCCATATTGCCAATAGGACTTGCCGCCGCCCTGATAGGGGTTAGCGGGATCCTTCAACCCGGCAAAGGCGATGATCGACATCGGCCGCGCCGGCGTGCAGCTTGCCGCATCCGGTGCCCATTTGCCCTCGGTCTCCAGCGGATAACCCGCGCGCAGCGAGGCGACGAAACCGGCAGCGGTGAAATCCGCGCTGCCATTGCAGATGAATTGCGACAGCATGCGCCCGCCGCCGGAATAACCGGAACCGTAAAAACGCTCCTCATCCACGCAGAACTTGCCCTTCACCATGGTGATGGCATCGCGAATGAAGCCGACCTCGTCCAGCCCGCCCGGACGCTTGGTAACACCGGGAACATTCCAGGCATGGGTGCCGGGCAATTCGCCATTCAGGCTGCCGGCCAGCGCCACGACCATGAGACCGTCGCGCTCGGCCAGCTTGTCCCAGCCGCTGCGGTTCAGCTGACCGTGCGGATTGCTGTTGGAGCCATGGAAATCGAACACGACAGGCAGCGGCTTTTTTCCGTCATAGGCCGAGGGAACAAAATAGACGCCGTCGCGTTTTTCACCGTTGGAGAGAATGGAAAAATCATGCCTGCCCGGTTCCATGCCGGGTCCGGGCAACTGACCGCAGGTCGATGCCGACGCTGCGACACTGGCGCTCGCGCACATCGCAAGACCCAGAAACAGGGTGCGGGCGGAGCGGAACAGCCGGGCGGCCCGGCCAATGGCAAAGTCTTGATTCATTGACACGCCTTTATTGGGCACGGTTTCCCCGACGATACGTCGGACGTGCGTGGAATGTAAGGGATCAACTGTCGCGGCGTGCGAATAGACTTTTCCTGTGTCTCGCATGCAGCATTTGCGCTGCCAATATCACAGGCAATTATTCAATGAAATGCTAAAATTACGCATGAAAGCCATGTCGAGACGCATAGGCTTTCAAAATATTAATCGGCCGTTTGCACGCCGTGATCGGCGCACAGGGGTTTTAGTCTCGATTTATACTGTCAGGTGACGCCGCGCTTCCGGCGTATCCAGCGTTTCGGCCAGCCCCTGATGCACGATTTCACCGCGGTCCATGATGTAGACGTAATCGGCAAGCTCGCGGCAGAAATCCAGATATTGCTCGACCAGCAGGATCGCCATGCCAGTGGAATCGCGCAGATATTTGATCGCCCGGCCGATATCCTTGATGATCGACGGCTGAATGCCCTCGGTCGGCTCGTCGAGAACAAGGATCTTCGGCCGCGTCACCAAAGCCCGGCCAATGGCGAGCTGCTGCTGCTGGCCGCCGGAGAGATCGCCGCCGCGCCGCGACAGCATGGATTGCAGCACCGGAAACAGGCTGAAAATATCGTCGGGAATGAACCGTTCCTTGCGCGGCAGCGGCGCATAACCGCTTTCGAGATTCTCCTGCACGCTGAGCAGCGGAAAGATTTCCCGCCCCTGCGGCACGTAGCCGACGCCGCGCTTGGCCCGGTGGTAAGGCGCCAGCCCATCCAGCGCTGCCCCTTCAAAGCTGATCGTCCCGCCACTGATGGCGTGCTGGCCGGTAACGGCCCGCAGCAGCGAGCTTTTGCCCACCCCGTTGCGGCCGAGGACACAGGTGATCCTGCCCATCTCCGCCGTCAGCGAAACGCCGCGCAGGGCCTGCGCCGCGCCGTAATGGAGGTTGATGTTGTCGACGTTCAGCATGGTGCTACCTTGTCTGAAAAAGCTTGATGGGCGCGTGGATCCTCGGGTCAAGCCCGAGGATGACGTGGAGGTGGAACGGACGGGAGGCGACATTGCCAAATGCGGATTTCGGCGCGCAATTTTGCCGTACTGAAGGGGTCACAATCGAGCGAAAATTTCTTGTAACATTGCCGGAATAATCTCCAGACGTCACCTCCGCCCACCCGTCATCCTCGGGCTTGACCCGAGGATCCACTTCCAGGAACACACCGTGGCCGGCTTCGTCTACATCGTCGCAAGCGGCAGACACGGAACGCTTTATATCGGCGTGACGTCGAATCTCGAGCAGCGAGTTTACGAGCACCGCGAAGGACTGACGAAGGGATTTACCAGCCGATATGGGTGTACGAAGCTCGTCTGGTATGAGGAGCATATGAGCATCGGCACCGCGATCCAGCGGGAAAAATCGTTGAAACGCTGGTATCGCGACTGGAAGATAAAGCTGATTGAAGATTTTAATCCGAGTTGGCGTGATCTTTATGAGGAGTTCGGCTGAGGGTTTGGATGTGGATCCTCGGGTCAAGCCCGAGGATGACGGCAGCGAATGGGGCACAGGCGATACCATACGCACTGACGTCATCCTCGGGCCTGACCCGAGGATCCACAGCGGCAAACGCCCAAGTGTTGGTGTAATACGCCGCACCATCACCGCCCCAGATAATTCTCGATCACCTTCGGATCGTTCGACACAAAATCGATCGATCCCTCAGCCAGCACCGAGCCTTCGGCAAGGCACGTCACCTTCACCCCCAGTTCGCGGATGAAACCCATGTCGTGTTCCACCACCACCACCGAACGGGTCTTGGCGATTTCCTTCAAAAGCACGGCGGTTTCGGCGGTTTCCGCATCCGTCATGCCGGCCACCGGCTCGTCCACCAGCAAGAGCTTCGGCTCCTGCGCCAAGAGCATGCCGATTTCCAGCCATTGTTTCTGGCCGTGCGAGAGGTTGGCGGCGAGATCGCCGCGGCGGTGGCCGAGGCGCACGGTGGCGAGGATTTCCTCGATGCGGGCCTTGTCTTCCTCCGTCAGCCGGTAAAACAGCGTCGCGAAGACGCCGCGCTTGCGATTGAGCGCCAGTTCCAGATTGTCCCAGACGGTATGGCTTTCAAACACCGTCGGTTTCTGGAACTTCCGCCCGATGCCGAGCTGGGCGATATCCGCCTCGTCCTTTTTGGTGAGGTCGATGCTGTCTTCGAACAGGACCGTGCCCGTATCCGGCCTTGTCTTGCCGGTGATGATGTCCATCATCGTCGTCTTGCCCGCACCGTTCGGGCCGATAATGGCGCGCAGCTCGCCGGGCTCCACCACGAAGGAGAGGGAATTGAGCGCCCTGAAACCATCGAAGGACACCGAGACGCCGTCGAGATAAAGCAGGCTTTTCGTTCTGTTTTCGGAAATCGTGTTCATGTCCGCCTCACTCCGCCGCCTGTTGCGCCACTGTCGGGCCGCTGTCATTGCCCGGCTGGGCGTCGCCTGCCGCAAGCGTGACCCGCTTTTCGCGCCGCCGGGCCAGATAGTGTTGCAGCGTGCCGACGATGCCCTTGGGGAAGAACAGCGTCACCGCGATGAACAGCCCGCCCAGCGCAAACAGCCAGAATTCGGGGAAAGCGCCGGTGAAATAGCTCTTGCCGCCATTGACCAGGACAGCGCCTATAATCGGCCCGATCAGCGTGCCGCGCCCGCCCACCGCCGTCCACACCACCACTTCGATGGAGTTGGCGGGAGAGAATTCGCCGGGATTGATGATGCCCACCTGCGGCACGAACAGCGCCCCGGCAATACCCGCCATCATGGCAGACACGACAAAGGTGAAGAGCTTGATGTTTTCCACCCTAAACCCAAGGAACCGCACCCGGCTTTCGGCATCGCGCACGCCCACCAGCACCTTGCCGAATTTGGAATTGACGATGCCCGATGCGATCAGCAGCGAAAGCGCCAGCATCACCGCCGTCATGGCGAACAGCACAGCGCGCGTACCATCCGCCTGCACCGAGAAGCCGAGAATATCCTTGAAATCGGTGAGGCCATTATTGCCGCCGAAACCCATGTCGTTGCGGAAGAAGGCGAGCAGCAGGGCGTAGGTCATGGCCTGGGTGATGATGGAGAGATAAACGCCGTTGACGCGCGAGCGGAAGGCGAACCAGCCGAACACGAAGGCCAGCAGCCCCGGCACGACAAGCACCATCAGCGCCGCAAACCAGAACATGTCGAAGCCCTGCCAGAACCACGGCAGTTCCTTCCAGTTGAGGAACACCATGAAATCAGGCAGCACCGGATGGCCATAAACTCCGCGCGTGCCGATCTGCCGCATCAGATACATGCCCATGGCATAACCGCCGAGCGCGAAGAAGGCGGCATGGCCGAGCGAGAGAATGCCGCAATAACCCCAGACGAGATCGAGCGCGAGCGCCAGCAGCGCATAGGCCAGATATTTGCCCAGCATCGACATGATATAGGTCGGGATGCGGAATGCGCTGTCATCAGGCAAAAGCAGGTTGGAGGCCGGCACCAGCACGGCAATGGCCAGAATGATGCCGATGGCGATGGAGATGCGGCGGTCGAGCGCGCGCAGGAGGAAGCCGGTAATCATGCTTCGATCGCCCTTCCCTTGAGTGCGAAGAGACCGCGCGGCCGCTTCTGGATGAACAGGATGATGAGAACGAGCACGAGGATCTTGCCGAGCACAGCGCCGACCGTCGGCTCGAGGAACTTGTTGAGCACGCCAAGCGACAGGGCGCCGACCAAAGTTCCCCAGAGATTGCCGACGCCGCCGAACACCACCACCATGAAGCTGTCGATGATGTAGCTCTGGCCGAGATTGGGCGAGACATTGTCAATCTGCGACAGCGCCACGCCGGCAAGGCCGGCGACCCCGGAGCCGAGCGCGAAGGTGAAAGCATCCACCCATGGCGTGCGGATGCCCATGGAAGAGGCCATGCGGCGGTTCTGCGTCACGGCCCGCATCTGCAGGCCAAAGGCCGAGCGCTTCAGGAGAACCAGCAGCGCGAAGAACACCGAAAGCGAGAAGCAGACGATCCACACCCGGTTCCAGGTGAAATTGAGATAACCGACGCTGAAGGAGCCGGACATCCAGCTCGGGCTGCCGACCTCACGATTGGTGGGGCCGAAGATGGAGCGCACGCCCTGTTGCAGGATGAGCGAAATGCCCCAGGTGGCGAGAAGCGTTTCGAGCGGCCGCCCGTAAAGAAAACGAATGACGCCGCGCTCCATCACGAGGCCGACGAAGGCCGTCACCAGAAAGGCGGCGGGCAGAGCGATGGCGAGCGACCAGTCGAACAGGCCGGGGAAATGCGTGCGGATCACCTCCTGCACCATGAAGGTGGAATAGGCGCCGATCATCACCATCTCGCCATGCGCCATGTTGATGATGCCCATCACACCGAAGGTGATGGCAAGGCCAATGGCGGCAAGCAAAAGCACGGAACCGAGCGACAGGCCGTACCAGACATTCTGCGCATAATCCCAGAAGGCAAGGGAGCTTTCGATGCTCGATATGGCGCTGTCGATATCCGGCTTCAGGCTCTGATCCACCGACGATGAGGCCGCCATCAGAATGCCGATGGCATCGCGCCCGCCAAGGCTCTTGATGGTGGCGATTGCTTGCCTCTTCTCTTCGAGCGACCGTTCGGAGGAGAGCAGCGAGACAGCCCGTGCCTCCTCCATCCGGGTCCGCACCTCAGTATCGGCCTCCTTGGCGATGGCCGCTTCCAGCAATTCGAGATTTTCGGCGCTCGGCGCTTTCAGAACGGCGTCTGCCGCGGAAAGCCGCACGGATTTTTCCGGGCTGAGCAAGGTCAGGCCGCCGAGTGCGGCGCGGATGACCCGGCGCAGATTATTGTTGACCTTGATCTTGCTGACAGCCGCCTTCGGCGCTTCACCCGCACTTTCGCCCGTCAGCGGGTCGATCAGCGTAAAATTGGAACCGGCAGGCTTCGTCATGAACACCAGATTGTCGGCCTTGCGCACGTAAAGATCGCCCGCCGCAAAAGCCTCGAGCGCCGGCACGACACGCGCATCGCCCGTGGCGGCAATCTGCCCGATCAGCACTTCGGCCTGCTTGAAATCCGCCGTGCCGAGCTGGTCGATCAGCGCCTTCGGCTCGCTTTGCGCGAAGGATTGGGTCGCGATCCCCAGGGTGAGCCAGAGGAATATGGCTCCGAGAAAAGATCGGATCGTCATGTCGGGTTCCTTGGGCGTTTTACGACGGGGCGTTTGTGGGTAATGCCACTTGAGTATGCCGCTCACCCCCCTCTGCCCTGCCGGGCATCTCCCCCACAAGGGGGGAGATCGGCAAGACGCACCCGCATCGCTCTATCTCGACAAACGAGAAATGCGAGGCCTCGCCACGAGTCGATCTCCCCACCTGTGGGGGAGATGCCCGGCAGGGCAGAGGGGGGCATGCTTGTTCAGTTTTCAATGAGAAAACCACCCCCAACAACGGGAGCGGCACCCACCTCGCTAATCAGCTACCCTTGCCGCCGCACTTCCCACTGGCCACATTGAAGTTGCCGCAAGACATCGGCTTCCGCCAGTCCGAGATCAGATCCTTCGAATCCGGCAGATAATCCGACCATTCGTCACCCACGACCTGCGGCGTCTGCTGCACGATCTCAAACTGGCCGTCGGCCTGAATTTCACCGATCAGCACCGGCTTGGTGATGTGGTGGTTCGGCATGACGGTGGAGTAGCCGCCCGAAAGGTTCGGCACGGAAACGCCGATGATGCTGTCCAGAACCTTGTCCGTATCCGTCGTGCCGGCGGATTCGACGGCCTTTACCCAGGCGTTGAAGCCGATATAGGCGGCTTCCATCGGGTCGTTGGTCACGCGCTTGTCGTTCTTGGTAAAGGCATGCCAGGTCTTGATGAATTCGGCATTAACAGGCGCATCGACGGACTGGAAGTAGTTCCAGGCGGCAAGGTGGCCGACCAGCGGTGCGGTATCGAGACCAGCAAGTTCTTCTTCGCCGACCGAGAAGGCGACGACCGGGATATCCTCGGCCTTGATGCCCTGGTTCGCCAGTTCCTTGTAGAAAGGCACGTTGGCGTCGCCGTTGATGGTGGAAACCACGGCGGTCTTCTTGCCGGCCGAGCCGAATTTCTTGATGTCTGATACGATCGTCTGCCAGTCGGAATGACCGAACGGCGTGTAGTTGATCATGATGTCCTCTTCCTTGACGCCCTTCGACATCAGGTAGGCCTTCAGGATCTTGTTGGTGGTCTGCGGATAGACATAGTCCGTGCCGGCCAGAACCCAGCGCTCGACGCCTTCGGTATTGGCGAGGTAGTCTACGGCCGGAATGGCCTGCTGGTTTGGCGCTGCACCCGTGTAGAAGATATTGCGCGAGGATTCTTCACCCTCGTACTGAACCGGATAGAACAGGATCGAATTCAGTTCCTCGAAGACCGGCAGAACGGATTTGCGCGAGGAGGAGGTCCAGCAGCCGAAAACGGCGGCGACCTTGTCCTGCGAAATCAGCTGGCGGGCCTTTTCGGCAAAGAGCGGCCAGTCGGAAGCCGGATCGACCACCACGGCTTCGAGTTTCTTGCCGAGCACGCCGCCCTTCTTGTTCTGCTCGTCGATGAGCATCAGCATGGCGTCCTTCAGCGTCGTCTCTGAAATAGCCATGGTGCCGGACAGCGAATGCAGCACGCCGACCTTGATGGTGTCGTCAGCGGCAAAAGCGCCATGGAAGGCGGTAGTGGACAGGATCGCGCCAAGCAGCGCGGCACTAAGCGTCTTGCGGAATATCATCGGAAGAACCCCTCTCCTTGTTGGCCTCTCGTGGAGGCTCAGCGGCATCTGCGGCCGCTGCTGGGAGGGACTATCGATCTCGTGAGAGCGAAACCGTATACGTCAATTGACGTAGGCGGGGTGGCGAAAGGTGCAGGGGGGGGTTTGGGGAGGGAAGGTAGTTGTTGAAATACAAAGCGGTTTCACGCCCGACCGTCACCACCTATTCGACGTCATCCTCGCCCTTGAGGCGAGGATCCATGGCCCCTCCAGATAGTGGATCCTCGGGTCAAGCCCGAGGATGACGCAGAGTGGGCGGTTGGTGTTGGAAACACACAGATAGATAGGCCGATTATCTGGCAATCGGTCGCAGTTTACAGATCCCACATCAGGAATGCGGCTTGTCGTTCCGCTCTTCGTCGCGGATCGCATCGTCGTGATACCACGAACCGAAATCGATATGCGGCTCCTTGGCCTGACGCTCGAGGTCGCTGAGGCTGCTGTTGCGGAACTTCGAAAGACCCGCACGCCCGCCGACCGGGAATTGATAGATCGTTGCCGTCTCGCGATGAATGCCAGTTGCCATTTCGATCATCTCACTTTGTTTGCATCGAAGCACTTCATGTCTGGAGCTAACCCGCAAAGATCAGATTTGCTCCGTTTGATTAAAAAAAAATCACGTTGCGAAAAATATAGGCATTAATCGTCTCATCTACAAGAAAAACCATTCCGAAAGCGCCGGTTTTTGGGGCAAATGCCGATCCCTCGCGCGCAATCGAAATCATTGCATCGCAGCAGGGTCTTTGCCGCGAAGACGTCGGCTATCTATCAGGATTCAATGATGAAACATGAGGGGTGAATTTGCCTGCCGCAGTGCAGCGAAACCGCACAAGGACGATATCCAAGCCTCTGCCCGTCAGGGGCCCTGAAAGATTTTTCGAAAAAATCGCCTGATATCGCCAATCTGGCACGCGGCATGCATCTAAGGGGTCAGCCCTTGAACGCGAATGCGCTTCGGTGGCCAAAGCCACGGGAGGCCTCAAGGCTTCGCATTGTTACCTATGAGAGGTTCGTAATGACTAAGTTCAAACTCGAGTACATCTGGCTGGACGGATACAAGCCGGTCCCCAACCTGCGCGGCAAGACCCAGATCAAGGAATTCGACGAATTCCCCACACTCGAGCAGCTGCCGCTTTGGGGCTTTGACGGCTCCTCCACGCAGCAGGCCGAAGGCCATTCGTCGGATTGCGTGCTGAAGCCCGTCGCGATCTATCCCGACCCGGCCCGCACCAACGGTGCACTCGTGATGTGCGAAGTCATGATGCCCGATGGCGTCACCCCGCATTCGTCGAACAGCCGCGCAACCATCCTCGACGACGAGGACGCATGGTTCGGCTTCGAACAGGAATATTTCTTCTACCAGGACGGCCGTCCGCTCGGCTTCCCGGAACAGGGTTACCCGGCTCCGCAGGGTCCTTATTACACCGGCGTCGGCTACAAGAATGTCGGTTCGGTCGCCCGCGAAATCGTTGAAGCCCATCTCGACCTCTGCCTCGAAGCCGGCATCAACCACGAAGGCATCAACGCCGAAGTGGCCAAGGGCCAGTGGGAATTCCAAGTATTCGGCAAGGGTTCCAAGCGCGCCGCCGACCAGATCTGGATCGCCCGTTACCTGCTGGTACGTCTTTGCGAACAGTACGGCATCGACGTCGAATTCCACTGCAAGCCGCTCGGCGATACCGACTGGAACGGTTCGGGCATGCATTGCAACTTCTCCACCAAGTTCATGCGCGAAGTTGGCGGCAAGGACTATTTCGAAGCCCTCATGGCCGCTTTCGCCAAGAACTGGAAAGAGCACATCGACGTTTACGGTCCGGACAACCACCTGCGCCTGACCGGCAAGCACGAAACCGCTCCGTGGAACAAGTTCTCCTACGGCGTTGCCGACCGTGGCGCGTCGATCCGCGTTCCGCATTCCTTCGTCAACAACGGCTATCGCGGTTACCTCGAAGACCGTCGTCCGAACTCTCAAGGCTGCCCCTACCAGATCGCTTCCGTCGTTCTGAAGACGATCGCGGAAGTGCCGCTCGCAAAGTCGGCTGCTGCCTGATAAGCAAAAAATGGCGTCGCCCCGAACCGGGCGACGCCATTTTTGTGTCCACCGAACGGACGGGCCGGACGGGCGGCCTTTCGCCCCCTGCTCCGCGCGACATATTCTTCTTATGCGCAAACTCGAAGAAGTTGCAGCACGTCAAGCAAGAAGGTGAGCGATGGGCATTCTCCAGAAATTCTCTCTCGAAAACCGCACGGCCATCATCACTGGCAGCGGCCGCGGCCTCGGTTTTGAAATTGCCAGCGCCTTTACCGAAGCGGGCGCGCATGTGTGGCTGACCGGCCGCAATGCCGAAACGCTGGAACAGGCGGTCGACACGTTGCGCAAGGCTGGCGGCAAGGCCGATTACGCCGCCTTCGATATTGCCGATACCGCAGCTGGCAGCGCCCTTGTTCGCCGTATCATGGACGAGTTCGGCCGCCTCGATATCCTTGTCAACAATGTCGGCGCGCGCGACCGCCGCCCGCTTGCCGAATTCAGCGACGAGGACGTGCTGGAACTCATCCGCACCGACCTCACCTCCTCCATCTCGCTCTCGCGGGATGCGGCGGAGGCCATGAACGCCAATGGTTACGGCCGCATCATCACCATCACCTCCATTCTCGGCCACATCGTCCGGCCGGGAGATGCGATCTATCCCGTCGCCAAACAGGGGCTCACCGGGCTGATGCGGGCGATTGCCGTGGAATATGGCGCACGCGGCATCACCAGCAACGCCATAGCGCCCGGCATGTTCGCCACCGAAACCAATGCCGCCCTTGCCGAAAATCCTGAGATGGTGGCCTTCGCCAGGCTGCGGGTGCCGCTGGAGCGCTGGGGCCGGCCGGATGAGATCGCCGGTGCTGCCCTGTTTCTGGCCAGCGATGCGGCCTCCTTCGTCAACGGCCATGTGCTGACGGTGGATGGCGGCATGTCGGTGCGACTGTGAGAGTGCCGAAATACTGGAGCGCCGGATGAAAAGCGGACACCACGGTACACAACACTATGCTTCGAGGCCGGTGCGCCGACGACGAAATTCGCTGTTTTCTCGTGCGCTTTCCTTCCCTCATCTCTGTGCTCGTCACAGAGATCCAGCCAGCCCAAGTCCTTGGGCTGAGGGGACTTTCTCTCGCCGCGCAGACGCGCGTCGGCTGGATTCCTGTGACAAGCACAGGAATGAGGTTAAGGGGGATGCTTCAACACACAAAACCTTGTGTCGTGTACGATGAGCAGAATCCCGTCCGCCGCTCTATCTTTCTGTTTAAGCATAGGATTTCTCCGAAAAGCGTGTGCGGTTTTTGGTCCGGTGCTCTATCCGCAGAAAGGCGTGGAATCCTAGCATGGCCGCACGGCAACGCATCATCCCCGTCAGGCGCGAATATAACCGCTGGGTCGCCAACCAGACGCTGGAAGATTATGCGCTGCGCTTCACCGCCAAAAGCGCCCGGCAATTTTCCTCCAACCGCATTTCCCACACCGCCATCGGCGCGATTTCCTTTCTGGCGCTGGAAGCCATCGGGGGGGCGATCACGCTCTCCTACGGCACCACCAACGCCTTTTACGCCATCCTCGTCGCCGCCATCGCCATGCTGGCCGTCGGCCTGCCGATCAGCCGTTATGCCATCCGCCACGGCGTCGACATCGATCTTCTGACGCGCGGCGCGAGCTTCGGTTATATCGGCTCCACCATCACCTCGCTGATCTATGCCGCCTTCACCTTCATGCTCTTCGCCATCGAAGCGTCGATCATGTCCGGCGCGCTGGAACTGGCGCTCGGCATTCCCTTGTGGATCGGCTACATCATCTCGGCCGTCATGGTCATTCCGCTCGTCACCCACGGCGTGCGCCTCATCAGTCGTTTCCAGATCATCACCCAGCCCTTCTGGATCATCCTCAACGTCCTGCCTTTCGTGTTCATCGCTTTGTTGGACTGGGAAAAATACGATCTCTGGCGCGCCTTTGCCGGTATTCACCACGCCTCCGGCCCGCCGGGAACGGTCGCGGATTTCAACCTCGTGGAATTTGGCGCGGCCTCGGCCGTCATTCTGGCGCTGATGTCGCAGATCGGCGAACAGGTGGATTTCCTGCGCTTCCTGCCGGCCGAAGGCCAGAGCCGCCTGCGCCACCGTATTGCGGTTTTCCTGGCGGGTTCGGGCTGGGTCGTCGTCGGCGTGCCGAAGCTGCTCGCTGGCTCCTTCCTCGTGGTGCTCACCTTCAGCTCCGGCGTCTCGGTGGATCGCGCCGCCGATCCGGCGCAGATGTATCTCACCGCCTTCGGTTACATGATCCCCAACGAAACCGCCGCCATGCTGCTGATGGTCGCCTTCGTGGTCGTCTCGCAGCTGAAGATCAACGTCATGAATGCCTATGCGGGTTCGCTCGCATGGTCGAACTTCTTCTCCCGCCTCACCCACAGCCACCCCGGCCGCGTCGTCTGGCTGGTCTTCAACGTGGCGATCGCGCTGCTTCTGATGGAACTCGGCATTTACCGGCTGCTGGAAGAAACGCTCGGCATCTTCTCCATCATCGCCATGGCGTGGCTCTGCACCATCTCGGCCGATCTCTTCATCAACAAGCCGCTCGGCCTTGCCCCGCCCGGCATCGAATTCAAGCGTGCCCATCTTTACGATATCAACCCCGTCGGCGTCGGCTCCATGGCGCTTTCGGCGACCATCGCGCTGATGGCGCATTTCGGGGCCTTCGGACCGCTCGCCGCATCGCTCGCCCCCTATCTGACGCTGATCGTCGCCTTCATCGCCTCGCCGCTGATTGCCTGGGGCACGAAGGGCAAATTTTATCTCGCCCGCAAACCGCGCCAGAAATGGCGTGAGGAGAGCAGCATCACCTGCTCCATCTGCGAGCACCCTTTCGAGCCGGAAGACATGGCGTGGTGTCCCGCCTATGCCGCGCCGATCTGTTCGCTCTGCTGCTCGCTGGACAGCCGCTGCCACGACATGTGCAAGCCGAAGGCGAAGCTCAACTATCAGGTCGCGACCGTCGCGAAATCCTTCCTGCCGGATCAGCTGGTGGCGAAGCTTGCCACCCGGCTCGGACGTTACGGCATGGCGGCGGCGATCGCCGTCACCGCCATCGGCGGCATTCTCGCGATGATCGCCCATCAGGTCGGCACCGCCTCGCCGGAAACGGCCGATGTGGTGAACCGCACCATCCTCATCGTGTTTTTCGTTTTCGCCGTCATCGCCGGCATCGTTTGCTGGTTCCTCGTGCTTGCCCATGACAGCCGGGTGGTGGCGGAAGAGGAATCCTCCCGGCAGAACACGTTGCTGCTGAAGGAAATCGCCGCCCACAAGAAAACCGATGCCGCCCTTCAGGATGCCAAGGAAACCGCTGAGGCCGCCAACCGCGCCAAGAGCCGTTATGTCGTAGGTCTCAGCCATGAACTGCGCACGCCGCTCAACGCCGTCCTAGGTTATGCCCAGATCCTCGAACGCGACGATACCATTCCCCCGCCCCGGCAATCGGCCATCAAGGTCATCCGCCGTTCGGCCGATCACCTGTCCGGCCTGATCGACGGGCTTCTGGATATTTCCAAGATCGAGGCCGGCCGTCTGCAGGTCTATTCCAACGAGATCAATATTCAGGATTTCCTCGACCAGATCGTCGACATGTTCCGCCCGCAGGCGCAGGCCAAGGGGCTGGAATTTCGCCACGACCGGTCGCGGGCCCTGCCGCAATATGTCCGCACCGATGAAAAGCGGCTGCGCCAGATCCTCGTCAACCTCATCTCCAACGCCATCAAATTCACCGATGAGGGCGCCGTCACCTTCGATGTCGGTTATCGCAGTCAGGTGGCGAGCTTCACCGTTTCCGATACCGGCCGCGGCATTGCCGAAAAAGACCTCGCCCGCATCTACGAGCCCTTCCAGCGCGGCGAGGCGGACAGCGTGCGCCCCATGCCCGGCCTCGGCCTCGGCCTCACCATCACAAGGCTCCTCACAAATACGCTCGGCGGTGAAATTTCCGTTTCCAGCGCAAAGGATGAAGGCTCCACTTTCCGCGTGCGCCTCATGCTCTCTGCCGTGCACCGGCCAAGCACGGCGCCGGCGGCGGAAAAGACCATCCGCTCCTATTCCGGCCCGCACCGCACCATCGTCGTGGTCGATGACAATGAGGATCACCGCGAGCTGATGCGGCAGGTGCTCTCGCCGCTGGATTTCGTGGTGCTGACCGCCCAGAGCGGGCCGGAATGCCTGACGCTCATCGAAGGCGTGAAACCCGATCTTTTCCTCATCGATATTTCCATGCCCGGCATGACCGGCTGGCAACTTGTGACGAAACTGCGTGAAGCCGGCCAGACCGCCCCGCTCATCATGCTCTCCGCCAATATCGGCGACGGAACCGTGGCGGGTGCTGGAGAAGACAACCACAATGACGCCATCGCCAAGCCTGTCGATATCCGTCATCTCTGCGACAGGCTTGCCGTGCATCTCGGCCTCAAATGGATCTACGAGGCGGATATGCCGCCCGCACCATCGCCACCGCCCGTGGCGCAGATCGTGCATCCCGGCGCAATTCATATCAGGGATTTGCAGCGGCTCGGCGAAATAGGTTACATACGCGGCATCGAGGCGAAACTCGCCGATCTCGCTCGCGACACGGAAAACCTGCCCTTCACGCAGGAGCTCGGCACCTATGTGCAGGCCTTCGATCTGGCCGGTTACGCGCATTTTCTCAAACGGTTTGCGGATAGTGACATGGGAGACGGCAAGGCATGAGCGGTCAGGCGGCGGCAGCCCCGAGAGACATCGTATTGCTGGTGGATGACAGCCCGGAAGCACTGGGGTTCCTCACCGACGCGCTGGAACAATCCGGCTTTTCCGCCCTCATCGCCACCTCCGGCCAGGCCGCGCTCAACATTGCCGAACGCATCACGCCGGATATCATCCTGCTCGACGCCGTCATGCCTGTCATGGACGGTTTCGAGACCTGCCGCCGCCTGAAGGCCAATGCGGCGGTGGCGCAGGTGCCCGTCATCTTCATGACCGGGCTGACCGAAACAGAACATGTGGTGCGGGCGCTCGAATCCGGCGGTGTCGATTATCTGACCAAGCCGATCAATATAGACGAGCTGCGCGCCCGCATCCGTGTGCACCTTTCCAATGCCCGCTCGGCGCAAAGCGCCCGCGTCGCGCTCGACGCCGCAGGCCGCCACCTGCTTGCCGTGCGCGCCAATGGCGCCATTCACTGGTCGACGCCGCAGGCGACGCGCCTCGTCAACGCCGCCACCGGCCGCGACGACGGCATGGAGATCGTCACCAGCCATATTGGCCGCTGGCTCGGCGAAAGGGCAACCTCGGAAACCGGCCGCGACGCACCGCTGACGATCACGCAGACCGGACGCCCCGCTTTGCAGCTCTCCTTCCTCGGCGCCATGGGTCCGGATGAACATCTCTTCCGCCTGACCGCCGCCAATGAGAAATCCGGCGACCACCTGCTGCGCGAGCATTTTTCCCTCACCGCACGGGAATCGGAAGTGCTGCTGTGGATCGCCAGAGGCAAGTCCAACCGCGATATCGGCGATATCCTCGGCCTTTCCGCGAGAACCGTGAACAAACATCTGGAACAGATCTATGTGAAGCTCGGGGTGGAAAACCGGGCGTCGGCGGCTGTGAAGGCAGCGCATATATTGCATCAGGGGTGACGACTGCCATTGATGTGGTAAGGTTCGCCCGACATATTTCCGCTTGAGTTCACGACGTCCGCTTATTGGGCGAGCCTCCGCCGCTTGTTTCTTCTCCCCGAGGGGGAGAAGTCCGCGGCAGCGGGATGAGGGGGTTAGCTCTCCGAAATCCGGCAACGTTTCCCCCTCATCCGACCCTTCGGGCCACCTTCTCCCCGGCGGGGAGAAGAAACAAGCGGTGACCCACCACCCAAAAATTACCGTCCGAACCACCTGAACCCTCTCACAGGATAGAAATCCCATGGACCGTTTCATCATCCTTTCCGGCTGCTCCGGCGGCGGCAAGTCCACCCTGCTCGCCGAACTCGCGCGGCGCGGTTTCGCCACCGTGGAAGAACCCGGCCGCCGCATCGTCCTCGAAGAAACCCGCAACGGCGGCACCGCCCTGCCGTGGATCGATATTGAAGCCTTCGCCCGCCGCGCCATCGCCATGGCGCTTGAGGACCGGCAGAACGCACCGCAGGAAGGTCCCGTCTTTTTCGACCGCAGCCTGGTCGACGCCGCCTCCGCGCTGCGCCATGTCAGCGGCGATACCTTCATCGAGACGTTGCGCCATGCGCACCGCTACAACAGGCTGGTTTTCCTCACCCCGCCCTGGCCGGAAATCTACAGGGGCGACGATGAGCGACGGCACGATTTCGATGCGGCGGTGGAGGAATACCAGCGCCTGCTGCGGGATTATGACGCGCTTGGCTACGATATCGACGTGCTCCCGAAATCGAGCGTCCAGGAACGCGCCGATTTTATTCTGGCGCGGATCGGCTGAACCGCGCCCTGCGGGGCAAAGCGACTGCCTTCAGCGGTTTTCGAGCAATTGCGAAACCGTCACAAACTCGAACCCGCGTTGGCGCAGCCCGTCGATGATCGAAGGCAGGGCCTGCCGGGATATCTCGCGGCTTCCATACATGACGTGCATGATGATGATGGAGCCGCTCTTCGTCTGCTCGATGACGTGTTTTGCAAAGGCGGCCGTATCCGCAGCGACATCAGGAAACGATTCCGGCTCGACATCCCACATGATGGTTTTCCGCTCATGCCGGGAAAGATACCAGGGCAAGGTGAGCAGCTTCTTGCCATAGGGCGGGCGGAACATGATCTCGCCTTCGTAACCCGCAGCGCGAATGGCCGCGTCGGTGCGCTCGATCTCTTGCCCGATCCGCGTCGGCCCCATCAGCATCATGTTGGAATGCGTATAGCTATGGTTGCCGATCTGATGCCCCTCGCCCACGATCATGCGCGCCTGCGGCAGATTTTCCTCGGTCTCCTTGCCCGTCAGGAAGAAAGTCGCCTTGACCCCGCGTTCCCTCAGGATCGCCAGAACCTCCGGCGTGAAGCCCGCCGTCGGCCCATCGTCGAATGTCAGCGCCACCACCGGCCTTTCCGTTTCGACCCTTGCGATGATCTCGCCGAATAGTTGCGTCGTTCGGGATTTGCCGAAGAGATGCAGGCCTATGAGCCCCGTTGCCAATACAGCAAGAACAAGGAAGAGAGACACGCCTCGTTTTATCGTCATTGCTACCCCTCATTGCAGTTTTCTGAGGGGATTAATTTCCTGACTTGTTGTCCCTAGTGTGGCCGAGACCGCAAAACAAAAAGCCCGGCATCGCTGCCGGGCTTCGGTAGTTTATCGCAGAAAGGCTTAGCTGCCCTGCTGCACGTAGGTGAACTTGCCGTCCGCACCCTTCTTCCACTCGTACATGACGTAACCGGGAAGCTTCGGGTCGCCCTTCTCGTCGAAGGAGATGTCGCCGAGCGCGGTCGGGAAGGTGCCGGACTTCAGGGCCTCGGCAACCTTTTCCGGCTCCACGGAACCGGCGGCCTTCGCCGCACCGGCAATCGCCTGCATCGCGGCGTAGGAGTAGAGGGTGTAGGCTTCCGGGTTGAAGCCGGCGGCCTTGAACTTCTCTACCAGTTCCTTGTTTTCCGGGCGCAGGGTCGGATCGGGGCCGAAGGTGTTGAGCGTGCCTTCGACGGCGTCGCCGGCGATGGAGGCAAGTTCGTTCGAGACGATACCGTCGCCCGAAACGAGCTTGGCCTTCAGGCCCTGGTCAGCCGCCTGGCGGATGATGAGGCCGGCTTCGGTGTGCAGGCCGCCCCAGTAGATGATGGAAACGCCGGCTTCCTTCATCTTCGAAATCAGCGCGGAGAAGTCCTTGTCGCCGACATTGACGCCTTCATACATGACCTCGGTCACGCCAGCGGCATTGGCCGCCTTCTTGGTTTCATCGGCAAGGCCCTGACCGTAAGGGGTCTTGTCGTGAATGATGGCGATCTTGGCGTCCTTGAAGTGGTCGGCCAGATACTTGCCGGCAATGCCGCCCTGCTGGTCATCACGGCCGCAGGTGCGGAAGGTGTTCCACAGGCCGCGTTCGGTGAAGACAGGGTTGGTTGCGGCAGGGGTGATTTCGAGAATGCCGTTTTCGGCGTAAACTTCAGAGGCCGGAATGGAAACGCCGGAGTTGAAGTGGCCGACAACGAATTTCACGCCGTCAGCGACGAATTTGTTGGCAACCGAAATACCCTGCTTCGGGTCGGATACGTCGTCGCCCAGCACGATCTTGATCTGCTCGCCATTGATGCCGCCGGCGGCATTGATGTCTTTCGCAGCCTGTTCGGCACCCTTCTGGATCTGAGCACCGAAAGCAGCGTTCGGGCCGGTCAGCGGTGCGCCGACAGCGATCACGACCTCGGCCCAGGCCGAACCGCCAAACGCGACCATGGCGGTCAGCGCGACAGCGGAAAGAAGAGACTTCTTCATTACTTTACTCCCAGTTCCTTGGATGGGTTGATAGCAAGAACCCGTTCAGTACCCACCTTCACTGAACAGGAAACTGTTCCACTCTGACGAGCATTGTGCAGCCGGAAAAATCCGCCTGTCAATCTTTCTTCTTGTAGGAAAATGCCGACGTCCGGTCGTAGAGCCAATAGTAGTTATTGACCATCTGGCTCGTTCGGCGCATGCGGAAACCGATGCTCGAAAAAACCAGAAGAAGAACGACGTCAAACACGTAATAAAAGCCGTTAATGAACGGCCCGTTGAAGAGCGCGTGATGCAGAAACCGCATCACCACCCCCAGAGCGAGCGTGTAGATCACCACCCGCGTATAATCGCCCCAGCCATCGGCCACGGATCTGCCCGTGCGCCATGCCGTCCAGAAACCCAAGAGGACAACCAGTGCGCGCAGAACATAACGCACGCCGTTATCGGTTTCGAAAAAAAGGCCCTGCATCTCTTTCCCCATCAGTGCCGGACGAAAACGCCCTGGCCCTGCCTTGTCTGTCGTCCCGCCGTTTTCCCGCCGGGCATTTTATTGTTTACGCCCCGCCATGGATCCTTAAGGTTTGGCCGAAAGGACGACAGGCCGCCGTTTGCAGTCTTGCGCCGCAAAATTTCCGGCGCAAGTAAAATCTTTCAGTGCCTTCCACCTTCCAGATAGGCGGCCCGCACCTGCGGATCGGCGAGCAGTTCCTTGCCCGAACCGCTCATCGTCACCTTGCCGTTGACCATCACATAGGCGCGGTCGGAAAGCTTGAGCGCGGCAAAGGCGTTCTGCTCCACGAGGAAGACGGTCAGCCCCTCTTCCTTGTTCAGCTTCTTGATCGCCTCGAAAATGCCCTTGACGATCAAGGGCGCGAGACCGAGCGACGGCTCGTCGAGCAATAGCAGCTTCGGACGCGCCATCAGCGCGCGGCCGATGGAGAGCATCTGCTGCTCGCCGCCGGAAAGCGTACCGCCGCGCTGGCTCTGGCGCTCCTTCAGGCGCGGGAACATCACGAAGATCTTCTCGACGTCTTCCTTGAAATATTTCAGGTTATCGAGATTGGCGCCCATCTGCAGGTTTTCCAGCACCGTCATGCGCGGGAAAATCCGGCGGCCTTCCGGCGACTGGGCGATGCGCTTGCGGGCGATCAGATGCGTCGGCAGATGGGTGATGTCCTCACCGTCGAAGATTACCTGGCCGGCGCGCGCCTGCGGGCTGCCGCAGATGGTCATCATCAGCGTCGACTTGCCGGCGCCGTTGGCGCCGATCAGGCTGACGATCTCACCCTTTTTCACCTCGACATCGACACCGGCCAGAGCCCGGATATTGCCATAATAGGTTTCGACACCCTGGACTTTCAGAAGCGGTTCACCGGACATCAGGCCGCTCCTCCGTCGAGTTCTTCCGCAATCACGTCTTCCACTTCATCATCCTCGACACCCAGATAGGCGGCGATGACCTTCGGGTCGTTCTTCACATGGTCCGGCGTGCCGTCGGAAATCTTCTGGCCATATTCCAGAA
Organism: Agrobacterium sp. GD03872; assembly: GCF_029840625.1. Taxonomy (NCBI): domain Bacteria; kingdom Pseudomonadati; phylum Pseudomonadota; class Alphaproteobacteria; order Hyphomicrobiales; family Rhizobiaceae; genus Agrobacterium; species Agrobacterium sp. GD03872. The sequence goes on from NZ_JAOCCY010000011.1 coordinate 111,983, forward strand.
CCACCACATGGTCGGAAATCTGCATCACCACCGACATGTCGTGCTCGATGAGAAGCAGCGACGTGCCCTCGTCGCGGATGCCGCGCAGGAGCGTGTTGAGCGCCAGCGATTCCTTCGGGTTGAGACCGGCGGCCGGCTCATCGAGGCACAGAAGCTCCGGCCCCGTGCACATGGCGCGGGCGATTTCCAGACGGCGCTGCGCGCCATAGGGCAGATCGCCGGCCGGATCGTCGGCGCGGTCGATCAGATCGGCCTTTTCCAGCCAGTATTTGGCCTTTTCGATCGAGGCATCCACCGCCCGCCGGTAAGCGGGCAGGCCGAGAAGACCGAGGATCGTGTAACCCGAGGCCTTCATCAGCGCATTGTGCTGCGCCACCAGCAGGTTTTCCAGAACCGTGAGACCCGAAAACAGGCGAATGTTCTGGAAGGTGCGCGCCACCTTGGCCTTCTTGGTGATTTCGAAATCCGGCAGGCGCTCGAGAAGATGCGCCTCGCCATTCTGCTGGCGCATGGTGATCATGCCCATGGTCGGCTTGTAGAAGCCGGTGATGCAGTTGAAGACCGTGGTCTTGCCCGCACCATTGGGGCCGATCAATGCGGTGATCTCGCCGCGCTTCGCCTCAAAGGAGAAGTCGTTGATGGCCATCAGGCCGCCGAAGCGCATCGAGAGATGTTCGACCTTGAGGATCGTATCATTTGCCATTGTCGTCGTTCCGGAAGCCATCAACCGTGACCTTCCTTGGTAAAGCTGCCGGAGACGGCCTTGCGTTCCTTAAGGAAGGCCGTGGGTTCACGCGAGCCGACGAAACCGCGCGGCTTGAACAGCATGACGATGACCATGGCAAGCCCGAAGAGCAGCATACGGTAGAGTTCCGGCGTGAAATCGGCCCCGAAGACATGCTTCAGGAACTCCATTTCACGCAGCGCCTCGGTGCCGCCGACCATGACCAGCGCCGCAATGGCGATACCGGTCAGCGAACCCATGCCGCCGAGAACGACGATGGCGAGGATGACGGCGGATTCGAGGAACACGAAGCTTTCCGGCGAAACGAAGCCCTGACGGGCAGCGAAGAAGGAACCGGCGAAACCGCCGAACATCGCACCCGTCGCAAAGGCGGTGAGCTTGGTGATGACGGTATCGATGCCGAGCGACCGGCAGGCGATCTCGTCCTCGCGCAGCGCTTCCCAGGCGCGGCCGATCGGCATGCGGCGCAGGCGAATGGTGACATAGGCCGTCAGCATGCACAGCAGCAGGATCACGTAGAACAGGAAGATCTTGTAATAGGCCGAGGACATGGAAAGTCCGAAAACCTTGGCGAAGTTGTTCGGCGCACCGACATCGAAGGACCAGATGCCGAAGACCGAGGCCTTGGCAATGCCGGAAATACCGAAGGTGCCCTTGGTCACATCCGTCCAGTTCAAAAGCACGAGACGGATGATTTCACCGAAGGCGAGCGTCACGATCGCCAGATAGTCGCCGCGCAGACGCAGCACCGGGAAACCGAGGATGATGCCCCAGAAACCGGCGAGAATGCCCGCGACCGGCAGGAGCACCCAGAAGGACAGGCCGAACTGGCTGGAGAGCAGCGCATAGGAATAGGCGCCCACCGCATAAAAGGCGACGTAACCGAGATCGAGCAGGCCGGCGAGACCGACAACGATGTTGAGGCCCCAGGCCAGCATCACATAGATCAGGATCTGGATGCCGAAATTGTCGACGAATTTCAGCGAGCCCTGGAAACCGAAAAGCTGCACGGCGATGACCGGGTAGAGAAGCAGCAGAACCAGCGCCAGCTTCAGGAAGTGCTTGTGGAAAAAGCCCTTCTCTTCGGAAATCTCCAGCACGCCGCTCTTGGCCTTGGCCAGCTTGCGACGATCCAGCGACGGCTTGATGAAGCCGACGACGAGGAAACGGCCGACAGCGGCAATGCCGACGAAGACCGCCAGAAGCCCCCAGCGGGTGCCCCAGATCAGCTGGTTGTTGATATCCTGATAGGTGACGATGCCGACATAAAGAATGAACATGCCGAACGAGATGAGGCCCGCAATCAGGCCTTCCTTCACGGCCGTCGCCATCAGGCTCGGGCCGGAAGTGGTGTTTTCGGAAGCGATATTGGCCATGGGATCACACCTTCTCGACTTCCGGACGACCGAGAATGCCGGTCGGCTTGAAGATCAGCACGAAAGCCAGGATGCCGAATGCGGCGACATCCTTGTAGGCGATGGAGAAATAGGCCGACCACAGCGATTCGATGAGGCCGATCAGGAGACCGCCGAGAACCGCGCCCGGAAGCGAGCCTATGCCGCCGAGAACGGCCGCCGTAAACGCCTTGACGCCGGGGACGAAACCATCGCTGAACGAGGCCACGCCATAATACATCAGATACATCGTACCGGCGACGGCGGCCAGTGCCGCACCCATGATGAAGGTGATGGAGATCGTCTTGTCGACATCGACGCCCAGCAGCGCGGCCATCTTGCGATCCTGCTCCGTGGCGCGCTGCGCCCGGCCGAGCGGGGTCTTGTTGACGATGTACCAGAACGCGAAGAGCAGCACCGAGGTGACGACCATGATGATCAGCTGTTTCAGCGACACGGTGACGGCGCCGAAATGATAGCTTTCCGTCACCATCGACGGGATCGGCTTGTTGCGCGGACCCTGCGTCACCTGGATGAAGTTGGACAGCGCGATCGACATGCCGATGGCAGTGATCAGCGGCGCGAGACGGAAGGAGCCCCTGAGCGGCCGGTAGGCGACGCGTTCGATCACCCAGTTCCACAGGCCGGTCATCAGCATGGCGACAACCATCATCAGAAGCAGAAGAAGCGCCACCGGAATGCCGGCGACAAAGGATGTCACGATCAGGAAAACGATCAGCGCGGCGAAGCCGCCAAGCATGAAAATATCGCCATGGGCGAAGTTGATCATGCCGATGATGCCGTAAACCATCGTATAGCCGATAGCGATGAGGCCGTAGATCGATCCAAGAGTCAGCCCGTTAATGAGCTGCTGGATAAAATACTCCATGTCTTTCCCCCGGGCACAACCTCAAATGGGTCACGCCTCGTTATGTTAATTATAGGGGCGCCCTTGCAGGCAGACCCCCACCCTCAAAATGCATATCGTGTTCGTTAAAAATGTGAAGTCAAAAACGGGCGATCCTGCACAAAATTTGGAATTTCCACATGGACTGCCGCTTTCCCGGTCAAAAGAGCCATGATTTTGGCAGGAAGTGCTGAAAAAATGACGGTTGAATGCTTATTTTAGTCTTGTCCCGCGCCATTATTTGACGGGCGGCGGGCAAAGGAGTAGCGACATTGAGGATCGGAATATCCCTGCAGGGGATGGCAACGGCAAAGAGATGATCGACATATTGACGAAAGCGGCGCTGGACGCCGGGCAGGCCATCATGGCGGTCCACCGCGCCGGCCCGCATGTGTCCTACAAGGATGACTGCTCGCCGGTGACCGAAGCCGATCAGCGGGCCGAGGCGATCATTCTCGCGGCGCTGGCCGTTCATTTCCCTGATATCCCCGTGGTGGCCGAAGAGGCCGTCGCAAGCGGAATCCTGCCGGAAACCGGCGCGGAATTCTTTCTGGTCGACCCGCTGGATGGCACCAAGGAATTCATTTCCGGCAAGGACGATTTCACCGTCAATATCGCGCTCATCCGCAACGGCGCCCCGGTTGCCGGTGTGGTTTACGCCCCCTGCCGCGGACAGGCCTGGACGGGTGAGAAAAATGCGGCCGAAAAGCTCGCCATATCAGGCGAAGGCGCGATCCTTTCCCGCCATCCCATCCGGGCGCGCCAGCGTGGTGCATCGCCCGTGGCGCTGATCAGCCGCTCGCATTGCACGGCGAAGACGGAGGCCTTCGTGGCCGAGCACGGGCTGAAGGACTGCATTTCCGTCGGCTCCTCGCTGAAATTCTGCATGCTGGCGGAGGGTGCCGCCGATATCTACCCCCGCTTCAGCCGCACCATGATGTGGGACACGGCCGCCGGCGACGCCGTGCTGCGCGCCGCGGGCGGCAGGACGCTCGATTGCGAGGGCAGGCCGCTGGCCTATGAGGTGAGGGGCGATGGCGAGGATGCGCTGGCCAATCCGGATTTCATTGCCGAGGGGGCGATGGCGGTGGAGCGCGTGGGGTAACAGGCGCTTGGCGTTTGCTGCGGCCATTGGTAAGCTTCCGTGTGTGCGGTTTACCCCCTCTGCCCTGCCGGGCATCTCCCCCTCAAGGGGGGAGATCGACTTGTGGATAGGTCTCGCCTATCACGACGTTTGCAAATGAAGCGGTAGTAGCGCCTCCTGCCGATCTCCCCCCTTGAGGGGGAGATGCCCGGCAGGGCAGAGGGGGTAAACCGCACACACCAAGGCCCCAAAAAATAATCCCATCCCCGCTCATCCCCACCCCACGTCGCCGCCTCACAATGCCCCGCAACGAAACACCACGGCGCGGAAGGCACATCATGACGGAACAGACGGCGAGACTTCGGCTTCCCTATATCCTCCCTTCGCAGGCACAGAAACACGTCACCCATAACGAAGCCCTGCAAAGGCTGGATGCGATCGTGCAACTGGTCATCAAGGCCATCATCACCACACCGCCCGATAACGCGGCGGAAGGGGATTGTTTCCTCCTCTCCGCAGAGGCCGCCGGCGACTGGGCCGGCAAGGGCGGCAGGCTTGCATTCCGGCAGGATGGCGCGTGGCTCTCGATCGCGCCGCAGCCCGGCTGGACGGCATGGTTTGCGGCCGAGGGCAAATATCGCGTCCTGCGCGACGGCAACTGGCGCGACATGCCGCTGCCGGCCGCCGGGCGGCTGGAAAGGCTGGGCATCGGCGCCGAGGCCGATACCACCAACCGGCTGGCGCTCGCCTCCCCCGCCAGCCTTTTCACCCATGCTCAAGAGGACGGCAGCCATCGCATCTCCATCAACAAGGCGGCAAAGGCCGATACCGCCTCGCTGCTGTTCCAGTCCGGCTGGAGCGGCCGGGCGGAAATGGGCCTTGCCGGCCATGACGGTTTTTCGATCAAGACCAGCACGGATGGCGCCTCCTGGCACACCGCACTTCTGTGCAGCGGCGATGGCCGGGTCTCGATGCCGAACCGCCCGCTCACCGTCGCCGGCCTGCCCACAGGCACAACAAAACCCGCCAATGGCTCGGCGGCCGGTTTTTCAGTGCTCTCCATCGCCGAGGGCGGCTTTGCGCTCGGCGATGGAGTGAGCGACGGCGGGCGTGAGCTCGTTGTTCCGGCAAAGGGCGTCTATCTGGCGGCATTGTCGCTTGCCGTCGCCTCCTCCTCCGGTCACCGGGTCACGCTGTTCGTCAATGGCGCGGCGGCCGCCTTCAGCATCGCCGGCAACGCATCGACATCAGGCACATCGCAGTCGGCAACCTCCCTCCTCCGCCTCGATGCCGGCGACCGCCTGCGGCTCCAACATGAGGGGACTGCGGAATTTACCCAGGGTAGCGGGAAAACCTGCCTGTCGCTTGCAGCGCTCTGATGAAAACAACCGATGGGAGAGAAAAATTTGCGATTTTTGCAAAAATTTTTTCCCGGCAAAATAAGGCGACTCGAACAAATCAGGCGAAACCGTTCAAATTCTTAATAAATTGTCACGAGCTGCTTAGGCAATTTTTAAAGGTACCGGGCTAGAGTTCCCGTCATATGGTCTTGAGTTTGTATAGAGTGTCCAATGACCGAAATGATACGCCCACGAGTTAAATATGTCATCGGCCCCGATGGCAGCCCTCTGACGATTGCGGATCTTCCGCCTGCCAATACCCGTCGCTGGGTCATTCGCAGAAAGGCAGAGGTTGTTGCCGCCGTGCGCGGAGGACTGTTGAGCCTCGAGGAAGCCTGCGAGCGTTATACGCTTACCGTTGAAGAATTCCTGTCCTGGCAGTCCTCGATTGCCGATCATGGCCTTGCCGGCCTGCGCACCACGCGCATCCAGCAATATCGCCACTGATATTGCACCCGCGCGGAAACGCGCCCGGACCGAATATCCAAAAAGCCCCGCCGGCTTTTCGACGGGGCTTTCGGTTTGATTGCAGATTTCCCGAGAAATGCCCGATACGGCCGCTGATTGTCGCCGGTTTGTGTCCGCTGCGTTCGCTATCCCGCTGTTTCAATTCAGGCTGAAGCCGTTACAGTGACGAAAACGAACGGCAATGCGGAGGCAGAGACCATGGACATCAAGACAAGCGAAACCGGATCGCGCGGCGAATATTCGGCAACCGTCGACGGCCATAAGGCGGAGATGACCTATTCGCGCACCTCCCCTACCCTCATCATCATCGACCATACCGGCGTGCCCGATGCGCTGCGCGGCAAGGGTGTGGGCCAGGCGCTCGCCGCCCATGCCATCGATGAAGCCCGCAAGGGCGGCTGGAAGATCATTCCGCTCTGCCCGTTCTTCAAGGCCCAGACGTTGCGCCATGCCGAGTGGGCGGATGTTATTCAGGGGTAAGGGCGCTTTATCTTCTGTCTGAGGGCAGAATAATCGCAAGCGTCGCGGCATATTTCTTCTCCCCGCCGGGGAGAAGAAACAAGCGGTTTACGCTTAACCCCTCACAACCGTTCCAAATATCGCGGTATTCATACAAAAGGGCGTCGATCCGTCCCGTCACGCCACCTTCAGCGGCGGCGTCCCGGCATGCATGCTCCGGCGAACTTCTTCACGGAATTCAAGCGTATCCTTTGCGCCATGCACGGCCACGGCGTGTTGCACGGCCGCTTCCATAAGCTCCTCCGGAGAATCGGCGGAGATGGCGACGGTGCATCTGCTGTCACTGGGGAATTCGCGGCAATCGATATATTGGCGGGCCATTTTTTCCTCCCTGAAATAGCCGCCCGCGCCCGCTTGAGGCGCGCGCGCAAAACCTCCGGCTCACGGTCGGAACCCCTGTAAAATACGCCTTTCCCCACCCCCGGACAATCGGAATCGGAAACGCCGGCGATGCGGCAAAACAAAAGGCCGCCCTTAAGGAGCGGCCTTTTAAAAAATGCATGGCGTCCCGTCATTGAAAGCCGCCTCCTGATCCACCGGCAGCCGTCAATGAGGACGATATCAGTAAGTCCTGCGCCTATGGGTCAGGCGCGGGCGCGGATGGCTCCGTCGCGGTTTTCCAGTGCGGCGGCCTTTTCATATTCGGCCTGCACCTCTTCCAGCGAAGCTTCGGCGGCTTCCTGCTGGGCCTTCAGCTCCCGGATCGAGACCTGAAGATTATCCGCCCGCTGGCGCGCGGCCTTGGCGAAGGTCGGATAGGCGAAATGCGTCGGATCGGTAATGCCCGACTTGCTTTCTTCCAGAGATATCTGATGCACCAGTTCCTTTGCCATCCGCTCGAACTCGGACATCATCTGCTGCAGCTGGTTAAGCTGCCGGCGTTTTTCATTGACCTGAAATTCCTTCAGGCGAACCAGGCTGTCACGCGACTTCATACGCAATACTCCATGGATAGCGAGACCCGGATCAAAAAGGCACTATGCCCCCCTGATCGGCCCGTTTAACCCGCCCGTTTTTCCGCAAGGGTTGACCCCTGTCCCGGAATGATTCCCAAAAGTTACCCGACGTTAATAAAAAACCGCCGTCGTTAACCTTTCGTTTACGGGCATCGTTAATGATAACGACGATCATTTAAGGGTCGGTAAATGCCAGGTCCAAAAAAATGGACCCGACGATGTAAGAGTCGATTGAATCACTTAACGGGATTTCCTCACGTTGAGCTTCAATTTTGGCGATGGTGGATTCACGTGCAAAAACAGCGAAATGCCTACTTTGCTTAATAAATTCGATACACCTTGCCAAAGGCAATTAGAATTTGTTAACCATTTGGTGGCAGCCTGCAAATCAGGCAACGTCTGGATCCGCATCGCGCGAGGCAATGTTTTACCGGTTCGCGGGCGGCAAAGGGGATAATTATGCGGGTTCTACTTATTGAAGACGACAGCGCGACAGCGCAGAGCATTGAACTGATGCTCAAGTCGGAGAGCTTTAACGTCTATACGACCGACCTCGGTGAGGAAGGCGTGGACCTCGGCAAGCTCTATGATTACGACATTATTCTTCTCGATCTCAACCTGCCCGACATGTCGGGTTACGAGGTCCTGAGAACCTTGCGCCTTTCCAAGGTCAAGACGCCGATCCTCATCCTCTCCGGCATGGCCGGCATCGAGGACAAGGTTCGCGGCCTCGGCTTCGGCGCAGACGATTACATGACGAAGCCGTTCCACAAGGACGAGCTTGTTGCCCGCATTCACGCAATCGTCCGCCGTTCCAAGGGCCACGCGCAATCGGTCATCGCCACCGGCGAGCTGATCGTCAATCTCGATGCCAAGACGGTTGAAGTGGGCGGCCAGCGCGTTCACCTGACCGGCAAGGAATATCAGATGCTCGAGCTGCTTTCGCTGCGCAAGGGCACGACGCTGACCAAGGAAATGTTCCTGAACCACCTCTATGGCGGCATGGACGAACCGGAACTGAAGATCATCGACGTCTTCATCTGCAAGCTGCGCAAGAAGCTGGCAAACGCCGCCGGCGGCGCAAACTACATCGAAACCGTCTGGGGCCGCGGCTATGTTCTGCGCGAGCCTGACGGCGCGACGGAATTCCTCGAAACCGCCTGATCCATTCCGGAACAGGACAGTTTTTAAAAGACCCGCTGGAAACGGCGGGTTTTTTGTTGCGATTTTCTCTCCCTCATTCCTGTGCTTGTCACAGGAATGAGGGAGAGAAAGACCTAGCCACACATCGCAAAAGGACAACGGCACATGGACCACCCCATCCCCACTCTCAGGACCGAACGCCTGACGCTGCGCCCGCTGACCATGGCGGACTTTCCCGCCTATCGGGACTTCATGGCGTCGCCACGCTCCATCGGCGTCGGCGGACCCTACGATCTGTGGAAAACATGGGGCGTGTTCTGCCACGATCTGGCCAACTGGCACTTCTTCGGCCATGGCGCGCTGATGATCGACCTCGGTGAAACGGGTGAGTGCATTGGCCAGGTCGGCATCAATCACGGCCCGCTGTTTCCGGAAAAGGAACTGGGCTGGCTGCTCTACGACGGCCATGAAGGGCGCGGTTATGCAGCGGAAGCCGCCTCGGCGCTGCGCGACTGGGCCTTCGAGACCCTGAACCTGCCGACACTCGTCAGTTATGTTTCGCCGCAAAACCGCAAATCCGCCGCCGTCGCCGAACGAATCGGCGGCAGGCTCGATGGATCGGCGCCACGCTCCGACCCCGAAGACCTCGTTTATCGCCATCACCCGGTCAAGGCAGCCTGAAAAGTCGGGACGCGTCGGGACCGCTACGGTCCGCGAAGCGCCCGATCTCTTCATCCTAGCGCATTTCCACTTTCAGGAAGCCGAGGATAATCTCGGCGATCTGCGCATGGATGGCCGCGCGGTCCCTGCCGCCGCCATCCCGGCAGACGAAACCTTCGCCCGGCGAAAGCTCCTCGACGATCTTTTCGCCGTTCGGCCTGCAAGACTGCATGAAGCTGAAATGGCTGGCATCCGGTATGTCGCGATAAACAGTCGTCGCCTTTGGCAGATGCCGGGCGATATACTCGGAATCGGCCTTGATGGCGGCGATCTCCGGTGTTTCCACACCCGCAGCCAGAACCAGAACCGGCACGCCGACGGCTCGCAGCGTCTCCGGCAGGAAACCGGCGGCCGGCCCGAGATCGAGTGCGATGGCGGCGCGGATGCGGACATCCTTCAAATCCATCGAAAGACGCGGATCGGCCCTGCCGTCACCGACAATCCCGACTTTTTCCAGCAGCCGTGGAGCCTTGCATTGCGGCGGACGTTTTTCTCCCCTGCAATCCTTCAGGGCGAGCTCGGCGCTGTATCGCGCGCCAGCCAGTTCCATCGCCGTCCAGCCGCCGAGCGAATGGCCGATCACGGCGATGCGCGTCCGGTCGATCCCGCCGGCGAATCGGTCATCGCTAAGCAATGCCGTCAGCGTTCTGCTGATGTCGCGTGGCCGTTCCCACAATGGAACGATCTCGGCGGCATTCTCCTCCGTAAATGATTCGCCGCCGTGATCGGGCCCGGCCACGACATAACCTTCCTGAACAAGCACGCCGGCAATCCAGTTCAGATTTCGCCAGCTGCCGCCAAAGCCGTGCGATAACAACACAAGGGGACGGGAACCGGCGAGGAAGGCGGCGTCCGGCTGCACTTCAAGGCCGTAAATGGCCGCATTTTCACCCACCATCTCGCTTTTTTCCGATGGCGCGGCCGGATACCAGAGGGATACGTTCAGCGCCCGTGCGCCGGCGTCCGCCGGCAATTCGATCTGTCGGAAACCGATGGCGCTGTCGGCCAGCGCGGCCCGAAGGGTGGAAAGGAGGATGATTGCCGCCAGAAGACAATAACGCATGGGATGCTCCAGGAGTTGATATGGACCAATCCCTGGCTCGAAAAGCCGCCTGCCGAGACCTCAAACAGGTTTCTGGACGTGCTGAAACACGATCAAGGCCGCAGCCTGCTGCATCCGCCGCAAGCAATGCACAACACTAGATATCCGCGATCCGCTCGAAAAGCCGGACGGGGCTGTCGCGGAACGTCGTATCGCGAAATGGCCGGAAGCCGAATCGGGCGGCTATGGCCAGCGACGGGCTGTTCAGCGGATTGATCATGCAGACGGTTCGCTGCGAAATGCCGCTATCGTCGAACCATCGAATGGCCGCCTCCACCGCCTCGGTGGCGATGCCCTTGCCCGCCAGCGCACCGTCGATTTTCCACATCGCCTCGGGCGCCCCGTCAAAATCGGCTCCGTTGCCGCGGCGCATATGGGCAAAGCCCACCTCGCCGACAATGCGCCCCGTGGCGCGCTCTTCCACCGCGAAGGGGCCGAAGCCGAAAACAGTCCAATGGCCGAGAAACCGTAAAAGCCGGGCGAAGGCGAATTCCGGATCCAGCGGGGCAAGCGATGTGACCCCTTCGATCGGCGGAACATCCGCGCCCCAGAACCTGCGATAAGACGCCTCATCCGCGATGGCATGCGGCCGCAGGACAAGGCGAGCGGTTGTCAGACGTGTCATGAACATGCTCCCCAAAACGAAAAAAAGGCCGGCGCGTCGACAGACGCGGTCCCGGCCCTTTCACAAATTCAGATCGGCGATTGAGCGGTCACTCGGCAACCGTCTTGGCGGTAAAGACGATGCGGTCGTCATGCACCTTATATTCCACCGCCATATTGGCCTCCTCGGCCAGAAGCAGCGTGTAATAGGGCTGAACGGAATGGGCGTCGACCGCCTCTTCCAGCCTGCCCTCGTAAATTTCCACGAATTTGGCCGGCACCCGCATCATCCGACCCTTGACGGTGATTTCGAACCTGGCGTCGCCATCGGGGCTTTCCAGCAGCACATCCACATTGCCGCCACGCGGAATGGCGCCATAAGCCACGAGGAAGAGGTTGAGCAGAAGTTTGACACGATTCTTCGCAACGATGGCGCGCGGGCCGTTCCAGCTCACCTCCGCCTTCTTTTCGGCGGCGGCGAAATCCTGGGCGGCCTTTTCGGCCTCGCCGGTGTCGATGGACGCGCCGGCGGAACCGGAAGCGCCGAAAGCAAGGCGGGCGAACTTCAGCCGCACGGATGCGTTAAGGGCTGACGTGCGGATGAGATCGAGCGCATCGTCATCCGTGCCGCCCTCGTCCAGAAGTTCGAGGCCGTTATTGATGGCGCCGACAGGAGAAATCACATCATGGCACACACGGCTGCACAGAAGAGCCGCCAGATCGGGACCGGACAGCGTGATATTGAGTTTGCTGGTCATAAAATTCTCTCCTGCGCAAGGGAGGCGCGGACGGTGTGGAAATTGTTAAGCCATAATGACACCATATTTGGTAAACCGATTGTTAATAGGATGGTTTCAAAATGCCAAATGCCTTAACAGGCCACACTGGAGCCCCGTGTATCCGCCAGGATGCGCGAAACATGCTGTAGAACTTTGACTCTGCGCACCGGCCCTTTCGAAAACCGATTCGGATTTTCGAACCGATGCGCTAACGAAACAGACGGACGGACATGACGATGCGCCTTACGAAAACCCGCACCATTGCACGCCTCGGACTGGGAAAGATTGTCGCGCTCCTTGCGAGCCTCCTGATATGGGTCGCACCGGCCGCGGCCCAGAACAGCGATCAATATTCTTTCCAGGAAGTCGTGGATGCAGGCCACGGATTCTTCGGTGAAACCACCGGCGGCCTTGCCAAGGTGGTGGAGCGCGCCTTCCAGCAATACGGTCTTCCGAACGGTTACATTCTGGGCCAGGAAGGCTCCGGCGCCTTCGTCGCGGGCCTCACCTATGGCGAAGGCACGCTTTACACCAAGAATGCCGGCCAGCACCCCGTCTTCTGGCAGGGTCCCTCCCTCGGCCTCGATTATGGCGGCCAGGGCACCCGCGCCATGATGCTGGTCTACAACCTGCCCTCCGTCGATGCGCTTTACCGCCGTTACGGTGGTGTGAGCGGCTCCGCCTTCATCGTCGCCGGCGTCGGCATGACCTATCTGAAGAGCAGCGACGTGACGCTCGCCCCCATCCGCACCGGCATCGGCGCGCGCCTCGGCATCAATGTCGGTTACCTGAAGCTCACCCAGCAGCCGACCTGGAACCCCTTCTGACAAGACGGGACGGTGCGGCATC
>NZ_JAOCCY010000012.1:0-121027 GCF_029840625.1 Agrobacterium sp. GD03872
GGGCACCCACTCGCTTCACAATTGCCCTGGAAAACCAAGGCAACCCCCCAAAATCAGCAGATATCCGTCGCTGAAATCTTGATGCCGAACCCTTCCAGCCCGACATAATGCCGTTCGCGGGTGGTCAGCAGCTTGATCGAGCTGATGCCGAGATCTTTCAGGATCTGCGCACCGAGGCCGATTTCCAGCCATTCGTTTTCGCGCGAACGGGCCTGTGCATGCGCCTCGTCCGGGTCGCGCGCCTTGCGCCGTCCGGTCACCTGACCGACACCGACGGAGCCCTCACGCAGATAAACGATGACGCCGCGGCCTTCTTCGGCGATCTTCTGCATATAGTGCCGCACCGGCTGGCGGTCACCGAACACGTCGTCGGCGACATTTTCCGGGTGCAGGCGGACCGGAATGTCGATGCCATCGCGGATATCGCCGAAAATCACCGCCATGTGCTGCATCGGGTCCCAGGGCAGGGAATAGGTCTGCGCCTTGGCCGGTCCGAAGGGTGTCTCGATGGTGAAGGAGGATTCCATCTCCACCAGCGTTTCCTTGCGCTGGCGATAGGCGATGAGATCGGCGACCGAAACGTGTTTCATGCCGTGTTTTTCGGCGAAATCCAGCACCTGCGGACCACGCATCACCGTGCCGTCGTCATTCACCAGCTCGCTGATGACGCCGATGGGCGGCAGGCCGGCGAGACGGCAGAGATCGACCGCCGCTTCGGTATGGCCGGAGCGCATCAGCACGCCGCCCTCGCGGGAAATCAGCGGGAAAATGTGGCCCGGCCGGGTGAAATCGGCAGCGCCGACATTGGGATTGGCAAGGTTGCGCACCGTTAGGGTGCGGTCATCGGCGGAGATGCCGGTCGTGGTGCCGTGCTTGAAATCGACGCTGACGGTGAAGGCCGTGGTATGCGCGCTGTCATTTTCCGCCACCATGGCGTTGAGGTTCAGCCGCTTGGCTTCCTCGCGCGGCATGGGCGCACAGACGATGCCGGAGGTGTGGCGCACAATCAGCGCCATTTTCTCCGGTGTGCAGTGCACCGCCGAAATGATCAGGTCCCCTTCGTTCTCACGGTCGTCATCATCGGTCACGACAACGATTTCGCCGGCTTCGAAAGCGCGGATGGCGTCGACGACGCGTTTCTGGTCATAGGCCATGGCGATATCCCCTCACTTCAAACGGCCGGTCTGGCCGCGATCCCTCAGATAGTGGTCGGCAACGGTGCAGGCGATCATCGCTTCGCCGATAGGCACGGCGCGGATGCCGACGCAGGGGTCATGGCGGCCCTTGGTGCGCACGTCCACATTGTTGCCGTCGGTATCGATGGAAAGACGCTCCGTCAGAATGGAGGAGGTGGGCTTGATGGCGAAGCGGGCGATGACAGGCTCGCCGGTCGCGATGCCGCCCAGAATGCCGCCGGCATGGTTGGAGAGGAAGATCGGCTTGCCGTCATTGCCCATGCGCATCTCATCGGCATTTTCCTCGCCGGAAAGCTCGGCGGAGGCGAAACCTTCGCCGATCTCCACGCCCTTGACGGCGTTGATCGACATCAGGCTGGAGGCGATATCCTGATCAAGCTTGGCATAGATCGGCGCGCCGATGCCGGCTGGAACGCCTTCCGCCACCACTTCGACGACGGCCCCGATGGAGGAGCCGGCCTTGCGGATGCCGTCGAGATACTCTTCCCATACCGGCACCATGGCGGCATCCGGGCAGAAGAACGGGTTCTGGTCGACCTGATCCCAGTCCCAGTTGTCGCGGTTGATTTTGTGCTTGCCGATCTGCACCAGCGCGCCGCGCACATTGAGGCTCGGCACCACCTTGCGGGCAATTGCGCCGGCGGCGACACGCGCTGCCGTTTCACGCGCGGAAGAACGTCCGCCGCCGCGATAGTCGCGAATGCCGTATTTCAGGTCATAGGTGAAATCCGCATGGCCGGGGCGGAAACGTTTGGCGATTTCGCCGTAATCCTTGGAGCGCTGGTCGGTGTTTTCGATCAGCATGGAAATCGGCGTGCCGGTGGTTATCATCGTCTCGCCGTCCTCATCCAGCATCACGCCGGAGAGAACCTTGACGATGTCATCCTCGCGGCGCTGGGTCACGAAACGGCTCTGGCCGGGTTTGCGCTTGTCCATCCAGTGCTGCACCTCGGCAAGGGTGAAACGAATGCCGGGCGGGCAGCCATCCACCACGCAGCCGAGCGCCGGCCCGTGGCTTTCTCCCCAGGTGGTAACGCGGAAAAGATGACCGAAACTGTTATGCGACATAGCTCTCAAAACCGGAAAACAGGGCGCCTGTGGACAGCGCCGTTTGAAACAAGCGGATTTGTCTTAGTGGAAAATCCGGGCAAGGCAAAAGCCTTTCTTTCTCAGTGGCCGGATAAGTGCGGTGCGCGCCACGTCGGGTCTCCGCCCTCATTCCTGCGGCAGGCACGGGGATAAGGCTGGGGGCGGCGATTCGCACCGGCCGGCAAGGTTTTTCAGGATGACGAAAATGTAAAAGCGCCGCCGTTTTCCACGTTTATCCGGAGTTTTCCAATATTGCCGGGAAATGCGGTGTAAAAATCACTAACGGCTTGAACACGATCCCAAATCCGTTCATCAATTGGGCCGAAAATGTCATGGTTGCGGGCAATTTCCGCCACATTCGAAAGGCAATTCTTCATGCATGTAAGGTTTTCACGCAAATCCACGAAAGCTAGATCGATGCGTATGATGATTGCCGCCCTTCTGGCCACCGCCAACCTCCTGATGCCCATCAACGGCTTCGCGCAGAGCGTCGACGTGGAAGGCACGATCAGCAAGATCGATGCGAACGGGCTGAGCATTACGCTCAACGACGGCAAGACCTATCGCGTGCCTGAGGAATTCAACTTCGAAGGCCTGAAGGCGGGCGTCAAGGTTGTGGTTTTCTACACGGAAGTGGATGGGAAACGCGTGGTCGACGATCTTCAGGTCGTTGAGTAAGCGGCGATTGCGGCTCTGCCTGCCGATGAGGCGATTCTTTCCTCTGCCATTACGATAAAACGCCTGATGAGCGGATGCGGCTTGTTTCTTCTCCCCGCCGGGGAGAAGTCCGCGGCAGCGGGATGAGGGGGCAAGGGTGCGGTCTATCGCTGGCGTTACCCCCCTCATCCGACCCTTCGGGCCACCTTCTCCCCGGCGGGGAGAAGAAACGAGAGGCGACGTTTAGCCAAATAAAAGCGTATCAAAGAGGACGGTGCGGAAGCTTATGCTGCCTGAGCCCTCACGACACCCACTCCGCACTGTTCCTGTCGATCTCGACCTTCAAAATCCGGTCCTGCGGTATCTGCGTCCTTGACGCCTCGTCCTTGTCCATGCCCGATACCAGCCGGAAGATGGAGCGGATGACGCCGCCATGGCAGACGCAGACCGTCGGCACTTCGACGGAAGAGAGCCATGCGCCGATGCGCCAGGACAGGATCTCATAACTTTCGGCATCCTGGCCGGGGGGAATGAAATCCCACTTGTTGGCCTTGCGCGCCTTCACCCGGTCGGGAAACTCTTTTTTCAGCTCCGGCAGGGTCTGCCCCTCCCAGTCGCCGAAGGAAACTTCGATCAGGCGGTCGTCGGTGCGGTAGGCAAGGGGGTCGAGACCCATCGCGCCGCGCATCAGTTCCATGGTCTCGCGCGTGCGCCCGAGCGGGCTTGCCACATAGTCGAAATCCGTGGCCTGCTCGCCGAGCAAATGGGCGAGCAGCCTGCCATTGCCGACCGCCTGCTGGCGGCCGAAATCGTTGAGCGGAATGTCTTTCTGGCCCTGAAGCCGGCGTATCGCATTCCAGTCCGTTTGTCCGTGCCGGATCACATAGACGAGCAAGGCGATACCCCTGTTTCAAGCATTTCCGCTGGCGGTCAGTCCTTCACCACCGAAATGTCGGGCGCATCCACTGCCTTCATGCCGATGGTGTGATAGCCGGAATCGACATGGTGGATTTCACCGGTCACGGCGGTCGAAAGATCGGACAGCAGGTAAAGCGCCGACTTGCCGACTTCCTCGATGGAAACCGTGCGCTTCAGCGGCGCGTTATATTCGTTCCACTTCAGAATATAACGGAAATCGCCGATGCCGGAAGCGGCAAGCGTCTTGATCGGGCCGGCGGAAACAGCGTTGACGCGGATGCCGCGATTGCCGAGGTCGACCGCGAGGTAACGCACGCTGGCCTCGAGAGCGGCCTTGGCCACGCCCATGACGTTGTAGTTCGGCATCACCTTCTCGGCACCGTAATAGGTGAGCGTGATGATCGAGCCGCCGTCATTCATGACCGGCTCCGCCCGCTTGGCGACAGCGGCCAGCGAGAAGACGGAAATGTCCATGGTGCGGTTGAAGTTGTCGCGGCTGGTGTCGAGGTAACGACCCGTCAGCTCGTCCTTGTCGGAAAACGCGATGGCGTGCACGACGAAGTCGATCTTGCCCCAGTGCTTTTCCAGCGCAGCAAAAACGGCATCGATCGTCTCGAGATCGGTGACGTCACAGTGGCCGGCCATGAAGGCGCCGAGTTCCTGCGCGAGCGGCTCGACGCGCTTCTTCAGCGCATCGCCCTGCCAAGTGAGTGCGAGTTCCGCACCTGCGTCCGCGCAGGCCTTTGCAATGCCCCAAGCGATTGAACGATTATTGGCGACACCCATGATGAGGCCGCGTTTGCCAGCCATGAGGCCGGATGCCTGAGCCATTTTATGCTCCCTAGTACTTTTGATCGGTCCTGCCTATGGCATAGGCTGCAATCCTGTTCAAGATTGCCAAAGATCATCAACTGTTAGGGAACGTAACAAAGGGTGCGTTGTCCCGGCTATTCGCAAAACTTTCACAGATACAGGCCCTCGCGCATGTGCCGCATCAGGTCGGTCACCTTTTCATCCGGCTTTTCGAGCAGGACGATGCGCAATTCGATGATGAGATCACCGGAGCCGCCCTTGCCGTCGGATAAACCCTTGCCGGCAAGCCTCAGCACCCGGTCGGAGCCGGACCAGGCGGGAATCGTGACATTTTCCTCACCGAGCGGTGTCCGAACTTTCGCTTCGCAGCCCAGAACCGCGTCGCTGAGCGAGATCGGCAATGTCGTGTGGATATCGAAGCCGCGAAGGGAAAAGGCGTCGTCGCGGGCGGCCAGCAATGTCACGGCAAGATCGCCGCGCGCCATGTTGGGAAGTTTCAGCCCCTGTCCCTTCAGCCGCACCACATGCCCGTCCGTCATGCCGGCCTCAAGCTGGAAGCGGACTTCGCGTTCATCGGCAAGCGGCACGGTAATCCACTTGTGCTCCAGCAGATCGGCGACCGTGACAGTGGCTTCCGCGGTGATGTCAGGCGCTTTTTCGGGCGTCTGCTGCGGGGTGCGGAACCGGCGCACGAGGGCGTTGAAGAGATTGGCGGCAAGCGAGGTGGGTGCGGTCCTGTCGTCGCCAGCGCCGGGCTGCGTGGTTTCGCCGGCGGCGGGCATATCGCCTTTTGCGGCGCTCGCGGCAGCCTTTGCCGCTTCCGCCGCCTGCTGCACCTTGGGATCGTTCTGCGCCTCGGCGCCAAAAATCCGCTCGACGATATCTTCGGCGGTTTCCGCTTTTGCGTCGGTTTTCTGGCCAGCCTGCGCCCGGTTGCGGGCGTCGGCGCGGGCCAGTTCCTCCATCAGTTTTTCAGCCGCCTTGGCGCGTTCGGCGGCCTCGCGCGCGGCTTCCCGCTGCTGCATGATGGTTTCGCCGCGCTGCTTTTTCTCGGCCGCCTTGCGGGCCTGATCGTAAAGATCGCGTTTCTTCGGGTCTTTCAGAAGATCATAGGCCTGGCCGATCTCGGCGAATCGCGCCGAGGCATCGGGATCGTCGCGATTGGCGTCCGGATGGACGGTTTTCGCCTTCGTGCGCCAGGCGGCCTTGATCTCCTCATGGCGGGCGTCACGTTTTACGCCGAGGATCGAATATGGATCGCGCATGCGAAACACCAGTTACGTTGGCTCAGGCGCCTGCCGCCTGTCATGGCGCAATCCTGAAACTAACCCCTCCGAAAAGGCGCGCCCGCGATCATTCGCCCGCACGCCCTCGTTTTATCAACGTCGACTGTTGCAATAAGTTGCTAATCACTCCTTTACGCAGGAAGCGCGCCGCGCCCGGCCGGTTCTATTCCCGATGGCAGGGTAAACAGATTATTTCTGCTCGAAGCGGGTCAGCAGCCATTCGCCGGTTTCCGACAGGCAGGCCTGTCCGGCATAGCTCGCCACGCCCTCGAAGGAGTGGCGTGTCGTCCTGAAATCGCGGCAGACGAAACCGCTGGATTTGTCTTCATGGATGGCGGTGACGACGCCGGCGCTGCCGGTGGCGGCATTGGCCCAGGGCAGCGGCTGATCGGCAAGCTTGGCGAGATCGGCCGAGGTGACGGCGTTGCGGATGGTCGCATCGTCGGTCTGCGGCGCATTGTTCGGCTGGTTGGGAATGGAGGCCGTGGAAAGCGAGCGGTCGACCTTGTCGCCGCCGAACAGATCGAGGCTGACGCAGCCGCTCAGCACCACAAGCATTGACACGACGGCGGAAACTTCCGCTACCGACGAAAGGAGGCTCTTTGTTCGACTGTTCGACTTTGCTATGACGGTCACCATCTTTCGCCAGAGATCATCTCTGGGGTCCAAATCAGCTCGGGAGCATTTTAGTCAATATGTCGGAAACGGGGTTAACATCCAGTGACTTCACGGAAGAAAATGAACCGTTCACGCTTTTTGCCGAATGGCTGAAGGATGCGACGGCTTCCGAAATCAACGATCCGAACGCGGTAGCGCTTGCCACCGTGGACGAAAATGGTCTGCCGAATGTGCGCATGGTGCTGCTGAAAGGCGTCGACGACCGAGGCTTTGTTTTCTACACGAATTTCGAAAGCCAGAAGGGTCAGGAGATCCTCGGTCAGAAAAAAGCGGCCATGTGTTTCCACTGGAAAAGCCTGCGGCGGCAGGTGCGCCTGCGCGGTGAGGTGGAGATCGTCAGTGACGAGGAGGCGGATGCCTATTACGCCTCGCGTCCGCGCGGCAGCCGCATCGGCGCCTGGGCGTCCAAGCAGTCTCGGCCGCTGGAAGGCCGTTTCGCGCTGGAAAAGGCCGTGGCGGAATATACCGCCAGATATGCCATCGGCGATATTCCGCGCCCGTCCTACTGGTCCGGCTTCCGCATCCGGCCGCTCAGCATCGAATTCTGGCACGACCGCAAGTTCCGCCTGCATGATCGCATCGAATTCCGCCGCGAGACGCCGGATGCGCCCTGGTCCAAAGTCCGCATGTATCCTTGATTGCGGCGAAAGCGTTGACTGTGGCGAAGGCGTTCGGGTTGTTGGTGAAATCTCACGCCAAACTCGACGTCATCCTCGGGCTTGACCCGAGGATCCATGGTCGCGCCTGATTGTGGATCCTCGCCTCAAGGGCGAGGATGACGGAGAAGGAAGCACACTGCTGTTACAGTTGAAGGCAGTCCCTGTCTTCGCCTATTTCAGCAGCGAATCGAACAGCGGCAGGCCGATGACGGCGGAGATGGCGATCAGCCCATAGCAGATGCGCCGGAACGCCGCCTCGTCGGCAAGCCTGTGCAATTGCGCGCCGGCATAAAGGCCCGCCCCATAAAAGGGCAGGGCGAGCAGGAAAAACACGAAGACATCGGCGGTGAACAGGCCGCCGACAAAATAGCTGGCGATGGAAAACACCGTCGAAACCGCGAAATAGAGAATGACATTGGCGCGCACGAAAGCGCCTTTCAGTGCCCCGCCCAGCCAATAGGCGACGACGGGCGGGCCGCCCAGTTGCGCAGCCCCCGAAAACAGCCCGGCCAGAAACCCGGTGAAGACGGTGAGCGGCGTTTTCGGCCGGCCGCTATAACGCCAGCCGGACACAAGAAATACCAGCAGCACCACGACCACGCCGGAGATGAGCCAGCGCAGGGTCAGTGGATCCCCCTTTGAAAGCAACAGGGTGCCAACCGGCACGCCGACAAGGGCACCGGCCGCCATGGTGAAGACCTCGCGCCGGTCGGCCATGCGAAAGGCAGGCGGTATCATGCCGAGCGTCAGGACACCGTCCACCACCAGCAGAACGGCTGAAGCGATACGCGGCCCGACGATGGCGCTGGCCAATGGAATGAAAATGAGCGCCGCCCCGAAGCCGGAGAAACCGCGGGCGAGGCCGGCAAGAAACGCCGCGCCCGCAAACATGGCGAGCAGCGCCGGGCTATGCGCGGTGACGAGCGAGGAGAAAAAATCGAGATAGGACATGGATGACGGCACGGTTTCGAATACCTTTTTCGTAGCCCTGCTAAGGACGCCTGTCGCGGAAATTTCGGTCACGGCGATATGGCGCCGCCCTTTCGAATCGACCTCGCCGGAGAATCGTGATTAGAGTTGTAGTCTACGAACAAAGGATGAACAAATGCTCATGTCCATGATGCGCCAGTTCGAGGTGGCCTCGCAGAAATATGCCGATGAAAACGGGATCGCCCGTGATCCGGACTGGTACATGCTGAAGCTTCAGGAGGAGGTGGGCGAGGTGACGCAGGCCTGGAACCGGCTGACGGGGCGAGGGCGCAGCAAGGGCCGGAGCGAGGAAGACCTGAAGCGGGATCTGGCCGATGAAACCGCCGATCTGCTCGGGCATGTGCTGCTGCTGGCGCATTCCAATGGTCTCGATATCGAGGCGTCGATAGAGCGGAAGTGGCGCTTCAGGCCTTCGGCATGACCTCTGCTGCGAGTGGACCAGCCTTTGCGGCGGTCCGCCGCTCGGTGTTTATGAGAGCGAAACGATAAAGAACAGAACGGCCAGCACAGCCGCCACCGGCGTCATGACCATGCGCTCCGGGCGGCTTCGCGACATGGCGTTCAATCCGATGCTCACTGCGAGAGTGCAGGCGATGGTCCAGATGCCGGGCTCGATGAAGCCCGCCGGCCAGATGCTGACAAGACCCGCCTTTTGCAGCGGAAAAGATGCGGCAAAGGCATAGATCGGGACAGACACGACGCTGGCGATGCGCTGTATGGCGGGCAATACCCTGTACTCGCCGCCCCAGGCAAAGCGACCGAAGGGCGCACCCGCCGCAAGGGCAATCTGAAACGCGGAAAGGGCGAGCAATATCAGCGTCGCGACCGACACCGCAACAAGTTGCATGATCGCCCCTTCCATGGATGCGCCGCAATGAATTTAAATCAGGCCGGCCTGTCGGCCGGTATGGGCCTCACCATAAAGACCGATGGCTAAGGCCATGTGACGCGGCTTCATGCCCCGGAAAGCAATACCTGCTGCATGAGACCGGCCACCGCATGAAGGTCGCTTGCAATGGCAATGCACTTCTCCCGCATTTCCGCGGTCGGCGGCGCCACATCCGGCACCATGATCGTCATCATGCCCGCCGATGTGGCTGAACGTACGCCCGAGTAGGAATCCTCCAGCGCAAGGCAGCGGCCCGGATCGAGGTCAAGCCGTCGGGCTGCGGTGAGGTAGGGCATGGGTGCGGGTTTCGGTTCGGTATAGTCGCCGCGCGCGACGATGGTGTCGAAACGTCTGAGAAGATCGTGGGGGCCGAGATGGCGAGTGACCGAATCGTGCCGCGACGAGGTGGCGATGGCGCGGCGGATATCGAGCCGGTCGAGCAGATCGAGAATGTCGATGACGCCCGGCTTCAGCGCCACGCCATCAGCCATCATCACGCCAAGATGCCGGAGCCAGGCGTCGCGGAAACTGTCGATCGGAAAATCCGCGCCATAATCGGCAAAGATGGTGCCGGTGATGACGTCCCACGGGCTGCCGCAGACCTTCTGATAGGTCTCGACCTTCATGCCGTGGCCGCCTTCCTCGGAGGCAGCCAGAAATGAATCGCGATAGAGCCTCTCGCTCTCGATCAGCAATCCGTCCATGTCGAAAACCACGGCCTGCGGAAGAAAAGGCAGCATGGCTTAACCGAACCGGAAGGGCCGTTCGCCGAGGCTCTCGAACGGGCGGATCAGATAACCATCGGGATCGGCGACGATGAATTGCCGGTTGCCCACTTCGACCGTGCCGCGCCTGTACCATTTTTCCTCCAGCGGCATGACGAGATCGATGGAGGATCGCTCCAGCCGGGAAAGAATGGGTTGCAGGGAGGGAACGGCGAGTTGCAGGTTCATGCCGCGGCCGAGCGGAAATTCAAGTGCGGCATTGTCAGTCACGAAGGTCCGGGTTGCGCCGATCTGGTCGATCATCAGCTGGGCATCGCCCAGCGCCAGATAGGTGAAACCCTCTTCGGGGCGCTCATAGACCACATGAAAACCGATCAGGTCGCAATAAAAGGCGCGGCTTTTCTGCCAGTCGCTGACGGCAAGTTCAGGAACGAGGGCATTTCGTATGATGGTCATGGTCTCCTTTGCCGCGCGGGCCCGGGGTGGGAGGAGGGGCCTGCCATGAGAGATGATCTTACCGTCTTCCCGGCCGCATGCCAGAGGAAACCTCATCATGGCAGCCATGTGCGGGGTTATGGGCTGACAGGGCGGCGACGCTGCGGGTGAGGACTGTCGCGGCAGGTTCGACGTTTCCCGCGACCGCGCCATGCCGCGGAACTAAGCCTTCGTACCGCCGACGGTGATCTGGTCCATGCGCAGATGCGGCTGGCCGACGCCGACCGGCACCCATTGTCCGGCCTTGCCGCAATTGCCGATGCCGGTATCGAGTTTGGAATCGTTGCCGATCATCGACACGCGCTTCATCGCATCCGGCCCGTTGCCGATCAGCATCGCGCCCTTCACCGGTGCGCCGATCCTGCCGTTCTCGATGAGGTAGGCCTCGGTGCAGCCGAACACGAATTTGCCGGAAGTGATATCCACCTGGCCGCCGCCGAAGGAAACGGCATAGATGCCCTTCTTCACGGAAGCGATGATCTCTTCCGGCGTCTTGTCGCCTGATAGCATATAGGTATTGGTCATGCGCGGCATCGGCACATAGGCGTAGCCCTGCCGGCGGCCGTTGCCGGTCGGCTTGGCGCCCATCAGCCGGGCGTTCTGCCGGTCCTGCATGTAACCGACCAGCCTGCCGTTCTCGATCAGCACATTATAGCCGGAAGGCGTACCTTCATCGTCCACGGTCAGCGAGCCGCGGCGGCTGTCGATGGTGCCGTCATCCACCACTGTGACACCGGGGGCGGCGACCATTTCGCCCATCAGGCCGGCGAAGGCCGAGGTTTTCTTGCGGTTGAAATCGCCTTCCAGGCCGTGGCCAACCGCCTCGTGCAGCATGACGCCCGGCCAGCCGGAGCCGAGCACCACATCCATGGTGCCTGCCGGCGCATCGATGGCGGTGAGGTTGACGAGCGCCTGGCGCAGCGCCTCATCCGCGCCGTGCTGCCAGTTTTCCGTGGTGATGAAATCGCCAAAGCCGACGCGGCCGCCAATGCCGTAGGAGCCGCTTTCCTGCCGGTCGCCTTCGCCCGCCACGACGGAGATGTTGATGCGGGTCATCGGCCTGACATCGCTGACGCGGTGTCCGTCGGCGCGCAGGATGTCCACCACCTGCCAGCTTGCGGAAATAGTCGCCGTGACCTGCCGGACATTCGGATCCTTGTCGCGCAGATAGGCGTCGATATCGGTGAGAAGCTTTACCTTCTCTTCAAAGCTCGGGCTGCCGATGGGGTTCTCGTCGCCATAGAGTTTCTTGTTGGTGCGCTGCGGCGCGGCGGCATAGGAGCCGGAATAACCTTTGGTCACCGCGCCCACCGCATCCGAAGCACGCTTCAGCGCGCCTTGCGACAGCTCGCCCGCATGGGCGTAGCCAACCGTTTCGCCGGCGACGGCGCGCAGGCCGAAACCCTGATCGGTGTTGAAGGAGCCGCCCTTCAGCCGGCCGTTGTCGAAGGTCAGCGATTCGGCCTGGGCATGTTCGATGAAAAGTTCGCCATCGTCAGCGCCGGCAAGCGCCTCGCCGACGAGCTTGCGCAATTGCGTTTCGTCGCAATCGAAGAGTTTTACAAGATCGTCGGTCATGGGAGGCTCCAGTCATTATCGTTCATGACCGATTTAGGCACTGGAGCGGACGGACGCAAGGCTGTCCCTTGATGGCGGGCTTTATGGAAGCGCGTCGTAACCCTCGGCAAAGCCGGAAAGCTCGATCGGAATACCGACGCGATCCTGGTCCACGGCCTCGCGCAGCGCGAAAACCGCGTTCTTGCCGGCGCGCAGCACCTTCAGCAGCTCGTCGTCGATATCCACCTCGACATAGCAGCCTTCGGAGAAGCAGCGGGTGAAATAGGCGCGGCCGATATTGTTATTGTCGATGTAAAGCTCCATGCCATCCTTCAAAAGCACGCCGAGCGGCGCGAGGATGCGAAGGATGCGCGACTTGCGGTCCGCCGTCTTCAGCACCACCACCGAAAGCCCCACTTCAGGCCGGTCGTCGGCGATGACGTTCTGCATCAGCGCGCATTGTTCTTCGGATGCGCCCGCCGGCTTGTCGCAGATGACCGACCATGCGCCATGCGTCGACTTCGGCGTTCCGGGCTGCTGTTGCGCCAGCGCCGCGGCGGCGGGAGCGATGATGGCAAGACCGGCGGCGGCAAGAAAAGTGCGCGCGAGCGGGGAAAGACGCATGGATACCTCTGGGATTCGAATCAGTGCGGCTATTTTGACGCCATAATCCGGAAAAAAAAGCCTCGAGCCTTCAATTCCAGCGGAGTTGGGCGGAAATAGGACCTGTCCGGCCAGATGGGCGTCTGATTTGCCGGGCGCGACATCCGTTATCCGGCAATGAAACCAGCCGGAAGAAGGGGCTTTGCCGCATTATCGCCGCCTGAAACCGCGTTCGGCCGGTCGGCTCCCGCATGGTGCGCGGGAAAGTCGACCGTGGATTGATCAATGGCAAAATTGGGGCGCATCCGTGTCCCGACGCATATTGCGGCAGAGGACAAACTGTGGTTTGAAGTTAGTACCATAAGCATGGATTCTGCGTCTGTGATTGATCTAGATCAGACGCGTGAGGGAGAGGGTACCGTGACGAATAGGATTTACGCAGCACTGGCGGGGATGACCTGTCTGCTCACGGCTGTCGGCGCCCACGCCGATCAGCCGGTGCATTGGCAAATGGGCATGCAGGAGGCCGCCACGCCGATCATGCACGAAATACGCTGGTTCGAACAATATACGCTCTGGTTCATTGTTCCGGTCACGCTTTTCGTTCTTGCGCTGCTCATCGTCGTCGTTCTGAAGTTTCGCGCCGCGAAAAATCCGGTGCCTTCCAAGACCAGCCATAACACGGCAATCGAAGTGGTCTGGACGCTGGCGCCGGTTCTCATTCTCCTGTTCCTTGCTTTCCCCTCGTTCAATCTTCTGAACGCGCAGCTCACGCAGCCGGAAAACCCCGACGTGACGCTGAAGGCGACCGCCACGCAATGGCTGTGGAGCTATGAATATACGGCCGCCCAAGGCGCCGAGCCGGTGTCCTTCGACAGCTACATGCTGAAGGATCAGGATCGCGCCGCCGCGGGCAAGGAGGACAAGGCCCGCTATCCGCGTCTTCTCGCCGTCGACAATGAAATGGTCGTGCCGGTCGGCAAGACCGTCCGTCTGCTCGTCACCGCCGCACCGACGGATGTGATCCATTCCTTCGCCATGCCGGCTTTCGGCGTCAAGATCGACGCCGTTCCGGGTCGCCTGAACGAAACCTGGTTCAAGGCGGAAAAAGAAGGCCTTTATTACGGTCAGTGTTCCGAGCTCTGCGGCAAGGATCACGCCTTCATGCCCATCGCCATTCGGGTGGTTTCCGAACAGCAGTACAGCACCTGGCTCGCCGCCGCCGCTTCCGATCTGAACGGTGCGAACCGGGCGCTGATGGCCTCTGTCGACGGCGCGCCGCGCACGGTCGATGTCGCCGCCAACGAAACCAACTGATTCTGGAGTGAGGACAATGGCTGGACCTTCCGCACACGACGATCATCACTCGCATGATCATTCCGCACATGATGGCCACGCTCATGACGATCATTCGCATGACGCGCATCATTCCCATACGCCGGGCTTCTTCGCCCGCTGGTTCCTGTCGACCAACCACAAGGATATCGGCACGCTCTACCTGATCTTCGCGATCATCGCCGGTATCGTCGGCGGCGGGCTTTCCGTCGTCATGCGCATGGAGCTTCAGGAACCCGGCATCCAGATCTTCCACGGTCTGGCGTCCATGGTTTACGGTTTCGAGGGCGATGCCGCCATTGACGGCGGCAAGCACATGTTCAACGTGTTCACGACAGCGCATGCGCTGATCATGATCTTCTTCATGGTCATGCCGGCGCTGATCGGCGGTTTCGCCAACTGGATGATCCCGATCATGATCGGTGCTCCCGACATGGCCTTCCCGCGCCTGAACAACATCTCCTTCTGGCTGATCGTTCCGGCCTTCATCCTGCTGCTGCTGTCGCTCTTCGTCGAAGGGCCGGCGGGCGCCTATGGCGTGGGCGGCGGCTGGACGCTTTATCCGCCTTTATCGACCAACGGCATGCCGGGACCGGCGGTGGATCTGGCGATCTTCGCGCTGCACGTTTCGGGCGCTTCGTCGATCCTCGGCGCGATCAACTTCATCACCACCATCCTCAACATGCGCGCCCCGGGCATGACGCTGCACAAGATGCCGCTCTTCGCCTGGTCGGTTCTGGTCACCGCGTTCCTGCTGCTGCTTTCGCTGCCGGTTCTGGCGGGCGGCATCACCATGCTTCTGACCGACCGCAACTTCGGCACGGCATTCTTCTCGCCGGAAGGCGGCGGCGACCCGATCCTTTACCAGCACCTGTTCTGGTTCTTCGGCCACCCGGAAGTCTACATCCTGATCCTGCCCGGTTTCGGCATCATCAGCCACATCGTGTCCACCTTCTCCAAGAAGCCGGTCTTCGGTTATCTCGGCATGGCCTATGCCATGGTCGCCATCGGTGCGGTTGGCTTCATCGTCTGGGCCCACCACATGTATACGGTCGGCCTGTCGCTCCAGGCGCAGCGCTACTTCGTCTTCGCCACCATGGTCATCGCGGTGCCGACGGGTATCAAGATCTTCTCGTGGATCGCCACCATGTGGGGCGGTTCGCTGACCTTCTCGACCCCGATGGTCTGGGCGATCGGCTTCATCTTCCTGTTCACGGTCGGCGGCGTCACCGGCGTGCAGCTCGCCAATGCCGGTCTCGACCGTTCGCTGCACGACACCTATTACGTGGTGGCGCACTTCCACTACGTTCTGTCGCTCGGCGCGGTCTTCGCGATCTTCGCCGGCTGGTATTACTGGTTCCCGAAGATCACCGGCTACATGTATAGCGAGTTCCTCGGCAAGCTGCATTTCTGGGTCATGTTCGTGGGCGTGAACCTCGTGTTCTTCCCGCAGCACTTCCTCGGTCTTGCCGGCATGCCGCGCCGCTATATCGATTATCCCGATGCCTATGCCGGCTGGAACATGGTATCCTCCTACGGTTCCTACATCTCGGCCGTCGGCGTGCTGATCTTCCTCTTCTGCGTCTGGGAAGCCTTCGCAAAGAAGCGGATCGCCGGCAACAATCCCTGGGGTGAAGGCGCGACGACGCTCGAATGGCAGCTGTCTTCGCCGCCGCCCTACCATCAGTGGGAACAGCTGCCGCGCATTCGCTGATGCGCGGGCCGGAAGGCGCGGGCAGG
Organism: Agrobacterium sp. GD03872; assembly: GCF_029840625.1. Taxonomy (NCBI): domain Bacteria; kingdom Pseudomonadati; phylum Pseudomonadota; class Alphaproteobacteria; order Hyphomicrobiales; family Rhizobiaceae; genus Agrobacterium; species Agrobacterium sp. GD03872. The sequence continues at coordinate 15,631 of NZ_JAOCCY010000012.1, forward strand.
GCCTGCGAGTTCCCGGCGCTGAAAAAGAGGGACGGCGCGGTTCGGTCCGTGCCGTTTCCCGAACGGGCAGTCTCTCCTGCCGCGTGACATTTTGTCCAAGCGATGCCTGCCGTCCGACGTGATACATGCGCCGGACGTGATAAATGCCAAATCTGGCCTTTATGAAATGCAAGCGCAGACGAATGGCGGCAGGGTGCGGTGAAAAGCCGGAAAATGGCATCGGTTTTGCCCGGCGCCGCTCATGCCAGGACGTTCGGGACCCATGAATTGACGCATCGCGCATTCCGGAAATCACATTCGTTTTCGGGCCGGTGCAGGGGACGTCGCTTCACGCGGCGTTCGAAGGAAACAGGACAGGAAATGAGCATTATCGACAATCGCGACATGCTGGGCGTCAAGGGTTCCGAACTTTCGGAAGCTGGCGCGCGCGATTATTTCGAATTGCTGAAGCCGCGCGTCATGTCGCTCGTCGTCTTCACGGCCTTTGCCGGCCTGGTGCTGGCGCCGGGTGAAATCAACCCGGTGCTCGGCATCATCGCCATTCTCTGCATCGCCGTCGGTGCCGGCGCGTCCGGCGCGCTCAACATGTGGTACGATGCCGATATCGACGCCGTGATGAGCCGCACCGCCAGGCGGCCGATCCCGTCCGGCCGTATTGCGCCGCGCGAGGCGCTGGCCTTCGGCCTGACGCTTTCGGCCTTTTCGGTGGTCATTCTCGGCCTTGCGGTCAACTGGTTCTCCGCCGGCCTGCTCGCCTTCACCATCTTCTTCTACGCTGTCATCTATACGATGTGGCTGAAACGCTCGACGCCGCAGAACATCGTCATCGGCGGCGCTGCCGGCGCTTTCCCGCCGATGCTCGGCTGGGCCTGCGTCACCGGCGGCGTTTCGCTTGATAGCATCATCCTGTTCCTCATCATCTTCCTGTGGACACCGGCGCATTTCTGGGCGCTGGCGCTTTTCAAGATGCGTGATTACGGCGCCGTCGGTATTCCGATGATGCCGAATGTGGCGGGCGAGCGTTCCACCAAGAACCAGATGATCGTTTATGCGGTGCTGACCGCGGCCGCTGCCGTCGCGCCTTATTTCACTGGCCTTGCGAGCGCCGGCTACGGTATTTTCGCCGCCGTGCTGAGCGCAATCTTCATCTACTGTTCGATCGACGTCCGGCGCATGCCTGAAGGCGACGAGAAGATGCTGCCGGCCAAGAAGATGTTCGCCTATTCGGTGCTTTATCTCTTCGCGATCTTCTCCGGCCTTCTGGCCGATCATTTCGCGCCGGCCCTGAAGGCCGTGATTTCGGGAGTCCTGTAATGGAAACGGTGGAACTGAGCGCGGCTCAGAAAAAATCGAGACGCGGGCGTAATATCGCTCTCGGCGTTTTGCTCGCCGGCCTGGTGGTGCTGTTCTACATCATCACCATCATCAAGATCGGCTCGCACTGACGGTCTGACTGGAGGAGAGGGGAGGACATGGCGAATATGGAAACACAGGCGGCAGGGACTGCTAAGCAACGGGTGAGCAATCGCTCCATCCTCGTGCTCTGTCTCGTGTTTTTCTGCGGTATGATCGGCATGGCCTATGCCGCGGTGCCGCTCTATACGCTGTTCTGCCGTGTCACCGGCTATAACGGCACCACCCAGCGCGTCGAGCAATATTCCGACGTCATCCTCGACAAGACCATCAATGTCACCTTCGACGCCAACACGTCGAACGGCCTCAACTGGGATTTCCAGCCGGTCGACAAAAAGGTCACGCCGAAGATCGGCGAAACGGTGCAGGTGACTTTCAAGGCGACGAACCGTTCACCTGTGGCGACCACGGGCACGGCGGTCTTCAACGTCACGCCGATGGAAGCGGGCGCCTATTTCAACAAGGTGGAATGTTTCTGCTTCACCGAAACGACGCTGCAGCCGGGTGAAACGCTGGAGATGCCGGTGGTGTTCTTCATCGATCCTGACATCACCACGGCGCGCGAAACCAAGAGCATTCATACTTTAACGCTGTCCTATACGTTTTATCCGGCCAAAACCGAAAAACCGGTTGCGTCCTTGCCGGTAAAGACTTCATCTGGCGAAAGCAAATTGTGAGAGGAGATCTGGCCTTTTATCTGAGGCCGGATCAGGGAAGAGACATTCGGGGATTGTCGCAATGGCAGATACGCATCAGAAGAACCACGACTACCACATCATCGATCCAAGCCCCTGGCCGCTTCTGGCCTCGATCGGCGCCTTCATCCTGACCTTCGGCGGCGTCTGTTACATGCGTTACCTGTCGGGCGGCTCCTTCAAGCTGTTCGGCGCGGAACTGGCCAATCCCTGGCTGTTCTATATCGGCCTCGTCATCGTGCTTTACACCATGTACGCATGGTGGTCCGACACGATCAAGGAAGCCCATGAGGGCAACCACACCCGGGTCGTCTCGCTTCACCTGCGTTACGGCATGATCATGTTCATCGCCTCGGAGGTGATGTTCTTCGTGGCGTGGTTCTGGGCCTATTTCGATGCCAGCCTCTTCCCGCACGAGGCCATTCAGGCGTCGCGCCTCGAATATACCGGCGGACAATGGCCGCCGAAGGGTATCGAGGTCATCGACCCCTGGCACCTGCCGCTCTATAACACCGTGATCCTGCTGCTGTCCGGCACCTGCGTCACCTGGGCGCACCACGCGCTGCTGCATAATGACCGCAAGGGCCTGATCACCGGTCTGTTGCTCACCGTCGCGCTCGGCATCCTGTTCTCCACCGTGCAGGTTTACGAATACATGCACGCGCCGTTCGACTTCAAGAATTCGATCTATGGCGCAACCTTCTTCATGGCCACCGGTTTCCACGGTTTCCACGTCTTCGTCGGCACGGTCTTCCTGCTTGTCTGCCTGTTCCGCGCCATTGGCGGCGGTTTCACGCCCAAGCAGCATTTCGGCTTCGAGGCCGCGGCCTGGTACTGGCACTTCGTTGACGTCGTCTGGCTGTTCCTGTTCTTCGCCATCTATATCTGGGGTGGCTGGGGCGCGCCGCTGGCCGAATGATGCGGTTTGTTTTCTGACGCGGAGGGCGGCATGTGCCGCCCTTTGTGTTTAGGGAGGCGGGCCGGGCGGAGGTTAAACCGGCCCAAAGCGGGAGGTCTTCATGTCTGAACCGGGAAATGGCAGCTTTGCACCGGTAGACCCTATCAAGGTCGGGCTCAGGGGCTGCTGCCCGCGTTGCGGCAATGGCCGGCTGTTCTATGGCTTTTTGACCATAAAACCCGCCTGCAGCGCCTGCGGGCTGGATTACGGTTTTGCCGATGCGGGGGACGGCCCGGCCGTCTTTGTGATGTTGATCGTCGGTTTTCTGGTCGTTGGGCTGGCGCTGTGGGTCGATCAGCGTTTTGCGCCGCCCGTCTGGGTGCATGTCATGCTGTGGTTGCCGTTTACGGTGATTGTTTCCCTCATGCTGCTGCGCAAGCTGAAGGGGATCATGATTGCGCTGCAATACCGCAACAATGCAAGCGAAGGCAGGCTTGATCGTGAATGACGTTTCCCACATGAAGGCGGCGGAAAGACGGGTCTGGTTCGCTGCGCCGCTGGTGCTGCTGGCGCTTGCCATTCTTTTGGGCCTCGGCACCTGGCAGGTGAAACGGCTCTACTGGAAAGAGGCGCTGCTTGCCGATATCGAGGAGCGCCGCAGCGCCAGCCCGGCCACAATTGCCGATATCGAGGCGATGGCGAAGGGCGGCGGCGATATCGAATATCGCAAGGTCAGCCTGTCCGGCACTTTCGATCATGCCCGCGAACGGCATTTCTTCGCCACCCATCACGGCCAGACCGGTTATTACATCTATACGCCGCTGACGCTTGCCGATGGCCGCATCCTTTTCGTCAATCGCGGCTTCGTGCCGTTCGAGATGAAGGAACCGGCCAAACGACCTGACGGCCAGGTTTCCGGCGCGGTCGCGATAACAGGGCTGGCGCGCGCGCCGCTGGTTGCAAAACCGTCCTCGCTGCTGCCGGATAATGACATCGCCAAGAACATCTTCTACTGGAAGGATCTGGCGGCCATGGCGTCCAGCGCCGATATTCCGCCCGACCGGCTGATCCATTTCTTCGTGGATGCTGACAATGCGCCCAACCCGGGCGGTTGGCCGCAGGGCGGTGTGACGCTGATAGATTTGCCCAACAATCACCTGCAATATGCGATAACGTGGTATGGGTTGGCGGTGGCCCTTGTCATCGTCGCCGGTTTTGCCTATTTCCGGAACGGTAAGGCGCAGGGTGAATAAGGCGCGCGCCGTCCGGTAGGGCAGTTTATCGGGCAGGACCAAGGCGCCGGCCAAGGAGCACGAATGAACATCGCCGTTTCCAGACCCCCTTTGACGATAAGGCTGTGCGGACCGCGCGGCTTTTGCGCGGGCGTGGACCGGGCGATCCAGATCGTCGTGCTGGCGCTGAAGGCCTATGGCGCGCCGGTCTATGTCCGCCACGAAATCGTGCATAACCGTTATGTGGTGGAAGGGCTGGAAGCCAAGGGCGCGGTTTTCGTTGAGGAACTGCATGAAATTCCCGCCGAACACCGCGAGCAGCCGGTGGTTTTCTCCGCCCATGGCGTGCCGAAATCCGTGCCGGAAGATGCGCAGGCGCGTAACCTTTTTTATCTCGATGCCACATGCCCGCTGGTCTCCAAGGTCCATAAGCAGGCCATGCGCCATCAGCGGCTTGGCCGCCATGTGGTGCTGATCGGCCATGCCGGGCACCCCGAGGTCATCGGCACCATGGGCCAGCTTCCCGAAGGCACTGTCTCGCTGATCGAGACGGTGGAGGATGCCGACCGTTACGAACCGCTGGACCGCGAAAATCTCGGCTTCGTCACTCAGACGACACTTTCCGTCGATGACACGGCCGGCGTCATTGCAAGGCTGCAGGAACGTTTCCCGGCCATTCAGGCGCCCGCCGCCGACAGCATCTGTTACGCAACCACCAACCGTCAGGATGCCGTGAAGCAGGCGGCCCCCGGCTGCGACCTGTTTATTGTTGTCGGCGCCCCCAATTCCTCTAATTCAAAGCGCCTGGTGGAAGTGGCGCTGCGGGCCGGCGCCAAGCGCTCCGTGCTGGTGCAGCGGGCCGCGGAAATCGACTGGGACGAAATCGGCGATATACGCACCGTCGGCCTCTCGGCCGGCGCGTCCGCTCCCGAGGTTATTGTCGATGAGATCATCGAAGCCTTCAAGGCGCGTTTCGATACGACGCTCGATCTCGCCGTGACGGTCGAGGAAACGGAACATTTCCTCGTCAATCGCGAGCTGCGCAGCATCGAGCTGACGACCGACGACATGGCCTTCGTCAACGGCAATGCCAGCAACGCGCTGCCGCCGAAAACCGCCGCCGGCATTTGAAGCGGGACGACGCCGAATGTGGGCGGTTTCGCTCCACCCGCGTCGTCCGTCCTCGAGATTTCCACTCCGTCCTTCATCAAGAGATTTGAAATTGGCAGTTTATACGGACATCACCGAAGATGATCTGAGGAATTTCCTCACGCAATATGACGTCGGCAGCCTCACCTCCTATAAGGGCATTGCCGAAGGCGTCGAGAACTCCAATTTCCTGCTGCATACCACCAGGGACCCGCTGATCCTGACGCTTTATGAAAAGCGCGTGGAGAAAAACGATCTGCCGTTTTTCCTCGGTCTCATGCAGCATCTGGCCGCCAGGGGCCTGTCCTGCCCCTTGCCCCTGCCGCGCAAGGATGGCGAATTGCTGGGTGAACTGTCGGGCCGGCCGGCGGCGCTGATTTCGTTCCTCGAAGGCATGTGGCTGAGAAAGCCGGAAGCGAAACATTGCCGCGAAGTCGGCAAGGCGCTTGCCGCCATGCATCTGGCCGGTGAAGGCTTCGAGATCAAGCGGCCGAATGCGCTCTCGGTCGAAGGCTGGAAGGTGCTTTGGGACAAGTCCGAAGCCCGCGCCGACGAGGTGGAGAAGGGCCTGAAAGACGAGATTCGCCCCGAGATCGATTATCTCGCCGCCCATTGGCCGAAGGATCTGCCCGCCGGCGTCATCCATGCCGATCTGTTCCAGGACAATGTGTTCTTCCTCGGCGATGAGCTTTCCGGCCTGATCGACTTTTATTTCGCCTGCAACGACCTGCTCGCTTATGACGTGTCGATCTGCCTCAATGCATGGTGCTTCGAAAAGGATGGCGCTTATAACGTCACCAAGGGCAAGGCGCTCTTGGAAGGTTACCAGTCGGTGCGCCCGCTGAGCGAAGCCGAGCTGGAGGCGCTGCCGCTTCTGGCGCGCGGTTCGGCGCTGCGTTTCTTCCTCACCCGCCTCTATGACTGGCTGACGACGCCGGAAGGTGCGCTGGTGGTGAAGAAGGACCCGCTGGAATATCTGCGCAAGCTGCGGTTCCACCGCTCCATCGCCAATGTCGGCGAATATGGGCTGGCGGGCGAATGAAACATGTCGATATTTTCACCGATGGCGCCTGCTCCGGCAACCCCGGTCCGGGCGGCTGGGGCGCCGTGCTGCGTTACGGCGAGGTGGAGAAGGAGCTCTTCGGCGGCGAGGCCGAGACCACCAATAACCGCATGGAACTGATGGCGGCGATTTCGGCGCTCAATGCGCTGAAAAGCCCCTGCGAGGTCGATCTTTATACCGACAGCGTCTATGTGAAGGACGGCATCACCAAGTGGATTTTCGGCTGGAAAAAGAAGGGCTGGAAGACGGCCGATAACAAGCCGGTCAAGAATGTCGAGCTGTGGCAGGCGCTGGAAGCGGCGCAGCAACGCCACAAGGTCACCCTGCACTGGGTCAAGGGCCATGCGGGCCATCCCGAAAACGAGCGCGCCGACGAACTGGCGCGCAAGGGCATGGAGCCCTTCAAGCAGCGGTAACGGACGCCTGCCCGCCGCGGGCCTGACCGATGTGCAACGACCACGGCCCATCATCCCAATTGGGGGTTGTGAAAACTGAAACCCGACTTATCTTGTCGTCAAACAGCCCGACGGCGTTTCAGCGGAGGAAACATTCGGATGATCCTGCATTGTGTCTTTCTACGGTTCAAGGCCGCCACAGCCTCTTCTGAAAAACACGCGATATTCGAGGCGATCGCCGCCCTGAAGGATGTGATACCCGGCATCGTCGACGTGAAATACGGCCAGAATGTCTCGCCCGAAGGGCTGAATGGCGGTTTTGTCGATGGCTTCATCGTGACGCTGGAAAGCCCCGAGGCCCGCGACGACTATCTTGCCCATCCGCAGCATATGGAAGTGGGGGAACGTCTCGTGTCGCTCACCGATGGCGGTCTGGCCGGGCTTCTGGTGTTCGATATGAATGTTTGAGAAAGCGGTTTCCCGCCGCTCTCTTCCGTGATGCTCGGGCTTGTCCCGAGCATCTGTAACGTCTCGATTTTATTGGACGCGATTAGATCCTCGGCCTAGGGCCGAGGATGACCTCTTTTCCAGGGCCAAGAGGCCTTCTTCTTAACGTCAAAGCTGCTCGATCATCGTCGCAGCGGCCGAAACCGTCGCCTGGCCGGGGTTTTCTTCGACGTTGAGCGATTTCACCACACCGTCTTCCACCAGCATCGAATAACGCTTGGAGCGCACGCCGAGGCCGCCGGCGGAAAGATCGGCGTCGAGGCCGAGCGCCTTGGTGAAGGCGGCATCCCAGTCGGCGAGGAAGTGGATTTTGCCCTGGCCGCCGGACGATTGCGCCCAAGCGCCCATCACGTGCCAGTCGTTGACGGCGACGACGGCGATATCGTCAACGCCCTTGGCGAGAATGGCGTCGCGGTTTTCGAGATAGCCCGGCAGGTGGTTCAGCGAGCAGGTGGGGGTGAAAGCGCCGGGAACGGCGAAGAGAACCACCTTCTTGCCGCCGAAAAGCGCGTCCGTGGTGGTTTCCACCGGGCCGTCGGCCGTCTTTTCCTTGAAGGTTGCGGAAGGCAGTTTTTCGCCGATCTTGATGGTCATGTCCGTGCTCCTGTGGCCGTTCGGTTCGCGCGACTATAGAGTTTGGCAGGGAAAAGTGGAACCCGGTTTTCCCGAGGAGACAAACGAAAACAAGGGCCCCGGATTCTGCCAGATGCAGAATGAACCTGACAGAATCCGGAGCGCGGAAATGAAATCTGTCATGCGGTTTTCGAGCTAATTTCCGTCACCGAGACGCTGCTCAGGGCTTCGGGAAATTCAGCATCGTTTCCATGGCCCGGTCGCCGGATTTGACCAGGATAGGCCAGCTGTTGCCCTGCACCTGATAGGTTTTCGGCAGGCCCTTGATGTTCATGTAGAAGGAGAGCTTGCGCTTGTCGCGCACCAGGTTCTGCGGTTCGTAATAGGCAAAGCCGGAAGGACCGGCGATGAAGATTTCAGTTTCCTTCGGCGCATTCTCCGGAAGCTGCACTTGCACCCCCAGCATGGTCTTGTCTGGCGTGATGTGGAAATCGATGACCTTGAAATCGTCTGATGCCGCCTCGGGCAGCGTTTCGCGCGCCTCTTCGAGAAGGCGGCGCTCCTGGCCGTCATCGTTACCCGCATTGCCGCGGTCGATTGAAAACTTCGCTTCGAAGGGAATGCAGATATTCTGGCACACGCCGATAAAGGCGGTGAGATCGATCTTCCCGGTTGCGGCCGGGTCGGCGGCCTTCAGCTGAAAGGGAATGCTCACGGCGTGGTCATAACCGATATCGGTAATGTCGCCGTTTTCGATCCGCTTCGGAACCGGATAGGCCATGGTGATGAGGCTGACGCCGCCTGCCGGATCGAGCGTGATCTGGGGTGGAATGCCGGCTTCACCGGGCTCGCGCCAATAGGTTATCCAGCCGTCTTTCGGCTCGATCTGCAGCACCCCGCGCAGCACACCATCGGCATCCATGGCAAGGCTTGCCACGCGCATCTGGCCGCCCTCGCTTCTGGCCCAGTCGGTAATGTCGGCCCGGGCGACGGCGGCGCCGCCGAGGAGGGCGGCAAATGCGGCCGCGAAACGAAGATGTGAAAATCGAAAGAATATCCTGGCGCTCATGCTTCCCGTCTAACCCAACATCGCCCGGCGGACCAGTTACGAATTCGTGCGGTTCATCATTTTCGGTTGATTGATCGGGCGCGATGCCGCATCCTGTCCTTTGTCGAAGTGCGAACGCCGTTTTCCGTCGAAGGGCGGAATCCGGTCTGCTGGAGGCGCCGGTGAGCTTTTCAACCCTGATGGACAAACGCGAACGTGGCTTTCTCGATGGTCAGTTCCTCATCGCGATGCCGGGGCTGGACGACGGCAATTTTGCCCGTTCGGTAATCTATATCTGCGCCCATTCGGACGCCGGGGCCATGGGCTTTATCATCAACCGGCCGCAGCAGATCACATTTACGGATATTCTGCTGCATCTGAAGCTGGTGGACAGCAACGACGCCATCATGTTGCCCAACCGCACCCGCGAATTTCCGATCCAGTGCGGCGGCCCGGTGGAATCCGGCCGGGGTTTCGTGCTGCATTCCGATGATTATTTAAGCGAATCCAGCATTCCGGTCAGCGATGACATCTCGCTCACCGCAACGCTCGATATCGTCCGCGCCATTTCCAACGGCCGCGGCCCGCAGAGGGCCACCATGATGCTCGGTTATGCCGGCTGGGGTCCGGGCCAGCTGGAAAACGAGATCGCCAATAATGGCTGGCTGAATTGCCCGGCGGCGGAAGAGCTGATCTTCGACCGAGGACTGGACAATAAATACGAGCGGGCGCTGGCGCTCATGGGCGTTGATGCGCGCATGCTCTCCACGGATGCCGGGCACGCCTGAACCACGTATGGGCCCGCCCGTTTTGGCTGGAACCAAATCCTGACACCTGACGTTACCCACCCGGAAAGCCGGACAGACAGTACGGCTCAACTAGGGAGCAGTAACATGGGTAGCACATCTGACAAGATCGCCGGTAAAGCCAATGAAATTGCCGGCAAGGTGAAGAAGAACGTCGGCGAAGCGACGGGCAACAATGAATTGCGCGCCAAGGGTGCCGCCCAGGAAACCAAGGGCAAGGTTCAGACCGGCATCGGCAAGGCGAAGGATGCCGTCAAGGGCGCTGTCGACCGCATGTAATGTCACATGACAGATTGCGCCTCTCCCACGATGCGGCGCTTGGAGCGCATGTGTTCTCGCACATGCGCTCTTGTCGTGTGAGGCGCATGACGGCTCGGTCGTTGTGCCTTCACGTTCGCGTCTTATGTTTGCCTCACCCGTTCCATCGCTAGGGTTTCATCCATGAAGCTTTTTTCCTGCGCATCCTGCGGCCAGCCTGTTCATTTCGACAATCGCTTCTGTGTCTCCTGCGGCCATCGGCTGGCCTTCGTGCCGGAACGGCTTTCCATGGAGGCGCTGGCGCCGGCGGGCGAGCCGAACTGGCAGATTGTCGCGGACCCGCAAAAGCAGGTGCGGTTTTGCGCCAATGAGGTGAACGACATCTGCAACTGGTCGGTGCCGGCGGAAAGCGATACCGCCTTTTGCCCGGCCTGCAGCCACAATCGCCTGGTGCCTGACATCGCCACGGAGCAGGGCATCGAACAATGGCGGCGCATCAGCCAGGCGCAGCGGCATCTGTTCTATTCGATGCTGCGGCTTGGCCTGCCGCATCCAAACCGCGATGCCGATCCGGCCGGCGGCCTCGTCTTCGACTTTCTGGTGGATGAAGTGGCCCCTGACGGCTCCGTCATTCCCGCCATGACCGGCCACGACGAAGGCCTGATCGCCATCCGTGCGGCCGAGGCCGACGATGTGACGCGCGAGCAGGTGCGCGCCAATATGAACGAGCCGTACCGCACCATGCTCGGCCATTTCCGCCACGAGGTCGGTCATTTCATCTGGAACAAGCTGGTGCGCGACGAAAACCGTCTGGAGGCCTGCCGCGCCGTCTTCGGCGATGACAGCGAGGATTATGGTGCGGCGCTGCAACGCAATTACGAACAGGGACCGCGCCCCGACTGGCAGGAGAGTTTCATCAGCTCCTATGCCTCGGTCCATCCCTGGGAGGATTTCGCCGAATGTTTCGCCCATTATCTGCATATCGTCGATACGCTGGAGACGGCGCGGGCCTTCGGCGTGGCCATCGATCCTGACGGACACGAGGAAATGGCGGCGGAGGTCACCTTCGATCCCTACAATGCCCGCAGCGCCGCGCAACTGGTCAAGGCCTGGGTTCCGCTGAGCGTCGCGATCAACTCGATCCAGCGCAGCATGGGGGAGGCGGACCTCTATCCCTTCGTGCTGACGCCGCCGGTGGTGGCGAAGATGGAATTCATTCACGACCTCCTGCATGGGAGGGTGGCGGCGGATGCGTCAACACCGTTGCAGCAGGCTGCGACGGTTCAGTAGGAAACGACATGCTCCGAGTCATCCTCGGGCTTGACCCGAGGATCCACAACCACCCGCGACAATGGATCCTCGGGTCAAGCCCGAGGATGACGTCGCGTTAACGGGAGAGGTTGCGCTACTGCACCCCGTCCCCTTAAGAAGCCCGTTTCGTCGGCTGGAACCGTTCCCGCAAAAGCTTCAGCGCCGCATCGCCCGAAACCGGGGTGCCGAACAGGAAGCTCTGGCCGAAATGGCAGTTCATGCGCGCCAGTTCCGCCGCATCCTCGGGCGTTTCGATACCTTCCGCCACCACCTGCATGTCGAGCGCCCGCGCCATGGCGATGACGGAACGCAACAGCACGTTGCGCTTGTCGCTGGTATTGGCCACCAGCGCCTTGTCGAGCTTGATCGTGTCGAAGGGGAAGCGGGTAAGATAGGCGAGCGACGAATAGCCGGTGCCGAAATCGTCCATGGCGAGGCTTAAGCCCGTTTCTTTCAGCTTGGAAAGCACCAGCCGCGCCTGCTCCGGATTTTCCATGACGACGGATTCCGTCAGTTCCAGCTTCAGCTGCTGCGGATTGCAGCGCGTGCGGGTCAACATGCCGCGCACGTCGTTATACAATTCGTTGTTCAGCAATTGCGCGCTGGAAATATTGACGGAGATGAAGATCGGCATCTTCTCGATGGCGTGCTGCCAGTCCATCAGATCGGTCGCCGCCCGTTCCAGCGCGAACATGCCGAGCGGCTCGATCAGGCCGGAGGCCTCCGCAATCGGAATGAACTCGCTCGGCGGGATATTGCCGCGCTTGGGGTGCTCCCAGCGCATCAGCGCTTCAAAACCGGCCAGTTCGCCATCATCGAGCTTGACGATCGGCTGATAGGCCAGCGACAGCTCCTTGCGCTCGATGGCGCGACGAAGGTCGCTTTCCATCTGCAGCCGGTCGGTGCCCGATGTGCGGAAGGCGGGGCGGAACGGCTCGACGCGGTTGCCGCCGGCGCGTTTGGCGCGGTACATGGCGAGTTCCGCATCGCTCAAGAGTCCGGCCGCACTTTCCTGCTGGTCGATCCACGAAACGAGGCCGATGGAGGCGGTGAGGATGATTTCGCGATTGGCGAAATTGATCGGCACCATGATCGCCTTGTTCACCGCATCGGCAAAATCCGCCACACGCTGCGGATCGCGCTCGGAGGTCAGGATCAGACCGAACTCGTCGCCGCCGAGACGCGCCAGCGTATCCTGCGGTTTCAACAGACGGCGCAGACGACGGGTCAGCGCGATGAGAATATTGTCCCCCGCTGCAATACCCAGCGTATCGTTGACCAGCTTGTAACGGTCGATATCGATCGCCATCACCGTCGGCCGCACACCCTCGCTGTCAGGAGAGAGGTTGAGGATCGATTGCAGGCGGTCGAGGAATACCTGCCGGTTCGGAAGTCCGGTCAGATTGTCGTTCATCGCATCCTGCAACAGCCGCTCGACCGAATTCTTCTGCTCGGTAATGTCGGTGATGGTGCCGACGCAGCGGATGATTTCGCCGTTGGAGCCGAGAACCGGCCGCGCCCGGATTTGCAGCCAGTGGAAGTGCCCGTCTTCGGCGCGAATGCGGAATTCGTGGTTGAGGCGGCCCTTGCGATGGTCGAGCAGCACGTCGAGCGTTGCCTTGAACCGGTCGCGATCGTCAGGATGCAGGCGCGGCAGCCAGTTGCGCGCAGCGCCATGCATGGTGCCGGGTTCCAGGCCCAGCCGGTTGGAAATGTCAGGCGTGGTGACGATACGGTCGCGCGTCACATCCCAGTCCCACACGGTGTCGCCGCTGCCCGTCAGTGCGAGAGATTGGCGTTCGAGATCGGAGAATAGCCCCTGCTGATAGGCGCTGCCGGCAAAGGCGTGCTGGATGACGGTGAAGCCGATCAGGAGGACAATCAGAACCAGCCCGCCACCAAGGGCAGGCTGCACGATGTCGTTGTCGAGCTGCCCCGTCACTGTCAGCCAGCTGCCGAACAGCCAGACGAGGATCAGAGCCCAGGAGGGAACCAGCAGAATGGCGCGGTCGTATTTGTTGAAACCGAGATAGATGATGAGCGCGATGCCCGCCGTCGCCGTCAGCGCGAAGGAAACACGCGCGATACCCGACGCAACCGAAGGGTCATAGATCGCTACACCGAACAGCAGCGCCAGCCCAACCACCCACGCAAAGGTCGCATAACCCAGATGCGCGTGCCATCGGTTGAGGTTGAGATAGGTAAAGAGGAAGACGACGAAGCTGGAGGCGAGCGCCACTTCCGCTCCCGCCCTCCATATTCGCTGATCGCTTGAGGTGACCGTGATGAGCTTTTCGAGGAAACCGAAATCCACGCATATATAGGCCAGCACCGCCCAGGCGAGCGCGGCCGAGGCCGGCAGGACGGAGGTTCCCTTGACCACGAACAGGATGGTCAAAAGCACGGCCAGCAGGCCGGCAATGCCGAGCACGATGCCGCGATAGAGCGTGAACGCGTTGATCGTGTCCTTGTAGGCCTCCGGCTCCCATAGATAAAGCTGCGGCAGCTGCGGCGTCGAAAGCTCGGCGACGAAGGTGATGACGGAGCCGGGATTGAGGGTGATGCGGAACACGTCGGCATCCGGGCTCGGCTGCCGGTCAAGCGCGAAGCCTTCGCTCGGGGTGATCGCCATGATGCGCTGCGAGCCGAGATCGGGCCAGAACAGCTTGGAATTGACGAGGCGGAAATGCGGCGCGACGATCACGCGCTCCAGCTGCTCTTCGGAGACGTTGGCGAGCGCAAACACGGCCCAGTCGCCCTGATGGTCATCGGAGCTGGCGCGCACCTCGATGCGGCGGCGAATGCCGTCAGGGCCGGGCGCGGTCGAAACCTGAAAGGCTTCGCCCTGGTTGGCGTAGATGTCCGTGGTCGCGGTGAGATCGAGCGCCGTGTCGTCACGGGAAATCTTCACCGGTTCGAAAGCGTAGGAATAGGACGAAAAAAGCAGGAAAAACAGGAAAAACGGCGCAGCCAGCGCGATTGCCGCCAGACGTTTCGCAAGGCACGGCGCAGAGTGAGTGTAGGTCATGTATCGTACTTCGTTCCGCCGGAGCTTTGCTTGTCGGCAAGATGGGAAAACATCATATGATCCCGCCATTGGCCATTGATTTTCAGATATTCCCGCAGGAGGCCTTCCCGCTGGAACCCGGCATTTTCGAGAAGCCGGATGCTTTTGAAGTTTTCCGGAATACAGGCTGCCTCGATACGGTGCAACTGAAGTCCGTTAAAGATGTAGGGTATTACCAATTTTAATGCGGCAGACATATGGCCTTGCGCGGCGTAGCGCTCGCCGATCCAGTAGCCGATCATGCAGCTCTGCGCCGCACCCCGGCGGATGTAACCGATGGTGATGCCGCCGACGAGCAGCGTCTCTTTTTCAAATAGCAGGAAGGAGACGGCGGTGCCGGAGGAAAACTCCTGGCCGTTGCGCACCACACGCATGCGGAAGGCGCCCTCCGTCAGCTCGTCCGGACGCCAGGTCGGCTCCCAGGGCTGGAGAAACTGCCGGCTTTCCGAACGCAGCACATGCCATTGCTTGAAATCGCCGTAGCGCGGCAGTCTGAGAAGGTGATTGGCGCTGCGCAGTTCGGGCGTGTCGCTATGTCGGGAAAGAAAACGCAGCATTCACGATCCCTGTGCGGCAGACATCGCCATCCGCGAGCGGGATCGCGAAAAAGGTGAGCGGTCTTTGCCTTTAAATCCCGCTCTCATATCGGTTTATCCGTTCGCCTTTATCCTTGCGGGCTGCTGTGCGGAAAGCGCGGCAGTGATGTCGGAAAGAGGCGGCAGATGTTCGAGCGGGCCAATTGCGGACAATGTCGGAACTGTATCGAAAAACAGTCGTCCCGCAAGATCGGTCAGGCGTGTGCGGGTGATGTCGCCCAGCCGCTCCATCATCTCCTCATTGGGGATGGGCCGGCCGTAAAGCATCATCTGCCGGGCCATCTGGCCGGCGCGGGCGGCCGGGCTTTCCTGGCCCATCAGCAATTGCGCGCGGATCTGCGCCCGGGCGCGGTCGATTTCTTCCTGATGGATGGTCTGCGAGGACTTGCGCAATTCCTCCAGAATGACCGGCACCAGTTCCGGCAGGTCGTTGCCGCCGGTGGCCGCATGC
The DNA here is from genome assembly GCF_029840625.1 of Agrobacterium sp. GD03872. Taxonomy (NCBI): domain Bacteria; kingdom Pseudomonadati; phylum Pseudomonadota; class Alphaproteobacteria; order Hyphomicrobiales; family Rhizobiaceae; genus Agrobacterium; species Agrobacterium sp. GD03872. Next base: position 31,093 of record NZ_JAOCCY010000012.1, read on the forward strand.
ACGCCGAAGATGCCGGTATCGGAAAAGCCCCAGTGAAACGCATAGACGGAATAGCACAGGCCGCGATATTCGCGCACTTCCTGGAACAGGCGGGAGGACATGCCGCCGCCGAGAATATTGGCGAGGATCTGCGAACAATAGAAATCGCGGGCGTGATAGGCCTTGCCCTCGAAACCGAGCAGCACCTGCGCATCCATGAGGTCGCGGGTCTCGCGGATTTCCCCGCCGGTATAAATGGCCTTTTCGAGAACCGGCGTGGCGACGGGCAATTGCGGCAGCGAAGCGAAACGTTCTTCCACCTGCTTCACGAAGCTTTCGTGATCGACAGCGCCGGCCGCCACGACGAAAATGCGGTCCGTCGTGTAGTTGCGGGCGAGATAATGCCTGATCTGGCCGGTGGTGAAGGATTGAACGGTGTCCGGTGTGCCGAGGATCGGGCGGCCGATGGTCTGGTCGCGATAGGCGACACCGGAGAAATTGTCGAAGATCACGTCGTCGGGCGTATCGGTCGCCGCGCCGATTTCCTGCAGGATGACGTTTTTCTCCCGCTCCAGCTCGTCTTCGTCGAACAGCGATTCCGTCAGGATGTCGGCAAGGATATCGACGGCGAGGGGAACGTGGTCTTTCAGAACGCGGGCGTAGTAGGAGGTCGTTTCCGTCGATGTCGCGGCGTTGACTTCGCCGCCGACATTTTCGATTTCTTCGGCGATCTGCCGGGCGGTGCGGCGCGCCGTGCCCTTGAAAGCCATGTGTTCGAGAAGATGGGCGATGCCGTGTTCGGCAGTCGTCTCGTTGCGGGAGCCGGATTTGATCCACACCCCAAGAGCGACGCTTTCGAGATGCGGCATTCTTTCCGTCACAACGGTCAACCCGGACGAAAGCCGGGTCAAATTAACTCTCATACTCAACGTCTTTCCGCGTCTCTATTTGCCGGCGCGTGCGTGTTTGCCGATGAAGCTTTCCACGGCTTTCAGCTCCGCATCCAGAATGTCGAAACGCTCCTCCCGGTTCATAATGTCAGCTAACCATACTGGAAGCGCAGGCTCGATTGCGCAAGCGGATTTTACAGCGGCCGGGAATTTAGCCGGGTGAGCGGTCGACAGAACGACCATCGGGCTTGACGCTTTTTCGTGCTTTTCCGCCACGAAAACGCCAGTCGCCGTATGCGGGTCGATCAGGTAGCCGGTCTTCTCAAGCGTTTCGCGGATGGTCGCCGCCACCTGTTTTTCGGTGGCGCGGCCGGCGCGGAAATCCTTCTTGATGAATTTCAAGGCCTTCGGCGGGATTTCAAACGCGCCGGACTGCTTGAGGCCGTCCATCGATGCCTTTACGGCAGCGGAATCGCGGCCATAGGCTTCAAACAGCAGCCGCTCGAAGTTGGACGAGATCTGGATGTCCATCGAGGGCGAGGTGGTGGGCTTGACGCCGCGCATCTCATAGCGGCCGGTTTTCAGCGTGCGCGCCAGAATGTCGTTGTCATTGGTGGCGATGACGAGCTTGTCGATCGGCAGGCCCATCTTCTTGGCGACGTAACCGGCGAAAATATCGCCGAAATTGCCGGTCGGAACGGTGAAGGAAATCTTCCGGTCCGGACCGCCAAGCGACAGCGACGCGGTGAAATAATAGACCACCTGCGCCATGATGCGCGCCCAGTTGATGGAGTTGACACCGGAAAGCTTCACGCCGTCGCGGAACTTCACGTCGTTGAACATCTCCTTCACCAGCGTCTGGCAATCGTCGAAATTGCCGTTGATCGCCAGCGCATGCACATTGGACGCGGTGGAGGTCGTCATCTGGCGCTGCTGAACCGGAGAGACCTTGCCGTTCGGGAAAAGGATGAAGATATCGGTGCGCTCGCGCCCGGCAAAGGCGTCGATGGCAGCGCCGCCGGTGTCGCCCGATGTGGCGCCGACAATGGTGGCGCGTTCGCCGCGTTCGGAAAGCGTATAGTCCATCAGGCGGGCGAGAAGCTGCATCGCCACATCCTTGAAGGCGAGCGTGGTGCCGTGGAAAAGCTCGAGAACGAAGGTGTTCGGACCGGTCTGCGTCAGCGGCACGACGGCAGGATGCCGGAAGGTCGCATAGGCGTCGTCGATCATCGCCCTGAACTTGTCGGCCGGAATCTCGCCGCCGGTGAAACGGTAGAGAACCTCGAAGGCGACATGCTGATAGGACTTGCCGCGCAGGTTGCGAATTTCCTTCTTCGACATGGAAGGCCATTCGCGCGGCACGTAGAGCCCGCCGTCACGGCCAAGGCCCGCAAGAAGCGCGTCGCAAAAACCAAGCGAAGGGGCCGCACCCCTGGTCGATACATATTCCACGAGATAGTCCCTTATCCGTTACCGATACGATCGGCGTCTTGTCCGCAGCGTCTCACCGGAATGAGGCGATTGGCGAGGTAATGAAGGGCTTTTCTGAAAATTCAAGCAAAACCGAACATGCCAATCGATTTTTTCCGGCGTCGCTGCTATAGACCATCGCCAACCTGGGTGAAAGGTCAATAAACAGCGTCTCCGGTTCTGTTCCGGGACAAGGGAGAGGATTTAGAAGAGTGTCAGGGAATTTCTTGCGTTTGTCCGCCGCGATGTCGCTTCTCGTCGTTGTTGCAGGATGCAATTCCTCCAACCCGTCGGACTCGCTTGCCGTCAACCCGCCGGCGGCGCAGGCCGCACCGACGGCTGCCGTGGTTCAGGCCAATTGCCCGGCCGTGACGGTTCTCGACGCCAACGCCGTTCACCGCGTTTACACCGGCGGCGCCAAGGACGATCCGCAGAAACTCGCCTATCAGGTCTCGCTATCAGATACGACGCGTTCCTGCACCGCCAATGAAACGACGCTGACGGTAAACGTGCTGGCGCAGGGCCGCCTCGTTCCCGGCCCGATGGCCAAGCCTGGCCGCGTCACCGTGCCGGTCCGCGTGACGGTGAAGGATGGCGACGGCGAAATCTACGGCGAAACGACCAACTTCGCCATCGATGTCCCGGCAGGCGGCGCCGGCACGCAGTTCATCTTCAACAACGACCATGTGGCGATCCCCAACGGACCGGGCGGCGCAGCGCGGTCTGTCAGCGTCTATATCGGCTTTGCCGAGCAGGGTGCGAAGGCCAAGACCGCACGCCGGTGATTTGACGGGCGAAATGTAAAAACCGGAGGCTGCTTTTGCGGGCTCCGGTCAGATCGCGGACAAACCATTCCTCACGCACGACGTCATCCTCGGGCTTGTCCCGAGGATCCAAACACGTATCGTAAAATCAAACTGTTGCAGATGCTCGGGACAGGCCCGAGCATGACGAAGTGGCGTTTGTGACAAAGCCAGAGATTAAAAAGCGCCTTCCCACTCCGCCATTGCCGCAATCACGGCCGGCAGGTCCTGCATGCGCGAGATCACCGTTTCGGCGCCCGCATCCGTCAGCCGGTCGGCATGGCTCGGATAGGTGTGGGATGCGCCGGTGAAGCCGATGACACGCATGCCGGCGGCTCTTGCGCCATGGATGCCGTGCACGGAATCCTCGACCACCACCACGCGGTCGGGGGAAACGCCGAATTGCGCCGCGCCATGCAGGAAGATGTCCGGCTTCGGCTTCACGCGGTCGGCGCCGAGATCCTTGGCGGAATAGATATGTGGCGCGAAATAGGGCTTCAGGCCCACCTTCGTCAGCATCATGTCGAGGCGATGGCTCGATGAGTTCGAGCAGATGCAGCGCGGCGTCGTCAGGCGCGAGAGCGCGAATTTGACGCCCTCGATGATCTTCACGTCGCGTTCCAGCCGCATGTCGAGCAGCTTTTCCGACTTGTCGAGCAGCGATGCGGAGAGCGGAATGCTGGCTTCGCTCTCCACCTGCAGGAGAATGTTCTTCCAGGTCATACCGGCGAAACGCTCGCCCATTTCCTCGACGGAGATCGGATAACCGGCTTCGGTAAGCAGGCGGGATTCCACCTGCGCCGCGATGATTTCGGAATCGACCAGAACGCCGTCACAGTCGAAAATAATGAGGTCGAAGCCGCTCATGGGCGCTCCCTGTATCGAATTTGGCTGGAAGAAAATGATGCCGGGCTTTTAGACCATGTCCGCGCCAAGCTCAACCGGCTCACCCGCAAAGGTCGGTCCCACCGGGCTCATAGCTTGCCCGTGCCGGAGACGGGAAACGCATAACCGGCTGACGGATTTCGAATATTCCGTTTTGCGCATCTGGAACCTGCAAAAACCGCTACACAGTCGCGCGGCATATGCGTTATGGGATATTATGCCCAAGCCAGTGAAAACCGCACCTGAAGACACCATTGCCGCGCGCATCAGCCGCACGCTCGCCGACCGCATCGTTCGCGGCGAGCTGTCGCCGGGCGAGCGGTTGCGGCAGGATCACATCGCCGCCGAATTCGGTGCCTCGCACGTGCCGGTGCGCGAGGCGTTCCGCCGGCTGGAGGCGCAGGGGCTGGCCGCAAGCATTCCGCGCCGGGGTGTCCGGGTGGCGGATTTCGGCCTTGACGATGTGCGCGAAGTGGCGGAAATGCGCGCCGCCCTTGAGGTTCTGGCGCTGCGCCACGCCATTCCCAACATGACGCCCGCCATTCTCGATCAGGCCGAGGCCGCAACATTGGAAGGCGATAGCGCCGTCGATGTGCAGCATTGGGAAGAGGCCAACCGCCGCTTCCACCGCCTTATCACCGCGCCCTGCAACATGCCGCGTCTGATGGAGGCGATTGACGGGTTGCATGCGGCGAGCGCCCGCTTCCTGTTTTCCGCCTGGCGGGCCGGCTGGGAGCGCCGCACCGACACCGATCACCGCGCGATCATCGACGCGCTGCGCGGCGGCCGCGCCGAAGAGGCGGTGCGTATCCTCGACGGGCATGTGCAATGGATCGGCCGGAAGGCCATCCGCACCTCGTCCGGCTCGGTGCGCGACGCCTTCGCCATCGTCGGATAGGGCGGGCCCGTGACCGTCCGCCTCCGGCCCCACCATCTTCTCTGTATGCTCACTTACGTGGGCAAGGGATATACGTCAGGCTTCGTCGAAAATTACGACCGTGTCGCGGCCCGCCTGAATGCCGGTGAGGAGGATATCGAGCTGGTGGATGGTCCGGACGATATTTGCGAGGGCCTGTTGTGCGAAAGCCATGCCCACTGCTTCAACGAAGGTGTGGTGCAGCGGGACGAGACGGCCCGCCTTTCGGTGTCAGTGCTTTTGGGTGAGACGCTGAGCGCCGGCAAGCGGCTGCGGGCGACGCCTGACTTTCTTGCGAAGATGCGTCTGGCTTTTGCCGCCGGAGACATCCGGCAGGCCTGTCGCGGCTGCCAGTGGATCAGGCTGTGCGACCGTATCGCGGCGTCAGGGTTCTCAGGCGTGAAAATCGGCGAACGGCCAGAGCCTCCGGCCGGGCGGTGGCCGAGGCCTACTCCGACACATTCGTCTCGGTTCTCTCGGCGGCCTTGACCGTCGCCTTGATTTCCTTCGGCTCGCGCCCGGTTTTCTTGTCGTAGCTCACCTTCACCGAATAATCGCCGGGATGCAGGGTTTCCTGATGCTGCGTGCCGTAACGGCCGGAAATCTCCTTCTGGGTGCCCTGAAGGTCTTTGGTCGTTTCGACGATATCGATCCGTTCCGCGCCCGGCGCGGTGATCGCGAGAACGCCGGCATCGAGGTCGAGGGTGATTTCGTTGCGCTTTCCTGCTGTTACGGTGAAGGGTTGTTCGACGGTGACCTTGCCGAGACGGGCGCGCATGACGAAATCGCCGGCCGGCATTTCCATCATCTTGCCGGTGCCGTAAATGCCGTTGATGGTCTGGCGCGTGCCGTCGAGGGTTTCCTTGGCCGACATGGCCTCGAAGCGGATATCATCCGTCTCGACCGCCCTGCCGCCTTCTGCATAGACGGCCTTGGCGATTACCACCCCGCTTGGAATGACCAGTTCGTGGCTGATCTTTTCTCCGGCCTTGATGGCAAGCTTCTCCTCGGCCCGCGCCGGGCCGATGCCGCCCGTGAGAAGGACTTCGCCCGCCGGCACGAAGACGGTATTCTGGCCATAGACGCTGTCCTTGAAGTCCCCTTCGGTGATTTCGGTTTTCGCCTGGGTTTCCACATCGCCGCCGGGACTGCGTTTCGGCACGACGGTCAGTTCCGCCGCATCGAAATTCACCTTCGGCCTCGCGACGCTTCCGTCCTTCACCTCGAAGGGCACTTCGCGGGTGACATTGCCGAGCGCCGCCACCCCGACATATTTGCCGGCCGGCAGTTTCGCCTCGAAGGTGGCGTCATAGGAGCCGCCGGCATTGTCGTCGGTACGCCCGCCGGAGCGGTCTGCCTTGTAAAAATCCCACCGTACCCTGTCGCTGTTGCCGAGCGAGGGGCCGCCATCGAACAGGACCGCATCGGTGACGACGTTATATTGCGGGGCCGGTTGCTGCGCCTGCGATGGCGCCGGCAGCGCCGTTGCGAAAAGCGCGGCGCAGACGACATTCATGGAAAAAGAAGCCATTTTCATCACGGACCCCATTGCGGATTACCCCCTGCCATAATGGCTCTTCCTGCTGCGCCGATATGCGGGGACAGGAGAACCCGTTGTGCACAACGTTTTTGCCCGACTTCGGGTTCCCCCGCCGGCGGCGTCAAATCGGGATCGCGCGCCGCGACAGCCATTTATTTTGCGTTTTCCGTGACTTGTTCAGGCTTTGATAACCATCTTCGGTAACCATAAGCATCAGTAGAGAGTAAGCGTATGGAGCGAGTACCAATGGCAGCAGTTTTTCCGCTGGCCGATTTTCGGCGTGCCGGTTTTGATCGTGCGGGCGAGAGCGACGCCTGGAAGGACAGCATCATCAAAGGTGATTGTGTCGCTGCCTTGGATGCCCTCCCGAGCCAGTCGGTGGATGCGATTTTCGCCGATCCGCCCTATAATCTCCAGCTTGGCGGCACATTGCACCGTCCCGACCAGTCGCTGGTCGATGCCGTCGATGACGAATGGGACCAGTTCGCCTCCTTCGAGGCCTATGACGCCTTCACCCGCGCCTGGCTGCTCGCCTGCCGCCGTGTCCTGAAGCCCAACGGCACCATCTGGGTCATCGGCTCCTACCACAATATCTTCCGCGTCGGCTCCATGCTCCAGAACCTCGATTTCTGGATCCTGAACGACATCGTCTGGCGCAAGACCAACCCCATGCCGAATTTCAAGGGCCGCCGGTTCCAGAACGCCCATGAGACGATGATCTGGGCCAGCCGCGATCCGAAAGCCAAGAACTACACCTTCAACTACGATGCGCTGAAGGCCTCCAATGACGATGTGCAGATGCGCTCCGACTGGCTGTTCCCGATCTGCAGCGGCCATGAGCGGCTGAAGGGTGACGACGGCAAGAAGGTGCATCCGACCCAGAAGCCGGAAGCGCTGCTGGCGCGCATCATCATGGCCTCCACCAAGCCGGGTGACATCGTGCTCGACCCGTTCTTCGGTTCCGGCACCACGGGTGCGGTCGCAAAACGTCTCGGCCGCCACTTCGTCGGCATCGAGCGCGAACAGGATTACATCGATGCGGCATCGGCCCGCATCGCCGCCGTCGAGCCGCTCGGCAAGGCGGAACTGACCGTGATGACCGGCAAGAAGGCCGAACCGCGCGTTGCCTTCAACACGCTGGTGGAAAGCGGCCTCGTCCGCCCGGGCCAGGTGCTGACGGATGCAAGACGCCGTTATAGCGCCATTATTCGTGCCGATGGTACGATTGCATCCGGCGGGACCGCCGGCTCCATTCACCGCCTCGGCGCGAAGGTGCAGGGTCTCGACGCATGCAACGGATGGACGTTCTGGCACTTCGAGGATGGCGACGCGCTGAAGCCGATCGATGAGCTCCGGGCGATCGTCCGCGGCGAACTGGCAAAGGCTGAATAGTCAAAGCCCGAAAGGCTTGAAGGCAACGATCCACCGCCCGCCCTTGTCAGCATACGTCTCTGTCCGGTTTAGTACCTTCAGTCCCGGATGGAGAACGACCAACGCCCGGCACTTCGGTGTCGGGCGTTGGTATTTTAGAATATGAAATTTTAGCCAGACAAGTTTCGCGCAAGAGATGGGAAATACTGTCTCAATCAAAGCAGTGGTTGTGAAAATCCCATCAGGACAAGTCACAAAAACATTGCGTCCGATGCCGCTTGCGGCAGGACTGGCGCAGGCCGGAGACCGCCATTTCCGCCTGCGCCAATTTCTTTTCCCGATCTGGGAATTTATCGGACTTCCACCCCATAAGCCCGCAAATCCTGCTTCAGCTTTTCCGCGCCGGTGAAGTGCACGGCCTGCCAGCCTGCCGCCTTCGCGCCTTCGACATTGGCGAGCGTATCGTCGATGAAGATGCTTGCGGCGGGGTTGAGGCCGAATTCCCTGGCGTGCAGATCGTAGATCGCCACATCCGGCTTCAACAGCTTCACATCGCCGGAAACGGTGACGCCGCGCGGCAAAGTGAGGAAGGGGAACATCTTCTGCGCCTCGCGGAAGGTGTCGGAGGCGAAGTTGGTCAGCATCGTCACGTCGTGGCCGCTGTCGATCAGGGCGACCATGATCGCGACGCTGTCGTCATAGGAATGCGAGACCATCTCGTGCCAGAACTTGCGGAAGGAACGAATGTGCTCTTCCCGCTCCGGAAACTGCTCCACCAGCAGCGCCTCGGCATCCTCCCAGCGGCGGCCGCGATCCTGTTCGAGGTTCCAGTCATGGGTGCAGACATTCTCGAAGAACCATTGGCGCTCATCGGCATCGGGAATGAGGCGGCTGTAGGGAATATGCGGATCGTAATGGATCAGCACCTTGCCGATGTCGAATACGATATGCTCAATCTTGGTCATCGAAATTTCCTGCGTTCATCGAATGCGGATGGAATAGCCTGTGCTATGACTTTTTTCATCACCGTCGGCAGCGCCTGTGCGTCAAGATTTGTAACCGGCTCCCACCATCCGTCATCCGGCCCGGCTTGAAGGCCGTCCGGAACCTGCGCGCGATAGACGGTGAGCCGCAGTTCGAAATGGGTGAAGACATGCACGATGACGCCCGCCGCCTGCCAGCCGGCGGCAAAGGGCGCATGGCTCGCCTCCGTGCCGCCGTCCATGCGGGCGGTCCATGCCGTTGTCGGCACCTCGGTCATGCCGCCGAGAAGCCCGCTTTCGATGCGCCGGCGGAGCAGGATTTCGCCGCTCGCACTCACCGCCACGAAGGCGGCCCCGAGCCGCACCGGCTTGGCCTTTTTGGCGGCCTTGACCGGAAAACGCTCCGGCTCGTCATGGGCAAGCGCAAGACAGTGGCCGTTGAACGGACAGAGCGCGCAGGTCGGCCGTTTCGGCGTGCAGATCGTTGCGCCGAGATCCATCATCGCCTGGGCGAAATCGCCGGGCCGGTCAGAAGGGGTAAGCTCGGACACCTTCGCTTTCATCGCGGGTTTTGAGCCGGGCAGGGGGGCGTCTATCGCAAAAAGCCGGGAGACGACGCGCTCGACATTGCCGTCCATGACAGCCGCCTGCCGGTTGAACGCGATGGCCGCCACGGCGGCGGCGGTATAATCACCGATGCCGGGCAGTTGCTTCAGCCCCTCTTCGCTGTCCGGAAAGATGCCGCCATGGTCGCGCGCCACGGCTTCGGCGCATTTCTTCAGGTTGCGGGCGCGGGCATAATAACCGAGCCCCGCCCATGCCGCCATGACGTCCTCGACCGGCGCCGCGGCCAGATCGTTGACGCTTGGCCATGCTGCGAGAAACTTCAGGAAATAGGGTTTCACCGCCTGCACCGTCGTCTGCTGCAGCATGACCTCCGACAGCCAGACGTGATAGGGATCGGCGCGTTTTCCCTGTTTCGCCCTGGCCGGGGAGGTGCGCCAGGGGAGCTCGCGATGGTGCCGGTCATACCAGGCGAGCAGCATCTGCGCGTGCGGCGTCGAGACGGTTTTTTGAAGCATGGTTTGCCGTTTCTGTTCGATTTGGCCTATAGTTGGGCCATCAGAAGCGGGCGATCAAGAACATGCGGATTCGCCCGCCGCAAAATCGCGAGTGAAACATGCGTTATCCCCAGAAGGGCGCTGGTCAGAAGAAAGGCGTCGTGCAGATCGCCGAAGTCGCCAATGGCATCATGGACCCGGTGCTGTCTAAACGGGCGGGCATCAACACGGCGCTGCTCGGCTCCTGGGACGAGATTGCCGGCGATGACTTCGCCGATTGCACCCGGCCGGAAAAGATCACCTGGCCGCGCCGCGACGAGGGGCCGGATCGCGGCGGTTATCAACCCGGCGTGCTGACGATTGCCTGCGAAGGCGCGCGCGCTCTGTTTCTCACCCATGCGCAGGGCGAACTGATTGCCCGCATCAACGGCTTTTTCGGCTTTCCGGCGGTGCGCCAGATCAGGATCGTGCAGAAGCCGGTCTCGCAAACCATCACCCGCCGGCGCAAACCGCAGCCCTTGCGCGGCGATGCGGCAAAACGTCTCGATGACATGATGGACGGCATCGAGAGCGAGGCGTTGCGCAAGGCGGTTGAAAGGCTTGGCACGGCGGTATTGCAGAAGAAGCCGCGCGGCAGGACGATTTGACGTGCACGGGCTGTCCTTGACTGGTCACAATTCTTTGACAAGAAGAGTTCAAAACCCCGCTTGTGATGAACAGGCCGTCGCTATATCGGAATCAACGGACAATAGAGTCTATTACCAACAGGTGCTTTCATGCATTTTCCCGAACTGACCATTTCCCGTCGCAGCCTCCTCGGCGGCGTTGCTCTTGCCGCCGTTGCCACGGCCCTGCCGTTTGCCCTCACGCCCGGTATCGCCGAGGCGCAGGAACTGCCTGAATCCACCGGTGACGTGGATATGGCTGCGGTGATGAAGCCCGGCCCGCTGCCGGAAGCCGCGCTCGGCGATGCCAACGCACCCGTCAAGATCGTCGAATATATGTCGATGACCTGCCCGCACTGCGCCAACTTCCACAACAAGACCTTCGAAGAGATCAAGAAGAAATACATCGATACCGGCAAGGTCTATTTCGTGCTGCGCGAATTCCCGTTCGATCCGCGCGCCGCTGCCGCCTTCATGCTGGCGCGCTGCGCACCGGAAGGTCAGTATTTCCCCTTCGTTTCCATGCTGTTCAAGCAGCAGCAGAGCTGGGCAGTCGCGCAGGATGCGCGCGCCGCCCTGCTGCAAATGTCGAAAATGGCCGGTTTCTCACAGGAGTCTTTCGAGGCCTGCTTGACGAACCAGAAACTTCTGGATGATGTGAACGCAACGATGCAACGCGGTGCGACGGAATTCGGCGTCAACTCCACGCCGACTTTCATCATCAACGGCAAGAAATACGCAGGAGACATGTCGGTTGAAACCATGTCGGCTGTCATCGACAAGCTGCTCTGATCGCCGGACCCTGAAAGAAACGGGCGGCGGATATGTCCGCACGCCCGTTTTTTATTGCCCGTTTTCTTGCCGGGGCGTGACGGCATGAAGTTCAACAAGCTCCGCCTCGTCGGTTTCAAGTCTTTCGTCGAACCTTCCGAATTCATCATCGAGCCGGGGCTTACCGGTGTCGTCGGGCCGAATGGCTGCGGCAAGTCCAATCTGGTCGAAGCGCTGCGCTGGGTGATGGGCGAAAACTCCTACAAGAACATGCGCGCCTCCGGCATGGATGACGTCATCTTCTCCGGCTCCGGCAATCGACCGGCCCGCAACACCGCCGAAGTCGGCCTTTACCTCGACAATTCCGACCGCACCGCGCCCGCCGCGTTCAACGATGCCGATGAAATTCAGGTCACACGTCGCATCGAGCGTGAAAACGGCTCCGTTTACCGCATCAACGGCAAGGAAGCCCGGGCCAAGGATGTGCAGCTTCTGTTTGCGGACGCCTCCACCGGCGCGCGCTCGCCCTCCATGGTGGGGCAGGGCCGTATCGGCGAACTCATCAATGCCAAGCCGCAGGCCCGTCGCCAGTTGCTGGAAGAGGCGGCCGGCATTTCCGGCCTGCATTCGCGCCGCCACGAGGCCGAGCTTCGCCTGCGCGCCGCCGAGACCAATCTGGAGCGGCTGGAGGATGTGACCGCCCAGCTGGAAAGCCAGATCGAAAGCCTGAAGCGTCAGGCGCGGCAGGCCAACCGTTTCAAGATGCTGTCAGCCGATATTCGCGCCCGCGAGGCGACCCTGTTGCACATCCGCTGGGTAGAGGCGAAGGAAGCCGAAGGCGAGGCGGAAAGCGCGCTCAATCAGGCGACCAACATCGTCGCCGAAAAAGCGCAGGCGCAGATGGAAGCGGCCAAGCAGCAGGGCATCGCCAGCCTGAAGCTGCCGGAGCTGCGCGAGGACGAGGCGAAAGTCGCCGCCGCCCTGCAACGCCTGCAGATCGCCCGCACCCAGCTGGATGACGAGGCAAATCGCCTTCTGCGCCGTCGCGACGAGCTGGCCCGCCGCCTGTCGCAGCTTGGCGAGGATATTGTCCGCGAGGAACGGCTGGTCTCGGACAATGCCCAGATACTCGCGCGGCTCGATGAGGAGGAGGCCGAACTTCTGGAAATCCTCTCCGATTCCGGCCGTCATGCGGAAGAGATGCGCGAAGCCTTCGAAGCCGCCGCGATCAAGCTGGCGGAAAGCGAAGCCATCTTCACCGCGATTACCGCCGAACGAGCCGAGGCCGCCGCCGCCCGCCAGCAACTGGAGCGGGCGATCCGCGATCTTTCCGACCGCAAGCTGAGGCTGGAGCGGCAGTCGCAGGAAGCATCCGCCGAGATCGATGCCATCGACGAAAAACTCTCCGGCCTTCCCGATCCTTCCGAACGGCGCGAAGCGGTCGAGGCGGCGGAGATCGCGGTCGAGGATGCCCTGATCGTGGTGGAGGAAGCCGAAGCTGCCGTCGCCGAGGCCCGTTCCGCCGAAGCGCTGGCGCGAGCGCCGCTGGAAACGGCGCGGAACCGGCTGAACGCGCTGGACACGGAAGCGCGCACCATCACCAAAATCCTTGCCTCCAGCGCCGCCGCCAATGGCAGCTTTACGCCGGTGGCCGAAGAAATGACGGTGGAGCGCGGTTTCGAGGCGGCATTGGGTGCCGCCCTCGGCGACGATCTCGAAAGCCCGCTCGATCCCGCCGCGCCCGCCTATTGGGCCGGAAATGGCGATGGCGCTGATGATCCCGCCTTGCCGCAGGGTGCTAAACCGCTTCTGGATTATGCGCAGGCGCCGGAAGCCCTGCGCCGCGCTTTGGCGCAGATCGGTGTCGTCGCCAACACGGCGGAAGCCCTGCGCCTGCTGCCGCATCTGAAGGCCGGCCAGCGGCTGGTAACGCGCGAAGGCGCGCTGTTGCGCTGGGATGGTCACATCGCCAGCGCCGACGCGCCGGGTGCCGCAGCGCTTCGCCTGTCGCAGAAGAACCGCCTCGCTGAAATCGAGACAGAACTGGATGAGGCCCGCTCCATTCTGGACGAGGCCGAAGACCAGCTTGCCGCGAAAACCGAAGATATTCGCAGCGGCGAATTGCGGCTTTCCGACGTGCGCGACAGAAGCCGGCTTGCGACCCGCCATCTTGCCGAGGCGCGCGAGGCGCTCACCGCAGCCGAACGCGCCTCGGGCGATCTGTTGCGTCGTCGCGATATCGTGTCCGAAGCACTGAACCAGATCGGCGCGCAGATCGATGAGATCGCCGTTCAGGAGGAAAACGCCCGCATCGAAATGGAAGACGCGCCCGATCTTTCCGTGCTGGATCTGCGGCTACGCGAAAGCCAGCTTGAAGTCGCGACCGATCGCGGCCTTCTGGCGGAGGCCCGCGCCCGCCATGAGGGTGTGAGCCGCGAGGCGGAAAGCCGCCAGCGCAGAATTCAGGCGATAGGACAGGAGCGTTCCACCTGGCAGTCGCGCGCGGCAAGTGCGGCCGATCACATCGCCACGCTGCGCGAACGCGAGGAAGAGGCGCGCGAGGAAATCGCCGAGCTTGATATAGCGCCGGAGGAGTTCGACGAGAAACGCCGCAACCTGCTCAATGAATTGCAGAAGACCGAAGAGGCTCGCCGCGAGGCCGCCGACCGGCTGGCCGAGGCGGAGAACCTGCAGCGCGCCGCCGACCGTGTGGCGGCAACCGCGCTTTCGGAACTGGCCGAAGCCCGGGAAAAACGCGGCCGCGCCGAAGAACGGCTGGTCTCCGCCCGCGAAAAGCGGCAGGAAACCGAACACCGCATCCGCGAAACGCTGAATACCGAGCCGCATATGGCGTTCCGCCTGACTGGCCTCGGTCCCGACCAGCCGAAGCCCGATATTCGCGATGTCGAGCGCGATCTCGACCGGCTGAAGATCGAACGCGAGCGGCTGGGCGCCGTCAATCTGCGCGCCGAGGAAGAGCAGGCCGAGCTTTCCGCCAAGCTTGCGGCGCTGATCAAGGAACGCGACGACATCATCGACGCCGTGCGCAAGCTGCGCGCTGGCATCCAGAACCTCAACCGCGAAGGCCGTGAGAGGCTGATCGCCGCTTTCGATGTGGTCAATTCGCAGTTCCAGCGGCTGTTCACCCATCTCTTCGGCGGCGGCACGGCGGAATTGCAGCTGATCGAATCCGACGATCCGCTGGAAGCCGGCCTCGAAATCCTCGCCCGCCCGCCGGGCAAGAAACCGCAGACCATGACGCTGCTTTCCGGCGGCGAACAGGCGCTGACGGCCATGGCGCTGATCTTTGCGGTGTTCCTCACCAACCCCGCGCCCATCTGCGTGCTGGACGAGGTGGATGCGCCGCTCGACGACCACAATGTCGAGCGTTATTGCAACCTGATGGACGAGATGGTGGCCTCCACCGAAACCCGCTTCGTCATCATCACCCACAATCCCATCACCATGGCGCGCATGAACCGCCTCTTCGGCGTCACCATGGCCGAGCAGGGCGTCTCGCAACTGGTGTCGGTCGATTTGCAGACTGCCGAGCAGCTGCGCGAAGCTGTCTGAGGCGGCCGGTTCGGGGCCCGGCCCCGGCTTTTGCTCAATGTCAATTTATCTTGTCGTATCACCCATTCGGGTGAGCGACAATGTGCGGTATTTTGCTATGTTTTCTAAAAGCAATTCGGGTTTTCTTCAGACCCCACCATCCGGTTTCCTGTACCGGATGGAATGCCTTGCGAGGCCGCTGCCGTGGCCTCGCAAGGCTTTCTTTTTCGGCTGAAGAATACGGGCGGGCTCCCTCATTCCTGTGCTTGTCACAGGAACCCAGCCAGCCCAAGTCCTTGGCTGAAAAGAGTCTCCCGCCGCGCAGACGCGTGTCGACCGGATTCCTGTGACAAGCACAGTAATAAGTAAGGGGGGCGGTGAGGCTCTGTAGTGTTCGGACGAAGCTGTGTGAGCATTTTTTATGGCACCCGCTTCGCATCGAGCGTGTGGACCACTCACCCCGGCACCAGCCGCAGCCGCGTGCCCCAGGGGTCTATCGCCTCTACCACTTCGTTCTCCATCTCCACCAGCACATAACCGGCGGCCCGCAGCCGCGTCTTCTGGGCTTCCAGATCGGCGGGATCGCGAATGGTGAGGGAAAACCAGTCGAGGCCGGTCTCCATGGCGTTGCGTTCCTTCGCGCCGCGGCTGTTCCACGTATTCACCGCCAGATGATGGTGATAGCCGCCGGAAGAGAGGAAGGACGCATCCGAACGTGCATCCTGTGTCGGTTGCAGGCCGACGGCCACTTCGTAAAAGGCGCGGGCGGCGGCGATTTCGCCGACCCGCAGGTGAACATGCCCGATGCGCATTCCCGGCGGGGCGGCCTCGTAATGGCTGGTTTTGGTGTCGGTGAGGGCCACGAGATCATCGACATCGAGCGGTTCGGTACCCATTTTCACCACCCGGCCGCTCCAGACCCAGATGTCCTTCGGCCGGTCGCTATAAACCTCGATGCCGTTGCCCTCGGGATCGTTGAGATAGATCGCCTCGCTGACATTGTGATCGGCAAAACCTGAAAGCGGTACCTGCCTGAGCGCCGCATGCACCAGCCAGCGCGCCAGATCCTTGCGGGAGGGCATCAGATAGGCGATGTGGAACAGGCCGGCGGAGGTGGGGCTTTCGAAATCCGCCGCCGGTTTGTGCACGAGATCGAGCAGCGGCACGGTGCCGACGCCAAGCGTCACACCCCTTGCCGTACGCTCCACCTCGTTCATGCCAAGCACCGAACGATAATATTCAATCATCTGGTCGAGATCGCGCACCCGCAGCGCCGCCTGGCCGATATGCATCGGCGTCGTTAAGGCGAAGGGCAGGGCGGCATTTGCGGGGGCGGCGCCCCCCTCGGCTTTGAGCGCGCCGGCAAGGGCGGTGGCGGCACAGGAAATTCCGGCAAATTTCAACGTATGGCGGCGGGTAAATTGCATGAATAATCTCTTTGCGGCGATTTGAATGGCTTAGGCAACACTCCGTTTCAGCGCATTACACGAATGCGTCAATCAAGCCGTTATTTGGATTTTGCGGCAATTCTGGCGCGCAATTTGCCGCAATTATGCTGCACTGCGATGTAAACTGCATGTTGCGGCGTTTCCAACATGCCGGCAATGCTGTAGATGATAGAAAAATGACAACGCTTCTGGGTGGAGAGCGTGGAATGAAAAAATGGGTTTATACCTTCGGCAACGGTGCTGCCGAAGGCAGGGCAGGTGACGTTGCGATATTGGGCGGCAAGGGCGCGAACCTTGCCGAAATGGCAAGTCTCGGCCTTCCCGTTCCCCCCGGCCTCACCATCATAACCGACGCCTGCGCCCTTTATCACAAGAACGGCCGCGATCTTCCTGAAGACCTGAAGCTGCAGGTCATGGCCGGCCTCCACGGCATGGAAACCGTGACCGGCAAGACCTTCGGCGGCAGCCACTCGCCGCTGCTCATCTCCGTCCGCTCCGGCGCGCGCGCCTCCATGCCCGGCATGATGGATACTGTCCTCAATCTCGGCCTCAATGACCGCACCGTGGAGGCGCTGGGCCATGATGCGGGTGACGCCCGTTTTGCCTGGGACAGCTACCGCCGCTTCATCCAGATGTATGCCGATGTGGTCATGGGCCTCGACCACGAACTGTTCGAGGAAATTCTTGAAGACGAGAAAGGCCGGCTCGGCCATGAATACGATACCGATATGTCGGCGGTCGAATGGCAGCACGTCGTTTCGCTTTATAAAAAGCTGATCGAGGAGGAGCTGGGCGAAGCCTTCCCGCAGGATTGTCACGTGCAGCTCTGGGGCGCGATCGGTGCGGTGTTCGCCAGCTGGACCAATCACCGCGCCGTGACCTATCGGCACCTGCACAATATTCCGGGTGACTGGGGCACGGCGGTCAACGTTCAGGCCATGGTCTTCGGCAATCTCGGCTCGTCCTCGGCAACCGGTGTCGCCTTCACCCGCAATCCTTCGACGGGGGAGGCGGAGCTTTACGGCGAATTCCTCGTCAACGCTCAAGGCGAAGACGTGGTGGCGGGCATCCGCACGCCGCAATCCATCACCGAGGCCGCGCGTCTTGCCTCCGGCTCCGACAAGCCGTCGATGGAAAAGCTGATGCCGGAGGCGTTCAGTGAATTCCTGGCGATCTGCAAGCGGCTGGAAAACCACTATCGCGACATGCAGGATCTGGAATTCACCATCGAGCGCGGCAAGCTCTGGATGCTGCAGACCCGCTCCGGCAAGCGCACCACCCGCGCCGCCATGAAGATCGCCGTCGATATGGTGGAAGAGGGGCTGATCTCGCAGGAGGAAGCCGTCTGCCGCATCGAGCCCTCATCGCTCGACCAGCTGCTTCACCCCACCATCGACCCCGGCACATCGCGTCCCATCATCGGCTCCGGCCTGCCGGCTTCGCCGGGGGCAGCGACGGGCGAAATCGTCTTTACCGCCGAAGAGGCGGTTGCGGCGGAAGCCGAAGGCCGCCGCGTCATTCTGGTGCGCATCGAAACCAGCCCGGAAGATATTCATGGCATGCACGCCGCCGAAGGCATTTTGACCACGCGCGGCGGCATGACCAGCCACGCCGCCGTGGTGGCGCGCGGCATGGGCATTCCCTGCGTCACCGGCGCCGGCTCCATGCGCGTCGACATGCGCAACAAGGTGCTGATCGGCGTCGGCTGCATGCTGAAACGCGGCGATGTCATCACCATCGACGGTTCTTCCGGCCGGGTGCTGAAGGGCGAGGTCCCGATGACGCAGCCGGAACTCTCGGGCGATTTCGGCAAGCTGATGCAGTGGGCAGACAGCCTGCGCCGCATGACCGTGCGCACCAATGCCGACACGCCGGCCGACGCCCGCGCCGCCCGCGCCTTCGGCGCGGAAGGCATCGGCCTCTGCCGTACCGAACATATGTTCTTCGAGGGCGACCGCATCCACGTCATGCGTGAGATGATCCTCGCCGAAAGCGAAAAGGGCAGGCGGGCGGCGCTCGATGAGCTTCTGCCGATGCAGCGCTCGGATTTCACCGAACTTTTCCAGATCATGCACGGCCTGCCGGTGACGATCCGCCTGCTCGATCCGCCGTTGCACGAATTCCTGCCGAAGACCGATGGCGAAATCGTCGAGGTGGCGGCCGCCATGGGCATGCCGCAGACGGTGTTCCGCCAGCGGCTGGATGCGCTGCACGAATTTAACCCCATGCTCGGCCATCGCGGCTGCCGTCTCGCCATTTCCTATCCGGAAATCGCCGAAATGCAGGCCCGCGCCATTTTCGAAGCGGCGGTGGCCGCAGCACGTATCACCGGTGCGCCGGTCGTGCCTGAAATCATGGTGCCGCTGGTCGGACTGCGCGCGGAACTGGATTACGTCACCGAGGTCATCGACGGCGTCGCCGCAGCGGTGGCGCAGGAAACCGGCATGGAGATCGAATATCTCACCGGCACCATGATCGAGCTGCCGCGCGCGGCACTGCGCGCCCATGTGATTGCGGAAGCGGCGGAATTTTTCTCCTTCGGCACCAACGACCTGACGCAGACCACCTTCGGTATTTCCCGCGACGATGCGGCGCGTTTCATCAATACCTATCAGCGCAAGGGCATCATCGAGCGCGACCCGTTCATCTCGCTTGATTTCGACGGTGTGGGGGAATTGATCCGCATCGCTGCCGAACGCGGCCGCCAGACGCGGCCGGAACTGAAGCTCGGCATCTGCGGTGAACATGGCGGCGACCCGGCCTCGATCCATTTCTGCGAGGATGCCGATCTCGACTACGTGTCCTGCTCGCCCTTCCGCGTGCCCATCGCCCGCCTGGCCGCGGCGCAGGCAACGCTGGCGGCGAAGAGGGATGAGGGCAGGGTGGCGAGCAATGTCGCCTTCATTCCCGTCAGGGGTTCTGTTGGACGATGATGCGCCGCTCCACCACCACGGGGCGGTAGAACATGTCGCGGTTCATCTGCGCCTGCCAGGCGCGGTTGTCGGCGCGGCGGTCCATTTCCAGATCGAGAAGGCAACCGGCCATCGAGTCCGTGCCGGGGCGGAAACCGTAACCCCGGCATGTCGCCTCATCCCGCGCCCGACGCTCTTCCGGCGTCAGCGTCTGGCAGGCGGTGAGCGCCAGCATGGCGGCAAGCGCACCGAAGACGATGGAAACACGCATTTTGTTTCTCCCTTAACATGACAGCCGTACGGCACTTTTATTGCCGCGATTGATACGCCTGTTTTGATACGGGGAAAAGCCGCGTTGGGGCGGAAAGTTGCGTTTGGCAGGCAAACCTCTTCGCTGTCATGCGGGCCCTGAACCGGCATCCACTTGGTTGAGCCTCGGCATCAGGACTGTCTGGAACGCGCCATTTCAGCGCGCATCCAGCTTGAGTCTCCCCATGTCGAGAGCCAGATCATCAGATCGGTGAGAAAGCCGATAATCGGCAGCAGAAGCATATGGCCCAAACCGCGCGTCGTCTGGTTTTTCTCGGCCTCGTGCAGATGAGCCAATTCCTGTTCCTGAATTGAAGCGATAAGCCTATGCAGCTCGGAATCTCTCGTTTGCAGGAAGGCCAATTGATCTTCCAGATGGCGGTGAACGGTGCTTTCAACGGCTTCGGTGCAAATCCAGACCATGTTGCGTCCGCCGAGCGCGGTCAGAAAACCGAGCAGGAGACCCCCAAGGCTCCAAAATGCCATGACGCGACAAGGCCTTGCGTTTCTGGATGGCATGGCGTCCCGAAACCGGCGGCAATGATCGATCTCGTCTTCCCGCATTTCCTGAAGAGCGGGTACGATGTCCGGGAACAGCCGGCGAGCCATCCATATCTGCGCGCCGTAGATACGAATAGCGCCAAACTCACCGGCGTGATTGACCTTGAGGATACGCCGAACGGTAAGCGCCGGGTCGTATTTGCCGGGACTGCCGGACGTTCGAAACATTACCAAGGCGCGTTCCATTCCAGCTAAATGCAGCAGATGTTACCGGCACTATGAGAGGCGGCTGTGACCACGATTGATAAGCCTGTTTCGATGCCGGGAGAACCCCATTCGGCGCGGAAAGTTAAATCCGCCGGAGCGGAGATGCGTTCTCGCAGCCTCCGCCGGTTTCGAAACCAAACATTCTGATTCCGCTCAGGGATTGCGAAGAAAAGACGGCGGGAACAAACCCTGTTGAATGAGCCAGTCGCCGAGCAGAACCGTGAGGATGGCGATGAGGACGATGCCTCCGATAAATGCGAAGAGGCCGAGCGTGGCGCGGGTCCAGCGGCGGGTTTGATAGAGATAAATCGCAAGCCCGATGGGTGCGAGCAGAACGGTGGTGATTTTGGCGGCGGAGCTGCGCCGGAGGTCCCGCTTTTCGGCATCCTCTATCTGCCACCAGGCAAATAGCGTGATGATGCCGATCATCTGCACCAGATCGTTTGCGGTAAAGGATGCTGGAGGCCCGGCAGGCCAGACGGCCGCGTCGATCAGAAGCCCGAGGGAGATGAAAGCGAGCAGACCGACATAAATCCAGTTACGTTTCGCCATGCACAGTTTCCGCTCTAAATTGCGCTATTGCCCGTGCCGTTATCGCTATCGATGAAATTGGCACCGTCAACCCCAAACTATCAGGGAACAACGGGAATGGTCCGCATGGGGCGTCTCCTTTTTCACCGGAAACGCCCCATGATTATCGCTGTCAGGCCGGCGCTGCTTCCCGGTCGTCGAGTGCGTCGATATCCTTGGCGTTGTTATAGACGGCCTCATCGAGAATGCCCTCGCGCTTGGCGACGATGGTGGGCACCAGCGCCTGGCCGGCGACGTTGACCGCCGTGCGGCCCATGTCGAGGATCGGGTCGATGGCGAGCAGCAGGCCCACACCTTCCAGCGGCAGGCCGAGCGTCGAAAGCGTCAGTGTCAGCATCACCACCGCGCCCGTGAGGCCGGCGGTTGCGGCGGAACCGAGCACGGAGACGAAGACGATCAGCACATATTCCTGGATGCCGAGCGGCACCTGGAAGAACTGCGCGATGAAGATCGCCGAAATCGCCGGATAGATGGCGGCGCAGCCGTCCATCTTGGTGGTGGCGCCGAGCGGCACGGAGAAGGCGGCATATTCACGCGGCACGCCAAGGCTCTTTTCCGTCACGGTTTCGGTCACGGGCAGCGTGCCGATGGAGGAGCGCGACACAAAGGCGAGCTGGATGGCCGGCCATGCGCCCGCAAAGAAACGCGAGGGCTTCAGCCCATGGGCGAGAAGCAGCGCCGGATAGACCACAAAAAGCACCAGCGCCAGACCGATATAAACGGCCGCCGCATACCAGCCGAGCTGCGACAGTGTCGTCCAGCCATATTGATCGACCGCGCGGCCAAGCAGGCCGATGGTGCCGATGGGGGTGAGGCGGATGACCCACCACAGGATTTTCCGCACGATGGCGAGCAGCGACTGGTTGAAGGCGAGGAACGGCTCCGCCGCCTTGCCTGCTTTCAGCGCCGCGACACCGAAGGCGATCGAGACGACGAGCAGCTGCAGCACGTTGAAGTTCAACGAGGTGCTGGCCGCGCCATTATTGAGCTTGGTAGACGCTTCGAGGCCGAAGACGTTGGCCGGGATCAGCCCCTTCAGGAAATCCAGCCAGGAACCGGTGGAAGAAGGTGCCGCCGCTGCCGTATTGGCAATCGCCGTGTTGACGCCGGGCTGAATGACGAGGCCGAGCACGATGCCGATGACGACGGCGATCAGTGCGGTGATGGCGAACCAGAGAAGTGTCTGCCAGACGAGCTTCGCCGCATTGGAGAGGTTCTTGAGATTGGCGATGGAGGCCACGATGGCCGTGAAGATCAGCGGCGGAACCAGCGCGCGCAAAAGCTGCACGAAAATGCTGCCGATGGTTTGCAGCGTCACCGAAAGCCAGTTCGCGCTGCCGGCGGCATCGGGGCCGATGTTGCGCGCAACAAGCCCGAGCAGCAGGCCGATGACCATGGCGATCAGAACCTGAAAGCCGAAATTGCGATAAAAGGGTTTAGGCCCGGAGGGCCCGGCGGACGTCGTTGCCTGTGACATGACATGTCTCTTTATTGTGCAAGAAAACGAGAATGTTGCACGTTTTACACGCATTCTCGAGGGAGGTCGCCGAGGATACGCCGATTTCCTCAGCAATTAAGGGATGAGCTTGCGTATTTGTTGCACTACCGGTGCATTATTCTCTTAAGGCGAGACAATGCGGAAAAATATTCCGGTCTCTTGTCGCCGTGGACCTCTCAGTCAGTCGAAGCGGTGCCGCAGGCCTGGAACCCATGGTTTGGCAGTGTCGTTGCCTCATACTCCGTCACCCCGGATCAGGTACCGCATGACGCAGGAAAGGTTTGCGCACTTTAGCATCGGATCAAACCCGTCCTTTGTTTTCCTCGCTGCAAATCCGGTCTATGACATCATATGCAGGTGATTCCCTGCCAGAATTCGGGTGCAACGCTTTTTAGCCAATGCGATCTTACGGATATCCGCTTCCATGACTGTGCGTTTCGTCCGGCCTTTTTCGGTAGCAGCCTATCTTTCCCGCTATCTGGGTCTTGCGGCGCTTGCGCTGTTTCTCATCGCCGCCTGCATTCATCGTTTCGGGCCGCTGACGACGCCGGATCTCGTCGGTCTGTTCATCATCGCCGCCGGCATCGCGCTGTTTGCCGTGCTGTTGGCGCTGATCGGCCTTGAGCGGCTGTGGACTAAAGGCGCGCACGGCGGTCTTTCGGCGCTGACGGCGCTGCTCCTCTCGGCCCTGCCGCTCGGCGTGGTGGGTTACGGTGCTTTTCTTTACTGGCAGCAGCCGAAGATTTACGATATTTCCACCGATCTGGCCGATGTGCCGGAATGGCTGGTGATACCAGCCGCCAACCAGCAATGGCTGGTGAGGCCTGCGACCGTCACCAAAGCGGATCGCGACGCGCAGGCCGAGGCCTATGCGAGCCTTGCCGGCCGCCGTTACGAAGGCGCGATCGACCGCATCTATGCCGCCGCCAAAAAAATGGCCAATGCCCAGAATATCCGCATCACCCATACGAAGGGGGTGATCGGAGCGGAAGATGCGCCCTCCGTCGGCGTGCCGGAGCAGGACAGGACGCAGCCTGCGGAAGAGGGGCCGGTGGAGGATCTGCCCTCCATCGTGCCGGTGCCCATGGCCCGGCCGACCGACGCGCCGTTGCCTACCTTCTTTAATGGCAGCGGCGTGGTGCTGATGCAGGGTGAAACGCGCACGCGCATCTGGGGCCTGCGTTTCGATATTCTCATCCGGCTCAAGGAAGAGGCGGAAACCACCATCGTCGACGTCCGCGTCGCCTCCCGTTACGGCCCGCACGATCTCGGCGTGGGTGCTGCGATTGCGGAAGCCTATCTCGATGCGCTGGATGCGGAGATGCAGGGGTTGAACGACAATTGATGTGCAGCTGACGCCACGCGTCGTCTTGATGGGGACGAGCGGCTGCCGCCTGTTTCTTCTCCCCGAGGGGGGAGAAGGTGGCCCGAAGGGCCGGATGAGGGGGAACCCTCGCCGAATATAGTGACCCTTGCCCCCTCATCCCGCTGCCGCGGACTTCTCCCCCTCGGGGAGAAGAAACAAGTGGCATCCGCTCGATCCAATCAAGGGTTGGAGTGAGAAGTGAGGTCGCAACGCGCCCGGAAATGTCGCGTGCCAGAAATATCCGCTATGCCGGAAAATACTCACCCAGCAGCGAAGGCGCACCATCCGTCTGCACCTCGCCCTTTTCGATCAGGTCTTCGATATGCGCCAGCACGGAAAGTGCGGCCGCTCCATGCAGGCGCTTGTCGGTGCTGGCGTAGATCACCTTCACCATGTCGGCGATCCGCCGGTCGCCTTCGCGGATACGCTTCAGAACCGCCTTTTCCCGCATGCGGCGGTGGGCGCGCAAGCCCCGCATGAAGGCGGCGGGATCGGTGACCGGGCCGCCATGGCCGGGCAGGAACAGCCGGTCGTCGCGGGTGAGCAGCCGTTCCAGCGAGGCCATGTAATCGCTCATCGCCCCATCCGGCGGCGCGACAATGGTGGTGGCCCAGGCCATGACGTGATCGGCGGAAAAGACGATGCCGCTGCCATCGAGCGCGAAGGCGGCGTGGTTGGCCGTGTGTCCGGGCGTATGCAGCGCGGTAAGCCGCCAGCCGTCGCCGGAAAGGCTCTGCCCGTCGCCAAGGGCGATATCGGGGACAAAAGCAGTGTCGGAGCTTTCGGCAAAGGGATTGGTCTCCCCCACATGCAGCGGCCGGGCAGCCCGGTGTGGGCCTTCCGCTACCGTCAGCGCCCCGGTCGCCTGCTTCAGCCGCCGGGCAAGCGGCGAATGATCGCGGTGGGTGTGGCTGACGAAGATATGGGTGACCTCGCGGCCATCAAGCGCCGCCATCAGCGCCTGAAAATGCGCCTCATCCTCCGGGCCGGGATCGATGACGGCGACGGAACGGTCGCCGACAATATAGGAGTTGGTACCATGGAAGGTGAAGGCGGAGGGATTGTTGACGGTGATGCGCTGAATGAGCGGAGCGACGGGAACCGCCTCGCCATAGGCCGGCTGGAAATCGAGATCGAATGCCGGGTCCGCCATCGAGACCTCCTGAAAAATGCCATGCCAGCTTGAGCCGCAGCCTCAACCGCGCCATCGCCAAGCCCTAACATGTGAACTTCGCCACGGCACCCAAAAAGCTTGAATTTTGTGAAAAAATAAGTCGCCGGGTCATTGCCGGGCCGGGCAGGCTTTGCTAATCAGGCCCGGTTCAGGCAGCGGCGTTTCGCCTTCGCTGCCCTGTTGGGGCGTCGCCAAGCGGTAAGGCACCGGTTTTTGGTACCGGCATTCCCAGGTTCGAATCCTGGCGCCCCAGCCAATCGCGCTTTTTCACAGCGAGCTTTAATGCTTAAAATTTGCTGATTCTTCGCTTATTGTCGAAGGTCGTCTTTCATGGCCTCTACCAAGCCTGCGAATGCGGCCTCGCGCGCGGATAGAGGCCCATCATTGGTATCTGCCATCGCCTGTGCAAATTGCGCTACCTCTAAAGATCCAAAAAGCTGACATCGAGTTTGCCAGAGAGCGTAGTTTTTAGAATTCTCGTCGGATGGATGAATTGCAGCTTTATGAAGTGCATCAAGGAGGCCAAGATAGGCTTCTCGTTTCTCTTGATATAGTCGATCTAATATTATCGCGCGGCGAGCGTTAAAATGATCAATATATGATTTTAAAAGTGAACCAAGACCAAGTCCACCTACTAGTGGCAATACCCATTCCATGGTGCCTCCTAAATTTGGAGCTCTAATCACTTATTGGCCGCGGATTTTTAACGAGGCCAGTTCTGCACGTGCTTCATTGAGCGCCTTGTCGAAATCCACTTCGGTTGAACCGCCACTGGCTTTGCCCTCAGCCCACAATGCGCGCAGCTTGGCGATGTCGTCGCGTCGCTGAACCCATTTTGCCGACCAGTCTCGCATCGCTTCACGAATGACTTCGCTGCTGCTGGCATAAGCACCGCTTTCCACGGCGTCACGCAAGATTTCGGCGTGCTGGGGCGTCATCGAAACGCTGATCTTTTCAACGTTGGCCACGGTTATCTCCATCATCTGGTAGGAATTATTACCACCGAGTAGGTTGGGGGCCAGATATTTCGGTGGCGGTATATCCGATGATGGTCGGCTTACCACGCCACGCTATAACCCGGGGTACTGTTAAGCGCGAAAACCTGTCCTCCGTCCTCCTCGGGCTTGACCCGAGGATCCACGATCCGTTGAAGTGAATGGATCCCCGGGTCAAGCCCGAGGATGACGTCGAGTGTGGGAAAGGCGTGCATCAACAAAAACGCCGCGCATCCAGAGACACGCGGCGTCCAATCTTAAATCTCGCGACGATGCCTTAAAGCGCGATATCCGGCACCGTCTTCACCGGCGCACCCGCAGGGGCCGCACCGGCACCCTTCAGCGCCTCAAGGTCGATCTGCGGCGGGGTGGGCAGCTGCAGGTGTTCGGCGGTATAGGCCCATTCCTGCTGCACCTTTTCCGGGTTGTCATTGAGCTTCGTGCCGTAGCTCGGCACGATCTGGCGGATCTTGGCCTGCCATTCCGGCGTCGCCACCTTGTCCTTGAAGACCTTTTCCAAGACGCTCAGCATGATCGGTGCGGCCGTGGAGGCGCCCGGCGAAGCGCCGAGCAGGCCGGCGATGCTGCCGTCCTGTGCGGCGACGACTTCGGTGCCGAGCCGCAGCACGCCGCCCTTTTCTTCGTCGCGCTTGATGATCTGCACGCGCTGGCCGGCCTGCCACAGGCGCCATTCGCCTTGCTTGGCATTGGGGAAATATTCCTTCAGCGCGGCAAAACGGTCGTCATCCGACATCATCAGCTGGCCGGCGAGATATTCCACCAGCGGATATTCATCGATACCCACGCGCACCATCGGCCAGGCATTGCTGGTGGTGACGGAGGAGACGAGATCGAAATAGGAGCCTTCCTTCAGGAACTTGGTGGAGAAGGTGGCGAAAGGTCCGAACAGGATGACACGCTTGCCGCCCAGCACGCGGGTATCGAGATGCGGCACCGACATGGGCGGCGAGCCGACCGAGGCCTTGCCATAGGCCTTGGCCAGATGCTGCATCGTCACATCGGGGTTCTCGTTGATCAGGAACGAGCCGCCCACCGGGAAACCGGCATAATCGTCCGCTTCCGGAATGCCGGACATCTGCAACAGATGCAGCGCGCCGCCGCCGGCACCGATGAACACGAATTTCGCATCCACCACCTGTTCGGCATCGGTCTTGGTGTTGGTATAGGTAACGCGCCAGCTGCCATCGGCATTGCGCTGGATGTCGGAAACCTCGCTATTGACCTGCAGGTCGAAATTCTGGTCGCCCTGCAGATGCGATACGAATTGGCGGGTGATTTCGCCGAATTCCATGTCGGTGCCGAGCGGCGACCAGGTTGCGCCGATCTTCTGGGAAGGATCGCGGCCTTCCATCATCAGCGGCACCCACTTCTTGATCTGCTCGGGATCGGTGGAATATTCCATGCCGGCGAAAAGCGGGCTGGCTTTGAGCGCCTGATAGCGCTTTTCCAGATAAGCGACGTTCTCGTCACCCCAGACGAAGCTCATATGCGGCGTGTGGTTGATGAAGGAGCGCGGGTTCTTCAAAACGCCGTTGCGCACCTGCCATGCCCAGAACTGCCGGGAAATCTGAAAGGATTCATTGATGTTGACGGCCTGGGTGATCCTGACGTTGCCGTTGTCGTCTTCCGGCGTGTAGTTGAGCTCGGCAAGCGCGGAATGGCCGGTGCCGGCATTGTTCCAGCCGTTCGAGCTTTCCAGCGCCACGCCGTCCAGACGCTCCAGCATCTGCATCGACCAGCTGGGCTCGAGTTCGCGCAGCCAGACACCGAGCGTCGCGCTCATGATGCCGCCGCCGATCAAAAGCACATCGACCTTCTTGGCGGCCGTATTGGCGAGAAGAGGGGTCGCCGGCAGCGCCGCAGCAGCAAGCCCGGCAAGCGCACCGCCCAGAACCTGTCGGCGGTTCATCGGGAGCGCATGGGAAAGGGTGGTTTCCTGGGAGAGATCAGTGAGCTGGGATTTGTCTTGATCGATGGGAGTCACGGCCATACCTGATTCTTGTTTTGTGTTAAAAACATTCCTCCCATCTGCCCCGTTATAGCAAAGCGTAAACCTGCACAACCCGGACTCATTCACTCAAGTTCTGGCGGTTTTGTGGGGATTTTGCCGGGAAATATGGCCGCAATGGCAAATCCAGCAATTTTGCCGATCGTCATTTTTGCGATTGCGAAGATTAGCTGGCGCTTTCAAACGGTTGAAAGGGTCCTGAGCGCCGGATACAGCAAAACGGCCCGTGGCTTGCAGCACGCAGGGCGTCATCGATCATCGGTCGACATTTTAAGTGAAAATTTTTTCAGGAAAGTGACAACAATCCCGAAAAAGTGAAAAGGCCCGCCGTTTCGGGCGGGCCGTGGCTCGTTCGGGCTTGTGGCCGAAAGCTCAGTTTGCCGCGAGGAATTCCGCGCAATAGCTCGGGCCGTTGACGCCGGGGCGGTCGGAGACCGTGCGTACGGCGGTGATCGTGTAGTCGCTGGAAACGACGAGTTGCACCGTGCAGGAGAGCGAGGCGGTGCGGGCGGGCGAGATCTGGCGACCCTTCTTGCCGTCCTTGCCTTCTTCGAACCTGGCCGGAATGGTGGCCTTCTTGTAGCCGCCGCGCCAGTTATAGACGGTGGAGCTGCCGCTTTCCGTGTCGCTCAGCGGCGGGCCGAATTTTGCGAAGAAAATGCCTGCGGACTGGCCGACCCAGCGGGTCTCAACGGGGCTCTTCTGGGTGAAGGAGGGAGTGGTGGAGCCGCCCGTGGAGGTGGTGCAGGCCGAGAGCGCAATGGCAAACGCTGCGAGCGTTACGCTGCGAGATAGCATGGTGAAATGTCCTTTGTGCCGTGTCCGGCTTCCCGCCGGTCATTCCGTTCCCCTAGCAGATTTGGAGACGGCGGGCAGGGGAGGCGTGCGGCTCGATGAAAATTTCCTGCCACAATTGCTTTTTTGTAACGTTTTGAGGCCTTCCGCCCGGCGCCGCAGGTGCTTGGCCGGGTTGTTTCAACAGATGGAAAAAACTTGTCACAAAAAATGCAATAAGCCGCTTGTCGAATGCCGGAGGCTGGTCTATAGAAGCGCCGCTGGTCACGGAGTGTAGCGCAGTCTGGTAGCGCACCACGTTCGGGACGTGGGGGTCGGAGGTTCGAATCCTCTCACTCCGACCAGCGGAAAGCCTAATATTTACAGCGGCTTGCGACTGATCCCGGTACTTCCTGAAAATCCCTAAATCAAACTCTCGGACCGAAACCGGACCGATTAAAGCGCGGACTGATTAGAACGCGTTCGCCGCCTGCGCCTGAAAATCAGGGCTGACGTGCGAATAAGTGCGTTCAAATTCCTCGACAGTGAGGCCCAGAGAGGCGGCGGCCTGCTCCGGATCGACGCCCAGTTGAGCCAACCAGGTGGCACGCGTATGGCGGAGAACGTGTGGTGTCACGGCGTCACTCAGGCCG
Organism: Agrobacterium sp. GD03872; assembly: GCF_029840625.1. Taxonomy (NCBI): domain Bacteria; kingdom Pseudomonadati; phylum Pseudomonadota; class Alphaproteobacteria; order Hyphomicrobiales; family Rhizobiaceae; genus Agrobacterium; species Agrobacterium sp. GD03872. Next base: position 60,496 of record NZ_JAOCCY010000012.1, read on the forward strand.
GCCGTGCTACGGACGTTGCGGAACGCCTTATGCGGCTTCGTGATTTTGACGCCATTATAATTGACGGCGAAGCGCAGGCACACGTCCTTACCCTCCTCGTTGACCGTCGTGTCCACCGCTTTCCAGTATTTAAGGAAGCGCAATAATCTCGGCGGCACCTTGACTGGTGTCCGGCGTTTGTTGTGTGCGACCCGCTCACCTGTTGCTCGACGATAGATGACGCCGCGATCGATATCTATGTGCCCACCTGTTGTGTTCGGCATCCATTGCAGGTTCAGGATCGCCGAAAGGCGTGTGCCGGTGTAAAGGCCGATCAGTAGCAGCCGCGTGATATGAGGGTTGGCGACACCCGTACGGCTCCACCTGGTCGGCCTCTTGCTCTCAATGTCAAAGGCTGTCGGCTTCCAGCCAAGTGACGCCCACAGGAGTGCCGCCATGTCGGAACGTGACAACCACGTCTGGCGCGGCTCGCCCTTCTCCGGAAGAGAAACCTTCGGCACGACATCGAGCGTGTATTCGGCGTGATAATAGTTGATGGCCGCGCGCAGGACTTCCAGATCCCGGCGAGCGCCGCCCTCGTTGCCGCGATCATCAGCATATTCCCGGCAGGTGCGCCCGCGAACTTCTGCCGGCGTCATGGCTCCGAAGAAATCATTGAGCCGCGCTAGCATGGCGACAGTCTCTTTCGGTCTTGCCGTCCTGGGTGCCTTCTCCTCGCTGTACACGATAATGATATCGCCAAGCGTCACCTCAGACGAGTTACCTCCGCGCCGCGGCTGGTATTGGCTGGCGATGTATTCGGCAAGCTTTCTTTGAGCAGCTGCAGTTTCAGTCTCGCCGCATTCTGTGCTGATGCGCCTGTCTCCGTCTTTGATGACCCATGTTTGGGTGTCTGGTCTGAACCAGAGCCTTGCAGGCTGTTTTTTACGAGGCATCTTTCCTTCATCCTTTCGATGGCGTTACGCGTGACGAAGGCTTTCCCGGCAATCATCAATACCTCCAGATTGCCTTTTCGCGCTTCGGTCCGAAGCGCTGACTTCGTCAGCCTGCCACCGAAGAACAATTTGCATGCTTCCGCAAGCGTGACAGGCTCATCGTCCGCAATCGCCTCGCAATATTTCCCCTCCTTCATATTGCACCGCCTATCTGCCGGCGTCGCGCGGACTTCCACTTCGCATACTCGATAAACGAGAGGCCGCCGTCGTAATCGAGCCAATCTCTATATCGCTGCTGGCCTCGCGTGAGTTTGGGTGGCGCAGGGCTGTATTCGCGAACGGCGCGTTTTCCAGCTTCCGTCACCCAAAAGCCGTCATCACCGCCGGCTAACGGATGGTTCTTGCGAACACCCATATATCCAGTCTCAACAAGCGCCATGCAGTCTGCGTGATCATCGCTGCCTTCGCCGGTCACAAAATGGTTGCGATAGAACGTGCCTCGTCCGTACTGGTCAAGGCCAAGCGAATGCTGGAGGATGTGAAGCCGCTTAGCGTCCATTGCCGTCGCCCTCCGTCTTGGCGAGGGCTGTGCGCGCGGCAACGTAGGCTGGATGATCTTCGCCGTTGCAGGCAGAATAGGCGGCGCAGAGATCGCTTACTGCCTCACGCAACTGTTTCATCGCAGCCTCTGCTGCGTCTGCTCGAACCCGCTGTGCACGAATTTCAGCGTACGGATCGGCCTCCATTTTATTGATATCGCCTTTGGGCAACATGGCGTCGAAAGACCAGCCATCCATGTCGTCGAGTAATTCCCGAAGCCAGTCGGCGTGGTTGGTGCTGCCGAAGTAAACTCGGTCGCCTTCGTCCTCGATGTGGTCGAAGATCTCCTGAACCTTTTGACGTGTATCGTTCAGGAGGGTCACGATTGACCGATATTTACCCTTGAAAACATTTTTCTCCGTTTCTGCCGCGGTCAACCCATCCTGATGGCCGGCTCGGTACGTAGCCTCTCGACGACGTTGACGATCCCCACTCATTCGCCGATCCTCCGCAGATGATGGTAAGTCTCAAGAAAGGTCTCGGCGGCGACATGAGGCTCTTCCCAAGGGAATATCTCTGCCGCGAATGGCTGGTGTCCATCGACCATTTTCCACGTTTCGCCTTTGGTGGGCATGAGGTCGCGCTGCTCTGTTGCCAGCATACGCAGGTCGAGATGCTTGATGTACCAGGGAGAAAGGATATTGATGCCGAAATGCGACAGGCCGGCGGCTTCGCAGCGCTTCTCAATCGTCTTGTAATCCGGGCACTTGGATTTCAGGGGCGAACTCATGTCGCCGCAGGTCGCTTCGCCAACCTCGTGCATGAGCGCCGCCATCTTGTGGCCCGGTTCGGCGTAACCCGCCATGATGACGCAATGCTGGGCTATGGGATAATAGACCCGCTTGCCGGTGCGTCGGCTGACGCACTGGCCGGTAAAGCGTGATTGGAAGGCGAGGCTATAAGCCACATCCTCAATCGTCAGTTCTGCGGCTTCGGGGTTTTCGAAGTCGAAATAGGTGCCGGATCCGAGAAGGATGGTCGGGCCGATGATGCGGCGGACAGATGCAGATTGCTCAGTCATGACTACACCCTCATCGGCATGAGAAGGCGGGTCATTTCCGCGTCCTGGTCGGCAAGGGCTATCGGGTTGCCGTTGTTGATGATCTTGAGTGTGATTGATCCCTGGCACCGCTTCACCATATCGGCCATGTAGCGACTGTTGACGCCGATCTCCGCAAGCCCTTCAGGCCACGTGGAAGAAGTGGCGACCTTCGCCATGCCGAGTTCTATATTTCTGACCTCGACATTGAGTTTTCCTTCGACGCCGTGAAGGCGAATTGCGGAGCCGCGCCATCCGCCGATGGCCGTCGCCTGACGAATGGCTGAAAGCATTTCTTCCGTCCGGATTTCGACCTGATGAGGGACTTCTTTCGGTATCACCCTTTCGATATCGGGAAACGTTCCGTCGATCAGCTTGCTTCTGAGGGTGACGCCGGGAGCTTTGAAATCGAGGAGGGTATCCACGATCTGATTACCCTTGCCGACGGCAAAGATTTCGATATCGGACGATGCAAGGAACTGCGAAATCACGCCCACAGTCTTGCGGGGAATAATGTAGGAGAAGCGGGACCCGTCTTCATCTGCGGCATATCGGCAGAGGGCGAGGCGATGCCCATCGGTGGCCGCCATACGCTTGCCGCTGTCTGTTGCGGCCCAGTTGACGCCATTCAGATAATACCGTGTCTCTTCGGTCGAAATGCAGCAGGACACTTTCTTGAGTGCGGCGGCAAAATGGCCGTTCGTAAACCGTTCAATCATGCCCGCGCGATCACCGATGATGGCCGGAAAATCGGCGGCATCGCACGCATCAATGGTATAAGCAGCGTCGCCAACATAGATGGAAGCGCTGTGCCGGACGCTCGTCGCGCCGGTTTTTTCATTTGTTGTTTCGGTCTGCTCCGGCTCAATGCGGATCGATCCGGTCCCGGCTGCCGATGCCACCGAAGCAAGAAACCGCGCCGGTAAACATAGCGACCAGGTGCCGGCGCCGTCTACTTCATCCACGTTCATGGTTGCATGCAGGTCGAGGTCCGTGGCCTCGATGGTCAAGCCCTTTCTGCCGTAGGTGAGGCGAACATCGTTCAGGACGGGAATCGTGTTGCGGATCTCGATTATCGAATTCGCCAACTTCAATGTTGAGGCGAGTGTCTTTGCCTCGACGGAAACGAAATTTTCTGTTGTGGCTGTTTTATTCATCTTCAAAGCCTTTCGCGCTGGTGGTTTCTGCTCTCCAGAATTTTCGCGTACATGCTGGGGCACGGCAGCGTGATGCTGCTGCCGAAGCGGCGGATAACGACGGTGGTGAAATCGAAACGGGCCTCGTTCCATGTCTTGCCGTAAAGAGGAGCCGTGATGCCAAGCTCCTTGCAGCGCGTGGTCACGCGGCCAACGCTGGCGCCGTAGTATTCGGCTATCTGGGTGCGTCCCATGCCACGCTGGACGCAACGCACCAGCATGACGGACGATGGCAGCTTTGCGGGGCCGCGCTTATCGGTGTGCCGCATGGTGGACACTCCTTTCGTGGATATTGAGGGATTTGAGAAGATTGCGGCTATCTGCCCATTTGGCGTGGCCGACCCATGCGGCAAGGAATTTCTCCAGCCGCTGATGATCGCCGCCGGCACGATAGGCGCGGATCTTGCGCTTTGCCCGCGTGACGCTGTCACGACGCAGCAGCTTATGGGTGGGCCAGATGCGATAACCGACGAAGTTGGCGCCACGGCTGACGGGCTGGATGCTCCATTTGGAAAAGCGCAGACCCAGCCGCTCGCGTGACAGTTCTTCTATCGAGGCGCGCACCTTGCGCAGATGTTCGGATGACTTTCCCAGCACCACGATATCGTCCATGTAGCGATACCAGTATCGCTCGCCGAGATCCTGTTGCAGGTGCCGGTCGACGACGCCGCCATAGATGTTGGCGAAGATCTGCGACAGCAGGCTACCGATCGGTAGACCGATGCCATCGCGTGGCAGCATGGTCTCGATTAGCCGCAGCGTGGCGCGGCAAGAAATCTTCGCCTCAATGAGCTGCCACAGCGCGCCATGCTCGATGCTGGCGAAGTATCGGGAGAAGTCCGTCTTGAGAATGTATAGCGGCTCGCTGTCGAGGCTGAGCCGGCGCATATCAGCCTGCACGGCCTTTGCCGCCGCATGCGTTCCTTTGCCCGGACGGCAGGCAAAGGTACGCGGCAACAGCGTCGCCTGAAATATCGGTTCGATGACGGCGCACAGCGCATGCTGCGCCACTCGATCCTCAAAGGGCAGCGCCGAGATCATCCGTTCCTTCGGATCGAAGATCTTGAACTCGTGCGGCTGGCCGGAACGATAGGTGCCGTCACGCATGGCCTGCGCCAGATCCTCCAGATTGAGGATCGAAAACTCGTTGAATTCCAGAAAGCCTGCCGTCAGGCGCTTGCCGTTGGCGGTGCGCCGCCAGGCGCGGCGCATGTTGGCGTCCGCCGTGATCTGGCCGATAAGGTTCCGGTATTTCTTTCCCATGGTAATCACTCCGGATCGCCGGTCGCGGGTTTCGACGGCATTGCCGCTACTCCCCGCTGTACCGGACCCTGTCATGTGTTCGCCGAAGCCGGACGGACGGGCCGACCACCTTGACGGCAGGGCGGAAGCCGCCGTGCCGACCGTGGAAGATGACCGGCGGGGCCGTGACCGTCGCCGAGCCGTGAATAGGTCGTCGCTCGCGCCGCGCGCACCGATGTTCTCGTTCGAGTTCTCGGGCCAGTAGTCCAAGTTCGCGTACCGGGAGCCGGCGTTCTCGCCGTTGATCCAGGAGCCGCCAAAGATGGACGGACGCAACAGCATCATGACCCCGACCGCCCGTTGCCTTTTGCCGATCTGATCCACTGACCGAGCATCGATCCCGCTTCAGCGATGTGGCGCAGCGCCACCTTGTGCTGATGGTGGGAAAGGAATTTCAGCTTCGGATCGGAGGCAAAGCGCAACCAGAAGCGCAGCGTTGCCAGATTGGCGTCTGCCGCGTAGAGCTTTGAGGCCTGTTTCGACTTCGCTGCCTGATAGAGAAAGCCGACCTGGTCAAACAGCAGCCCGATCAGCCTGTCGCGCAACACACTGTGGCTGCGCGGGCAACGCTGGAATATCGGGTACAGGTAGGCCACGGCTTTCTCGAATTTCTCGACGATCGCCAGATCCTGCGGATTTACAAACTCATCTCGTGTCATGGCTGGCGATCATCCGTTTCAGGAGACCCGCGCTTTCGCGCCGGTCAGGCATGGTTCAGGTGGTCGCTCGCGCCGCGCGCACCGACGCTCCCGCTCGAGAGCCCGGGCCAGCAGGCCAAGTTCGCGTACCGGGAGCCGGCGAGCTCGCCGCTGAACCAGGAGCCGCCAAAGAAGGACGGACGCGGATTGTCCGGATCGCCGTCCGTGCCCCACTGCCACATGGTGCCGGTGATATCGAACAGGCCCCACTTGCTGATAAAGCTGACGGCATTGTCTTCGAGCGATCCGGTTACGGTCGGCTCGTCATCGCGGGACGCGCGCTCCTTCACGCCATAGGCGGCGGCGAAGAATTCTTCCGCGCCGAGCAGGCGCTTGCCGTGGCCGGCGTAGATTTCCACCGCCGTTGGGTAGTCGAGCTTCTTGTATCGGCTCTGGCCGTCGAGCTTCATCGGCAGGTCGCGGCCATCGGCGATGACGGCCTTCGCGCGGCTGGTACCGTGACCAGCGTGATCGACGCCGAGAAGATAGATATCGACCCAGAACAGTTTGCCGCCCAACGTCTCGATCAATGCCATGCCACGCGGATCCGCGCAGGCGGGGCGGAAGCCGACATCCCAGATGGAATATGGGTTGATTGCCGGCGCGCTGTCACCGCCCTCGCGTGCCGAAGCATTGCCGCCCGGTGCGAAATGAAAGCCGCCAAAGAACCGCTCGGCGGTCGGCTCGCCTTCCAGAAGTTCGGCAATCGGCAAACCATATTCATTGATGCTGATGCCATAGTCGCGGCCGGGTACCGGCTCGTCGATCAGGACGGGGATATCGGCATCAAAGGCGTGGGTACGCTCACTCGTCGTAACCGTGGTGCCCGACTTCACGAATACACCGGTGCTATTGTATTTTACCAGTACCGGGGCTGACTGGTCGCGGCGCTGAATGGAAATGCCGCCAAGGGATTTTTCGGCTGTTGCCGTCATGGTGATAATCCTGATTGAGAGGGAAAGAAAAGAGACCCGCGCTTTCGCGCGCGTCATGCAGGCGTCAGGTGGTCGCTCGCGCCGCGCGCACCGATGTACACGAGCGAGTGCACGGGCCAGTAGTCCAAGGCCGCGTACCGGGAGCCGGCGTACTCGCCGTTGATCCCGGAGCCGCCAAAGATGGACGGACGCGGGTCGTCGATGTCGCCGTCTGTTCCCCATACCCAGAGATTGCCGGTTGCCTGCATCAGGCCGTAGAGGCTGGTACGGGCGGCATCGAGCCCGGTTGTGCGCGGGCGATTGGCGGCGGCGGAGCGTTCCGTCACGCCGTGCGCGGCGGTACGGAATTCGTCATAGGTCAGCAGGCGTTTGCCGTGGCCTTCGAGGATGGATTTCGCGGTCGGGTAGTCAAGAAGATCCAGCGTGCTGCCGGTCGCTGGCGCCACGCCAAAGCGGCTGGTGCCGTGAACTGCGTGGTCGGCGCCGAGAAGATAGATATCGACCCAGACGATGTTTCCGGCGATGACGCGCACCATGCCGCGCGGATCCGGGCATGCGGGGCGATACTCGATATCCCAGAGCGAATGCGGATTGATAGCAGGCACGCTGTCGCCTCCCTTGCGCTCGACAGCATTGCCGCCGGGGGCGAAGTGGAAGCCGGCGAAAAAATCGCCGTTCAGCGGATTGTCGTTGGCGACGGTGGCGAACAGATCGCCCATCGCATTGATACCGACAGCATAATCGCGACCGGGCACCAGCCCGTCGAGCGCAATCGCCGTTTCGCGGTCATACGAATAGGTGCGGTCGCCGATCTCGACCAGCGAACCGGCCTTGATGGAGACCGAGGTCGGGCCGGTGGCGAGCAGGATCGGCGCGCCGGGGCTGGGATTGTGAATGCTGATTGCCTGCGGTTCGGCAGTGGTGGTCATGGTCTGGTCCTTTTTGGTTTGGGCTGGAAGTGGTCAGACGCGCGCGTCGGCGGCGTAAATGCGTTCGATTTCGGAGAGACGGGTGACGGAAAGCGCGACCCCGCCAATGCAGCCGAGCAAAAGCACGGCGGTGACGCAGGCCAGAAAGAAGCGTCCATAAGGAACGGCGCTATCCTTGCGGAAGGTGCCGAGGTCATGCCGGGTCTGCGGGATCATGGGGGAAATGTGGATCAAAGCTGCCTCCATCCGTTTCGGATGCCGCCTCGCGGGAAGAGACGGACACCGAAACCGGATGTGGCGTCAGGCCGGCAGAGGCGTCATGCGACGGCCAATGCGCAAATCCTTCCGCGCATGGAGAAGCGTGATGTAGGATATGCGGAGCGCGTCGGATGCCCGTATATCGCCGGTTTGATAGCGCCTGCGGATCTCGGATGCTGCCCGAAGCCGAGCGAATGCCGAGATGATGTGTGCGGCACCTGCGCGCCAGCCGTCATCAATGTACGACTGCCTGAATGCGGGTCCGCAATGCGCCTTGCGGCGTTGTGCTGGTGAGAATTTCGCCATGCTGATCTCCATCCGTTCGGGAAACCGCCTCGGGCGAGGCGGAAACCGGAGCGGATAATCAGGCAGCTTCAAGAAGGGCGTCGTCATTTGCCTTCATGCGAGCCTGTTCGTGCAGGCGGTCGATATCGGCGTTCGGGAAATAAAGGTTTAGCTGCTCGCGGGTGCAGCCTTCACCGAAGCGGCGCATCGCGGCGGCCATGGCTTCGATCTTCTCACTGTCGTTCATCGCACTGACGTTCATGTCGGTCTCCATCCGTTGATGTTGGACCGGGCGGCGCGAGGGTGAGGGGTGCGTCGCCGCCCGGTCTTTCTCCGAGCCGTCAGGTCAAAGCGGCTTGGATGGAGAGGACAATAATGCGGTCATTTGTCCGCTGTCAACACGAATGCGGACAAATGACCGCGAACGCCGCTTAAGGCTTTGTGCCGAAAGCGGTTTTTTCTTGCTTTACTGAGGGGTGATTCGTGGTCGCGGCGCTCTAATCGCGCAAGAGTCGTTCAATCGGCATCTGTTTTCCGTAGATGCGGCTGTAGATTTTTTCCGCCTGATTTATGGCGGTGCGACGGTCTGAGTTCGTAAGGGGCTTACAGTCTGCGTCGTAGCTCCAGCGGTCGGCAGCATCTTTCTCATTCTCTGCCGCCTGGATAATCATGCGCCAAGAGCACGCTCCGACGGCGTCGATTTTTGTCGACCCGTCGCAGCCGTTTTTAAGGCAGAAGGCAACATTCCGTTGACTTCCATAGTCTCCATTGTTCGCCCGCTTCCAGTCGCTCGCCATCTGTTTTGTCTGCGCCATACAAACGGTATGGTCTAGGGAGGTGCTACAGTCCGCCTTCTGGAACTTAGTGGCCTGCGCAAATGATGCGGCTGGGAAGATGGCTAATGCAGCAACGGCAATCAATGCGCTGGATCTCATCTCAGACTCCAAAAAGCTCGTTCATTGTAAGGACTTTATGCATCGAGATGAGGGTTGCTCTCGAAATCTCGATTTCTGCCCTCGGATTGTGTTTTTGGATAACAATCCAATCGGTTGAGCGTCGAAGAAAGATGCCGATCGTCGCCTCTATCGCACCATTTCCGGTTAGCTGGCTTTGTATAACCACAGGGTCGCCGACTTTGACTGGTTTATGCGGACTGATGAACAGCAAATCGGCGGGCCAGAACTGAGGGACCATCGACTCGCCCTCAACATACAACGAATAGATATCCCTCGCACCCATGAGAGCGGGCGGCCTCCTCACAAAATCAACCGGGTCTGTTGTCAGCTGGAACGCGCCGCGCAAATGTGATCCTGCTGCGGTGCCAAGTACTGGCACGTCGTTCGGCATTTCGTGCCGATCCGGTATTCTGAGGGTTTTGGAGCCGTTCTCATTCTTGTCGGAAGATCGGGCGCCTCCAGAGAGTCGGTCTAGCGGAACATCAAGGCCGAGCGATATTTTCCGCATTGTGTCGAGCTTCGGCGTAGTGCCTCGCTCGAAAAGCTTCCGAAAATAACTCCGCTCAAGGCCGCTGCGCTTGGCGGCTTCCTCGGGTGTTATGCCAAGCTCATCAATGACTTGTTTGATTGTATCTAACACTTCGTTCTCCATGTGCGGATTATCAGCCGCGATGCGGTCAAACAAAAGCGGTCTTTTGGTCTTGACATTTGCGGACAAAAGACCGCATTTAGCCCGCATGGCTATGAAAGATCAGATTGTCCGCATCGCAGACTTGTATGCAGCTTCCGCCGGTATCGGCCGAAAGCGCTTGTCAACGATTGTCTTCAATCGCGGCGCAAAGCTCGACGGCATAGCCAGTGGTGGCGATCTTGCGACCGGCACCTTTGAAAAGGCGATGCAATGGTTTTCCGATCATTGGCCCAAAGATGTTGCGTGGCCCGCTGATGTGCAGCGGCCTGAAGTGACTAGGACGCAGGAGGCCGCAGAATGATTGCGCTCCAGTTTTTCCGCAGCGTAGGGAAGCGGTCATCCCGCGTGGTTCATACCCACGATGTCGCAGGTTCGAATCCTGCCGCTGCAACCAATCCCGGCGCTTTCCCGGCAGTGCGCGCACGGGATACCGGACGGATGGAGCTTCTGACCATTCCGCCATCCGTCCGGATCGTCTTTCCTGTTGCGCGAGGGTTACTCCTTTCCCCTCTGCGCACCCGCCGTGACGCCTTTCCTCCCGGCTCCGGCGGACCTTTTCTTTCGTTGCGTTCATCTTTGTCTCTCCAGCTTACGCCACCGCTGATGTGGCGGGGCTGTGGTTGATCTGATGGGCAACGAATAGGCCGCGCCCGCGCGGGCTTCACCGAATCCTTTTCCGTTTTTCTTTCCTTGACGCGTTTTCAGGGGTGTTTTCGTGCGCACTATTTCCGAAGAAGAAATCCGCAGCCTGAAAGGCGCGACAGACGCCAGCTACAAGCTGGGCGGCGGCGTGACCGATTTCCCGCTGCTCACCCGCGTCAATGTCTCGACGCTCTCCAAATACGCCAGCTTCAACGACGAAAACCGCGAGGCGCTGATTCCGGTCGATGTCGCCATCGAGGCCGACCGGCGTGCGAAAACGCCCGTCATCGTCGCCGCCATGGCGCGCACGCTCGGCTTCAAGCTGGTCATCGATGACGATCACCCTCATGAGGCGCGGCCCGTAACCGAGACCGACGCCATCGACCTGATGAGCGAGGTCATGGACGTCGTCCGTGAACTGCAAGCCGCCCAGGCATCCGGAACGCTTGGCACGGCCGCCGCAAAGAAGCGGATCGGCAAGGAAATCCACGAAGCAATTCGCGAGCTGAAAGAGATGCTCGTGAACATCAAGAAAGGCTGACTGGCATGGCATTGCGAAAGGTAGAATTCTCAAAAATTGACCGGCCGGCAGAAATTTCCGCCGGCCCGGCTCCCATCCTGCAATGGATCGATATCGATAAGTTGGTCGTCGACGAAGATTACCAGCGTGACCTGAAGCTGCAGAACTGGAAGGCGATCCGTCGCATCGCGGCAAATTTCCGCTGGTCAATGTTCTCGCCGGTGTTCGTTTCCCCTGTGGAGGGGGGGGGCATATGCGATAATCGACGGCCAGCACCGCACGCATGCAGCGGCGATCTGCGGCTTCTCGCAGGTTCCCTGCCAAATCGTCCAGATGAACAGGACCGAACAGGCGGCCGCCTTCGCTGCCGTCAATGGCGTGGTCACTGCCGTAACGGTTTGGCAGCTCCTGAAGGCTGCGCTTGCCGCCGGCGAGCAATGGGCGGTCACGGCCCGTTCGATAGCCGAAGAAGGCGGTTGCCGGTTGATGACCTCGAACGGATCGTCTCTCACGAAAGTTGCGGGCGATATTTACGGTATCAAGGGGTTTCTCTCGGTCATCGAAACGCGCCCACGCGATGCGGTTGTTGCTGCCCTCAAAGCGCTGATGAAGGCAGAGGGATACAACGACAATCGCGAAATCTGGGATTCGGCCCTTCTGATTCCTCTGCTTCTCGCGCTCTCGGAGAGGCCGCCGGCGCTATCGAACCCGGGTTTCGTTTCCGCGCTGGAAAAATACGACATCTGGGATCTAGTGGATCGCGACGCATCCGAACGCCGTGCCGCACTTCGCCTTGGACGCAAACATCCGCCAAAATCCGAAACGCTGCGCACCGGCATTCTCACATGGATCGACACCGCGTTTCCGGCGCGAATTGCATTGCCTCCGTCCGAAAAGCTGACGCGGCAGGAAGCCATGGCGCGCGTGGCGGCCATCGGAGTTAATCTGTGACGCTCTGCATCGCCGAAACCAGCCGCCCCAAACTCGTCCATGAGGCCCGCACCGCGCGGGTGATGGAGCTTTGGCGCGCCGGTCGATCCACCCATGAAATCGCTGAAACGCTGGACCTCGCCGAATGCGAGGTTTGCCGCATTATCGAGGAGGCAGGACATTGAGTGCCGCTGTTTCTCTTTTCACCCATCCGCTTTCGGATCGTGATCGCGGTTTTCTGCGACACGTCGCCCAGGCTGACGACTGGCATGAGATCCGCCACGGCGAAATGCCGTTCGCCGTCCAGTGCATGCGCGCCGGATACGTTCGTCTGTCCAATGACAAGCGGCAGGCAATCATCACCAGCAGCGGGCAGGCCTATCTCCGCCAGTTGAGAGGTGTGCATTGATGTCCGGCGAGTATGATCCCTACGCAATTCACGGGCGCAAGCCCGAGGAACCGAAGCGCGCTGGCGAGCGACCGGGCGACAAGCTGGAAACCGAACCCGTCGCGTCTTCGCATCTTCGATCCTTCATCGAGCGCATGGAGCGTTTGGCCGAAGAGAAGGAAGTCATCAAGGATGACGAAAAGGCGGTGATGGCCGAAGCGAAAGCTATGGGCTTCGACAACAAGGCCATCCGCACCATTCTCCGCATTCGGAAAAAGGATCCGCAGAAGCTCGCCGAGGAGCTTTCGATTCTCGATATCTATCTCGTGGCCCTCGGCATGGATGAGGGTCTGCGATGACGGTTCTGGGCGAAAGAAAACAGGCTATCCTCGCTAGCGCTTGCGAGCGTGGTCAATTCGATGTCACGAGCGAGGCAGATCGAAAATCCGCAACCATCCTGCATATGGCCGGATATCTGGCACGCGACCCCAAGGTTTCGGGGCGCTTTTATCCAACGACCGCCGCGTATGACGAAGCCGGCGCAACCCCGAAAAGCACCCACGGCGTTGAGAGGAAAATCTCGTCTATCATCGTCGGCAAGCGACTGAGGGCGCTCGACGAAGACAAGGTTGCGGCACTGATGGTCTCCATTCCGGAGCATGGGCTGCGCAATCCGATCTCGGTTTACGGTCTGGAAAGCGACGAAACTGTCGAACTATCGGCAGGCGAGCACCGGCTTGAGGCCATGCGCCGGCTTGAGAAAGAAACGGTTCCATGCGTTCACTATCAGGGCGACGCGCTTGACCGCGAGCTCTGGGAAATCGACGAGAATCTTATCCGAAGCGATCTCACCCCTGCCGATCGCGCGCTGTTCGTTTACCGGCGCAAGGAAATCTATCTGCTGAAGCACCCGGAAACCGCCAATGGCGGTGACCGCCGATCAGATCGCCAAGTTGGCGAACTGAAATCAGGTGAAGTCAAACGCTTTACGGCGGCCACGGCAGAGGCAACCGGGCAATCTGAGCGCGCCATCCAGCGTGACGCCGAACGTGGTGAGAAAGTCTGCGAGCGTGCATTACGCATGCTTTCGGGAACGCCGTTGAACACAGGCGCAACGCTGGATCGCCTGAAGCGGCTCTCTCCGGAAGAGCAGATCGTCTGGATTGACGGCGCGCTGCGCGAGCGCCGCCGGGTGCAGGAAGAGGCAAAACGGATCCGCACCGAAACGATGAAGATCAATCGGACCATCAGGAATGATATCGTCAGCGCCATCGCCTCCAAGGGGCGGGTGACATCGGGCAGGATGCCGCACGCCGCGTTCCCTGTCGGATACGTCGATGCGCCGTGGCAACAGGAAGCTTGGTCCGACGAGACCGGGCAGGACAAGGGGTTGATGTACCCCGCCATGCCGCTCGAAGAAATCATGGCCTTATGCGCCGGGGATAAATCCCCATTCACGCCTGACGCCGTCATTTTCTTCTGGGTGCCGATGAACCGGCTGGATGACGGTATTGCCGTCTTGAAGGCGTGGGGCTTCGAGTTCGTTTCCGGGATCGTCTGGGACAAGATTGATATTGGCATGGGCCGATGGGTGCGCGACCGCGCGGAAATTCTCCTGATCGGCAAGCGCGGTAAGATCTCGCTTGCCCCCGAAATGGGAACACAGCCACCCAGCCTTTATGCCGAAAAGAAGGGTCCACACAGCCGGAAGCCAGTCTGGTTCGCCGAACAGATCGACCGGCTTTATCCGACCATGCCCAAGCTCGAAATGTTTCAGCGCCGCGAAAGCCTCGCGGACGGCGATGTGCGCCTGAACGGAATATGGGAGTTCTGGGGCAATCAGGCCGGCGCGCCGGAAGGCGGTACGGAATGATGATCACTCGCACGCCTGAAATACACGCACTTATCGCCGAAGATGCTCCAGTTGCGATTGGTGTTTCCGGCGGGAAGGATAGCCAGGCCGCTGCGCTGGCCACATTAGCCTATCTCGATTCGGTCGGGCACAAGGGGCCACGCATTCTCATTCACGCCGACCTTGGATCGGTGGAATGGAACGACAGCCTTCCGGTTTGCGAGAGGCTTGCGGGCCATCTCGAATGTGATCTGGTAGTGGTTCGTCGCAAGGCTGGCGGTCTCATGGAGCGATGGGAAAGCCGTTGGCTGTCCAGCAAGACCAGATACGAGTTGCTCAGTACCGTAACGCTCGTGCCCTGCTGGTCCACACCTGACATGCGATTCTGCACCTCTGAGCAGAAAACCCATGTGATCATCGCGGAACTTAAGAGGCGTTTCAAAGGCCAGACAATCGTCAATGTGACGGGTGTTCGCCGGGAGGAGAGCAGAAATCGCGCACGCATGCCGGTTGCGGATACGGACAAGACCGGGCGCATCGCCAACTGGCGCCCGATCATCGATCTGACGACTGATCAGGTCTTTCAGATGATTGACGACAGCGGTCTACATCCGCATCCGGCTTACCGCATGTTCGGTATGAGCCGGGTTTCGTGCCGGTTCTGCATCATGTCGAACCTGGCTGACCTAACAGCAGCTAGTGCGCAGCCGGAAAGCCATGAGCTTTACCGGAAGATGGTGCAACTGGAAATCGACAGCAGCTTTGCGTTTCAAGGCGCGCGCTGGCTGGGCGATATTGCACCGCATCTTCTCAGTCCGGAAATGCGCGATGGCCTCGCAAACGCAAGGCATCTGGCCATCCTGCGAAAAGAGATTGAAGGGCAAATCACCAAAGAAATGCTCTACGTCAAAGGTTGGCCAACCCGCATGTTGACCGACGATGAAGCCGATCTGCTCGCCTCAGTGCGATACAAGGTTAGCAGCCTGTACGGCCTCAAATCGGTCTGCCTCGACACTCCTTCGATCCATGAGCGCTACGCTTACCTGCTGGATGAGAAGGCCAGAAAGGCGGCGACATGACGGCGCGCGAGCAGGAAAACCGACAGCGTGAAAAGGCCCGCGTCGCACGGCTGGAGGATATCACCCGGCGTTGCAAGGGTGACAGGTGGCGGTTCGATACCGATGGTGACCAGACGCATATCATCGCGCGGCGCTCTACAGGTGAGAGCGTCATCCTCGGCACGCTCTATGCGGACGCCTTGCCGGATGAAGTCGAGCTACTGACCGGGGCGCTGGAAAACACCATCCTGTTACTGACCCTGCGGGAGCGCGCCAAGATTGCCTTTCGAAGCGGTCAAAGCCAGCCGCAAGAACGCCAGCCGACCAGCCGTTTGCGCGATGGCAACTTCGCCGCAAACGCGGCCATGTTGTGCGCGGACACGCTGTTTCATCGATTTCTTGAGCAGCGGCAGCATCCTGCCCAGTCGCGCACCATCCACAACAAGGAACATGCCGATACGGTCCTGAAAAGCCTGATCGGCATCACCAGCAAGACACAACTCAATCGTGAGGAACGTGCGCAGGCGGCGTTTATCGACCTGCGCTCGGACTTCGAATTATGGAAAGGGGGCCGGTCGTGACGGGGATTTCGCCGGTTATCGAACAGTTACAGGATTGCAGGACGGATGCGGAGCGGGCGCGGTGGCTGCTCAATATCCCGACATTCACCTTCTATCGCGAGCAGACCGCAATTTACCGTGCCCTGCGAAAGGCCGGTTTCGGTCGCGGTGAACAGCTTGTCGATCTGGAGATCTCGGCGCTGCTGACGGTGCGGGACCGCTTCGGGCGGTTGCCGGCCGACGTCGAGGATCTGCTGAACGCCGCCCGCACCTTCATGGAGACGCTGGCGCGGAAAGGTGGTGTGAAGTGAGCATTCTCATCATGAGCCGCCTGTTCCGCGCCCAGCTTGGCTCCAGCAGCCGCAAGATGCTGGCGGTTCGGCTGGCTGACTTCGCCGACGACAACGGCAAGGGCATCTGGCCGTCCGTGGAAACGCTGGCGCAGGAAACAGAATTGTCCGTCCGGACCGTGCAGCGCCTTCTCGCCGATTTCGTCAATGAAGGCCTGTTGATCATCGTCAGGAAGGCCACGGGCCGCCCTGGTGAGGCGACACGATATGACTTCGATATGCGAGCCATTGACCGCCTTCCGGACGCAAAACAGCCGGAAACAACGGGTGACACCATGTCACCCGTCACCCCGGCAGATCAGACGGGTGACACCATGACACGGGTGACACCGACGACGGAGACGGGTGACACTGACTGCGGAGAGGGGTGTCACCATGTCACCCGAACCGTAATAGAACCATCAATAGAACCTTCAGTAGAGAGAGATGCGCCTGCGCGCGGCAATTTGGGGGATGAGGAAGAAAATCCGAAAGCGATCGAAACGGCGTTCAAGCGGTTCTTCCTGTCGTGGAAGACGGCGATCCACGACAGCGAGCCGGATGCGCGCCGGGAGTGGGGCGCATTATCGCCGGATGAGCGGGCAAGCGCGCTTGCTCACTCGGAGAGCTATCAGGCCGTCGCCCTGTCCACCGGGCGGAAGTATCTCTGCTCTGCCGCCAAATACCTGAAGGAACGCCGTTGGGTGAAGCTTGCGGAACAGAGCGTGCAATCACCGCAGACCGAAACGACGGAGACGTTCTCGGTGTTCTCCCGCGCTGGTCGCGCTCTCCTGATGATGAAGCTTTTCCTTCCTGTTCGGGCGCTCTCCCTGACGCTTATCGAGCAGAATATCATCGAGAACAAGCCGGAAAAGAAGGACCTGATCTGGCGCGACAAGAAGGAAAGGCAGGGTTGGCCGGAGGCCGTCCAGCTTATCGAGCGGAAGCGCTTTACGGTAACGAACCACATTGTCGAGATCAGCAAGGATTTTGAGCGGGTCGCGGTCAACGGGCCTGTATGGGAGGCATGGAAGCGGGCCTATGCGGAGCGATGCTGGCCGTGGCCGCTTGCTCCGGAACGTCTGGAGTTTGCCCAGTTCCCGCCGATACCAGCCGACGTGAACGATCTGGACGAGGCCGTGTCCATCGCAATCGACAATTTCCAAACCAGACTGAACGAGGGACGGAACGATGATGCAGCATAAGTTCGAAGATATCTGCGGTTACGTCTCACCCAAGGGCTTCGCGAAGCTAGACCGCATCGCGCAGGAGGCTGCGAGGGTCGCTCACGAGCGCGAATCGGCTTCGAAAGAAAGGGCGCACAGCGTGTCCGATTCGGCGTGGATTATCGCTCAGGTGGACTACGGACGCGAAAAGGCTGTTGAAAATGCGATGATCGAAGCCGGCATCGAGGCATGTGTGATCATGCGGATGGGACCGGAGAGGAAGCGCCACGGAAGGCGATTGCCGCCGTCACGCCTACCGGTATTCAACGGGATACTGTTCGTCTTTTGCGTTCCCGACAACCATGCCCTGCGTGGCATTCTCTCATTCGACGGCGTCAAAAATATCGTTATGGGTGGCGAAAGAGCGGTTAAAGTCAGCGTCGAAACAATCAATGAGTTCAAAGAATTGGCCGCAGATGGCGCTTATGATTACGGTCGCCGCTCCGATGCGATCAAGAAGGGTGAAAAGGTTAGGATCACGAGTGGTCCATTCGTCGGCTACGAGGTGTCTGTTGATGCGTTTGGGGAGGGAGGGCACGGTGACGCAGTCGTAACCATCATCATCTTCGGAAGGCCGACCGTGTTCAACATGCCGCTTGCAATGCTTGAGAAAGTGTGAGTACAAATCTGCCCACGGTCGATGCGGTTCTTAGTGGCGATTACGTTTCACGCCCGCACCCAGCCCTGACAGTCTCCCCAAGCGAGACACCGATTCAGGGTCAGTGCTACAGCTATGCGACGATGAATGACAAGGCGGCCAGACGGTCGCCTTTTTGCATTGTAGGTATGGGCGAAAGATCGGCGAGCATAGGGGATCGCCATCCCGTCGCCCCCTCGACCCTCCCGCATCGACCCCACCCCCCCTCACGGGTCCTCCTCCGATCCCCTCCCCATGCGGGCCGGGACGACCCCGAAAGTTCGCTAGTTACGGCGCGCAAAAAACTGACCTGACTCACCTGACTCGAAAGCTGACGACCTGACTCCTATGGCAACAGATGCACAGCATAGCCTTCCGGTTGACGGTGGCCTCTGGATCACCGTGGCTGAGCTCGCCCGCCGGAAGGGGGTGAGCAAGCAGACGGCTGCCGAGAAGGTGAACCGGCTGGAGAACGAGGGTAGGATTTCGACCCGTAAAGAAGGGCGGTCGCGGCTTGTTGAACTAGCGGCATATGACCGCGCGGTCGGCACGGTAGGCGATGCGGCGAAAGAGATTGGCGCGCAGACGAAGCGGGACGAAACGTCGGGCGAAAATTCCGGGTTGCGCGATGCTCAGACCGAAAGGGCCAAATACGAGGCCCGCCTGAAAGCTCTCGATTTCGCTGAGCGCAGCGGTCTGGTTATTCCGCTCAAAGGTGAGCACGGCGTTGAGGGTGCGCTGATCAAGATCTGCGATCAGGTGCTTCGCGATCTCGGCACGCCGATGCAATGGGTTGATGATCTGATGGAGGCAGGCCGGAAAGGCGAACCGCACTTCCGTCGCGTGATGCGCGGGAAGGTCGCAGATCTTCGGAAGCTGGTCGCTGAACACTTGCTGACACTTTCTGGTGAGGCGGCGAAGGCCGAAGCGGACGGCATCAATATCAACATCCATTTCGACGGCGACGAGTGATGCAAATTTCCCTTAAGCGTTCTGCGCTCGCGGTTATCGCGGCGACGCTGGCGGCTGCGATCATGCCGCCAGAACGGCTGGATGCAGTCGAGTATGCCCGCACCATTGTTGTTCCGGATGGGCCTCGTGCGCTTGACACTTGGGATGACAGCCTGACGCCGCACATCCGTGAACCGTTGCTGATGACGATGGTCGAAAGCGGCCACAACGAAATCGCGGTTCGGAAATCTGCGCAGACGGGCTTCACGACCCTGATGCTTTGCTCGGCTGCCTATTCGATTGCGCAAGACCCTTGCCGCATGATGATCGTCCAGCCGACAACCAATGCACTCGCCGAGTTCAACCGCGAGAAACTCTCCGTCATGCTGCAGCAGACAGAGGGATTGCGAAAGCTGGTTCGTGACCAGACGAGCAGGTCCGGTGAAGGCTCAACGGCGCTGGCAAAGCGTTTTCCGGGCGGATCGCTGAAACTTGCCATCGCGAATTCTGCAGCTGATCTCCGATCGTCAACGATCCGTAAGGCTTTCCTCGACGAGATTGATGAATACCCGGATGACCTTGACGGGCAGGGTGATCCTTTCGCCATGATTGAGGCGCGGCAGGAATCGTTCCTCACCTCCGGCGACTGGCTGCGGACATACGTTTCCACCCCGACCGTGAAAGGGTCGTCGAAGATCGACGACAAATTCATGGCCGGTGATCAGCGCTATTGGAACATGCCGTGCCCTGGCTGCGGATCGCATTTTAAGTTCGTGTTCGACCGGAAATATTTCCGGTTCAACGATGAGTTTCCTTACGATCCATACTATGCGACACCATGCTGCGGCACGATCATACAGAGCCATGAAAAGGTATCTCTGTATCGCAAGGGGAAGTGGATACCGGAGGCTTCGCGTCCCGGCGCATATCCGTCCTACCACTTCGATGCGCTGACTTCGCCGTTCGTGCCGTGGGAGAAAATCGCCGAGCGCTTTATCGGCTGCAATGGCGATCCGCAAAAACTCAAAGCTTTCTTCAATCTGACTCTCGGTCTCGCCTTCGACATGAAGGGCGATGCTCCCGACCACGTCAGACTGATGGAGCGCCGGGCCAAGGATCTGAGGCGAGGCAAAATTCCTGCGGGCGGCATCGTCTTCGTTGGCACCGCCGACGTTCAGATGAAGGGCATCTGGTATCTGTTCAAGGCCTACGGGCCGGATCGGCAGAGCTGGCGCGTGGATGCCGGCTATATCGAAGGCGATACAGATGATCCACATGCTGGCGCCTTCCTCAAGCTTGAGGAGTTGCGCCAGAAAAATTGGCCGGACGCTTTCGGAAAAACCCGTCAGGTTGATGTTTTCGGTATCGACTCCGGTTACCGCGCCCATGTGGTTTACACCTGGGCGCGTGGCAAGGCTGGTGTTTTTTGCCTCAAGGGTCTCGACGGATGGTCACGTCCGCCCATGGGGCAGCCGACGCCGCAGGACATCAACTGGAATGGCAAGCGTATCCGGGACGGTGTGATGGTCTGGGGCGTTGGAACATGGTCTTTGAAGGGGGCCTTCTATTCCAATCTCCGCAAGGAGGGCAGGGCCGCCGGGCATGACGTTGACCCGCCCGGCTATTGTCATTTCGGTGACTGGATGGACGAGGAATACTTCAAGCAGATCACGTCCGAATATCTCGGCGTTGAGAGCCGCAAGGGCAAAAGCAAAGGTAAAGGCAAGGGGCAAAGCCAGCAGAAGTGGATTCCTCGTATTGGATACGAAAACCATCTTCTTGACTGCGAGATCTACGGCGACGCCCTCGGGGACTATCTCGGTATTTCGCGAATGACGCCGGAAGAATGGCAACGGCTTGTCGCAATGCGTGGCGTTCCCGAAGAGGTATTCCGGGCAGACATGTTCGCTCCCGCCCCGCTCGCCGTTCAGCAGACAATTGTCGAAACGACCTCGGATGCTTCGGAAGCAACCGAGGGGTACGACGTGGACGAAAAAGAGGGGGGTGACTGGCACCAGCCCGTATCATTCTGGGATTGACGCTCATGGCTTTCACGCAGGCGGACCTCGACGCAATCAACAATGCGATTGCCACCGGCGCCAAAAAGGTTCGGTTCCAGACACATGAAGTGGAATATCCGAGCGTCAACGAAATGCTGAAGGTACGGCAATTGATCAAGGATGAACTTGAGGGGACCGGCGAACCCGATGGCGCGATGTTCGCCGAGTACCGAGGTGGATACTGATGAACGTCCTCGACAAGGTCATATCATTCTTCAATCCTGTGTCCGGCGTAAGCCGCGCCGCAGCGCGGCAGATGCTCACTTCATTTGAGAAGCGGGAATATTCTGCTGCCCAGTTTGGCCGCCGAAACAAAGGGTGGCGATCACGGGGGACTTCCGCGACAACAGAGGTTGCGGCAGCAATGTCCACATTGCGCGACAGGTCGCGTGACTTCGTTCGGAACGGTTGGGCGGGGCAGCGTATTCTAGATGTTCTGACGTCTCACGTCATTGGCACTGGTATTCTGTCTATCCCGAACACCGGATCTGATCGGATCGACAATCGCTATCGGCTTCTTCGTGAGGAGTGGGAACAATGCTCTGACGTGGAACGGGTTCTGGATTATGGCGGTCAACAGGCGTTGGTCCTGCGATCCATGGCGGAAGGCGGTGACAGCGTCTTGCGGTTGCTTCCAATCAAGTTGGAAGATGCCGGAAAAACGGTCCCCCTGCGGCTTCTTGGGCTCGAGGGCGATCTGATAGATACGTCTCGCGACAGCGTCATGGTCGGCGAAAACAATGTCCGCCTCGGGGTCAAACTTGGAGACTGGAACGCCCGAGAAGGCCTTTACATTCATCCTTCACATCCCGGCGATAGCGGGTTTTCGTTCGGCAACGAGTCCAGCCTAGTCCCTTGGGATGATATTTGTCACCTTTACCGTCCACTGAGGCTGGGGCAGCTGCGGGGTATTTCATGGTTCGCGCCAATTCTTTTGAGCGCAAAGGAAATACAGGATCTGATGGAGGCGGCCATTGTTCAGCAGAGGACGCAGGCCAGTTTCGCCGGATTTCTGAAGCGTCAGCCCGGA
Organism: Agrobacterium sp. GD03872; assembly: GCF_029840625.1. NCBI lineage: Bacteria > Pseudomonadati > Pseudomonadota > Alphaproteobacteria > Hyphomicrobiales > Rhizobiaceae > Agrobacterium > Agrobacterium sp. GD03872. Next base: position 82,503 of record NZ_JAOCCY010000012.1, read on the forward strand.
TCTGCAAACCCGCTGGCGCCGAAAAAGGATGTTGATGGATCGAAGGTTACACGCATCGAACCGGGACAGATTCAGGATATTGGTGATGCTGATATCGTTTTTGCCAATCCGTCATCCCAGTCGGTGTTTGGTGAGGCGTACAAGGCCGGGTTATGGGCGATGGCGGCGGGTGCTGGCATCACCTACGATCAGCTGACGGGTGATCTCACGCAAGCCAATTACTCCTCGCTTCGTGCGGGAAAGATCGAATTTCGGCGTCTCGTCGAGCAGATCCAGTGGCATATCTTTGTGCCCTCTGTTTGTCGGAAGGTTGATCGCCGGTTTGAAGAGCTTGCGGTTATGTCGGGAAAGCTTCCGGCCCGACGCGACGGGTATCGTGTTGATCACGTCATGCCAGCCATCGAACCTATCGATCCGAAAAAGGATCTCGAAGCCGATATTCTTGCTGTTCGCGCCGGACGAATGTCGCCTCAATCGTTCATCTCTGCATGGGGTCACGATTGGCGCAAAGTTGTGAGTGACTTCGACGCGTTCTTCAAATTCGCAGACGCAAATAACGTGCTGCTCGACATCGATCCACGGAGGCCCGCTGCTGGGGCAAAATCAAGCGCCGCGCCACCTGCGGCGGAAGGAGCGCAAAATGAGTAACATTATCCGGTTGCCCCAGCTTCTCCGTGATGCGGAGGTTCGGGCGGCCTCATTCAACGAGGCTGACAATACAATTGATGTCGTCTGGACAACGGGCGCTCCAGTCCGGCGGGTCAGCTGGATCGATGGTGAATTTGACGAAGAGCTTGTCGTTTCACCGAACGCGATCCGGCTTGATCGGCTTAATGCCGGCGCTCCTTTCCTTGATACGCACGGAACATGGAGTCTCGCTGACGTTATCGGATCGGTCGTAAAAGGTTCGGCCAGAATAGAGGGCGGCGTTGGTGTCGCAAAGGTTCGCCTTTCTACTGCGGCCGATGCTGTCGATCGGGTCGCGAAGATCAAGGAAGGCAGCGTTTCCAATATCTCGGTCGGCTATCGCATTCATGCGGTGGAAAAAACCGAACGCGAAGGGCGCATTCCCGTGCATCGGGTCATTGACTGGGAGCCGTGGGAAATTTCAGCCGTCCCGATTCCGGCGGATCCCGGAGCGCATGTCCGCAGCGGAAAAGATGACGCGCCACTCTATGCGTGCCGCGTTGAGCCGGATCTTTCGACGGCAAACAGCATTCGACGCATCCGCATGCAAATGCAAATGCGACAACAGCAATTGGCAGGCTAGCGCAGGCTACCGCATGCCATGGCCGTAATTGCGGTCTCGCCCTTCCTCGCCTTTGGGCAAGGCATTCTTCAAGGAAAATATCGATGATGAAGAAAAACGTTCTGGCGGTAGCCTGCACGCTCGCTATCGCAATGGTTCTTGTCGGAGTCGGTCTTTCGACCGATGCCTTCGTGGCCGTGCCGCACACGCCGTTGCATGTCGCCGGGCTTGTGGTTGACGGCATCCGTGACCTCACCTCCTACATGGCTATCCCGCTGGTTGCCATGCGCGCCAATCTGGAGGACCTGCAAAAACGGGCGGCGGAAAAGCTGCTTGAGCTGAAAGACGATACGGCTCCCGACGCTGCACGCACCATTGAGGCCGATCACAAGAAGCTTCTCGAAGAAATCGAGAAGCTGAAAGGTGATATTCGTCAGGCCGAGGTCGACGAGGACGCCCAGCAGGGGGATCGCAATAATCCCCCCAGCAACACGGAAGGTGCTCGGGCGGCAGATATTCTGGATCTCGGCACCCGCGCAGGCATGCAGATCGACGCAATTCAGACCGCGCTGCGCAACGGCGTTTCCGTCGAAGCCTTCCGGTCCCAGGCTTTCGATTTCATGGCGCAGCAGGCATCGCGTTCGCCGTCCAGTTCGATCCACGTTGTCCGCGATGAAGCCGAGGCCCGCCGTTCCGGCATGGTGACCGCGATGGCATTTCGCCTGGGCGGAATGGATCAGCCCACCGGTGATGAGGCGACGCGCGCACGCAGCTTCATGGACAATCATGACGTTGTTGAATTCGCCGCGGCAGCCATCGGCCACCGTGGTGCGGCCCGTACCGTGCGCGAGCGGGAAGATATTCTCGTCCGCGCGTTCCATAGCACGAGCGACTTTCCGGCGATCTTCTCCAGTGCCATCAACACCGTCCTCGAACGTCGTTACGCTCTGGCGCAGCCGACCTATCGCCGTATTTCGCGGCGCCGCGACTTCGTCGACTTCCGACCGCATTACGCGGTTTCGGTCGGTGAGTTTCCGATGCTGGAGAAGCTCACGGAAGCGGGCGAGATCAAGTTCGGCACCTTTGGCGAGGGCAAAGAACAGATCGCCGTCGCGCCCTACGCGAAGGGTATCAGGGTGACCCGTCAGATGATGGTCAATGATCGGCTGAATGCCCTCGGTGAAGTCCTGGGTGGTTACGGCCGAACGGTCGCCCGTTTCGAGGAGCTGACTTTCTATACGATGATGTTGTCCGCAAATACGAAGCTCGCGGACGGCAAAGCGGTATTCCATGCCGACCATGCGAACCTTGCCGGATCTGGTTCTGCGATCAGCGTCGCAAGCATCGGCGCCGGCAAAGCGGCAATGCGCAAACAGAAGGGCCTCGACGACGCCATTCTGAACCTGCAGCCCTCCATCCTTCTTGTTTCTCCCGATAAGGAAACGGAAGCGCTGCAATATCTGGCGCCGATCACCGCCAACGACTCCGTTAAGGTGAACCCGCACGTCGGTACGCTGGAGCCGGTTGTATCGGCCCAGTTGACCGGAAACGCCTGGTATCTCTTTGCCAGCCCGGATGAAGCGGCGGTCTACCAGTGGGGCCTGCTTGATGGTTACGGCGCGCCGCGCATTCGCTTCGACGAACCTTTCGGCACGCAGGGTTTGGCCATGACCGTCGAGCACGATTTCGGCGTGGGTGCCATCGACTTCCGTGGCGGGTACAAGAACCCCGGCGAATAAGCCGGGATTCTTCCTCTCCGTTGTTTGCGCCTGAGTGCGCTTGGTGAAGCAAGGATTTTATCACTATGAAAAACTACGTTCAGCCGGGTAAGGCTATCGACATTACAGCGCCGACCGGCGGCGTTGTGTCGGGGCAGATTGTCGTTATCGGATCCCTGATCGGGGTTTCCAACTTGACGGCCGCCGAAGGTGAACCCTCTGTCATCGACACCGAGGGCGTGTTCGAAGTACCGAAGACTTCGGCCCTCGCGATCGCTGTTGGCGATAAGCTCTACTGGGATGCGACAAACAAGGTCGTCAATAAAACCGCAAGCGGCAACACGCTGGTTGGTATTGCTGTTGCTGCCTCTGCAAATCCGTCGCCCACCGCTAAGCTCAAGCTCGGCGCGACGACGGTCTGACGACATGGTATCGCTTTTTGAGCGGCTGGCGAAAACCAGCCGCTCCACCGTTGAGCGCGTCCATGGCGTCGATGTCACCGTCTTTCCGATCAGCAACCATGATCCGAACGCAGGCATAAAGCTGGACGGCTCCAATCCCCCCTATCCAACGGTTGCGTGTTTCTTCGAAAATACGGAATTCAAGGGAGAACAGAGAGCGCAGCCATCGGCAGACGGGCGGAAGATCCTGCATCGTGCTCCACAGCGCCAGGCGTCTATCCGGCTCATCGACGGCAAGCCGTTCAAGACGGATTTTTATCTTCGCCGGGAAAGCGATCAGAAGCTTTTCACGATAACGCAATTCGACCCGGACGGGTCCGGCAACGTCATGGCGTTGCTCGCCGTCGCCGCGTCTCTCCCGACTTGATGAACTGGATACATCATGCTGGCTCCGGAAGCGTTAAGGCTGATCACCGTCGAGGTTCTGCGCCCCACGGCGTCATTGACATCGGGGATATTCCCGACAGTAGCCGGTCGTCTCGTATATGACAGCCGCGAAATTGCTGTGCAGGACATCTCGACGGAGCGGCCTTATACGCCGGTCCTTGCCCTGCACAGTTCAACCGCTGCGCTGAAGCCTCGGGGCGAGCCTGCCGCCCTTAACGACCTTGAACATGAAGCGGTTCTTGATATCGTCGCCGAACTTGCTGTCGTGGCCGGCGATGAGACTGGGGCTTATGCCGATGCTCTTGCCGGGACGGACCCGAATGCCCGGCTCGTCTTGGCGGCTTTGTGTTCCAAGGTGCGTTTTTTGCTGGAGCGATCTTCGTCCGGTGCGCCGTGGCGCAAGCTCGTCAAGCGCATTGTCTCCGTCGAGGCGATACCCTTTGCCATTCCTGACCTCGGGTGGCGTTACCAGCGCACCACGCTGCGTTACACGGTAGAGCTGGCGGCGGATGTTTTTAATATCGAGGACGGCGGATTGCCTGAGCCGATCCGCTCTGTATTCCAGAGCCTTCCCGCCGACTCCTATGCAAAGGGAAAGCTCGCCGAGCTGGCGGGCTATTTCAACGCCGAGTCCGTCGAAAAGCTTGAAGAGGTTGCGGGATCCGTATCGGGTCCCGGCGGCGTTTCCCTTCAGGTTGGTCGCAACGATCTAAATCCCACCCCCTGACCGGAGACTTTCAATGTCCAAGATTTATGTGGCGGCCGAAGGGTGCGCCATCCCCGGCGGCTGGCCGGAAGGTGGTCGCCCCATCGATCCGCTCTCGCGCCAGCATCGCCGCATGATCGAGACCGGTGACCTGGTCGAAAAAGAACCGCCCGTGGAAACGCCGGCCGAACCCGTGAAACCGTCCAGGAAGGATTGACCCGATGGTGAACAACATCCCCGACAATATCGTCGCACCGCTGCTCGCCTTCGATATCGAGTCCGGCGGGCAGTTTTCGTCCGAACTGAACGAAATCCTGCTCGGTTTCGGCCTCGCCGGCGGCGCTCTTGTAGAAGGCCAGATTGCTATCTGCAGCACCGTCAATGAAGCCCGTCGTCTTGCCGGTCGCGGTTCGATGCTGGAAAGCATGTTCATCCGTGCTCGCAAGAATGCGCCCGCCCAAGTCATCTATCTTGGCCGCGTCGCCGATACCGGCACGGCGGAAATCCGGACGTTGACCGTTGGCGCCATCCCTGCGGCGGGTGGACAGGCCGTGGTTCAGATCGCTGGCGAAAGCGTATCGATCGATATCGCGGCCGGGACATCGGCGAACGATACGGCTTCGGCGCTTGCTGCGGCGATCAACGCCTATTTCAACGCGCTCACGAAGAAGAGCCTGCCTTTCACGGCGACCGTGGCTACCAACGTCGTCACCCTCACGGCACGGCACAAGGGTGCATATGCGGGCCGGCTCGACATCTTCATTCCGGTTCTGGAAGGCGGGAACGTCTTTACCAGTGCCAACCTGACGGCGGCGACGACCACGGCAGGCGCCGGCAATCCCGACCTCTCCACCATCCTCGCCGCGATGGGCGACGATCCTTTCGAGGCGATCGTTTCCGCATTCAGCGACGATGCCGCCGTGGCGCTACTCGATGCGTTCGTGACATCGCGCTGGGGATATGATCAGCAGCTTTATGGCCACGCGTTCTATCCCTTCACGGGCACCGACAGCCAGGTGAACGCCAAGGGTCTGGCGCGGGACACCTGGCATCTGTCACTGATCCCGATCCTTTCGGGCGGCGGCAATGGCACCCCGGATTACGAGGAGGTTAGCGCCGTCTTGTCACGGGCGTTGCCCATGCTCGGATCCGGATCCGACGGTCGCGTTTCTGCAAACCAGTCCGGCCTTGTCGTCAGCGGTGTGATCGCCCCGCGTGATCGCAACTACTGGCCGGATTATCCCACCCGCAATGCATGGCTGCAGAACGGGGTTTCGGCATGGAAGGTGGATCGCAGCGGCAATGTGCTGATCGACAAGATCATCACCCAGCAGCAGACGACGAACGGTGTGCCTGACACGGCGCTGCGCGATATTCAGGCGGTCTATCAGCTCACCTATGCCCTGAAATTCATTCGCGCGCAGCTGGCCTACGAGCATTCCAACAAGGCCATCGCCGACGACAATCCGGCGAACCTTCCGACGGTCGTCACGGTAGCCGATATCAAGGCGACGCTGGTGCATGCCTGCATCGACCTTTCCCGGCGCGGCGTTCTGGAGTTCGGCAACGATATCGCGGCTCAAATCACGGTCACCCGCAATCTCGACAATCCGAACCGGGTGGACATCGTCCTGCCGATGGATCGCGTCAACCCGCTCGACATCTTCGCCGGTCTTGCCCGCGTCTACGCTCAGCTTTGAGGCGGTCTCCGCCTCTTCCTCTCTTTGATCCTATCTGCGGAGAACACAAATGGCAGGCAATGATTTCGGCGGGCGGATGACTGCCCGTCTCGCGAGCGGCTCCCTTCTGTCGTTGCGCGGCAATTTCACCGTGATGTCGGCGGGCCAGTCGAACGAATCTATCACCAACCAGGACGGCTCGACGGATCGCGTCGGCACGCCGACCGCGCCGCGCGCTGAGGTGACTTTCAAAGACGCCAGCGATGTTGACTTCAATGCACTGATGACGGCGCCTCGCCAGAATTTCACGGTGCATGAGGAGTTCACCGGCGTGACGCATTATTTCTTCAATGCGTTTTTCAGCGGCGAACCGAGTTCAAACCGGCTCAACGGTGAATTGTCCGGCCTCCAGATCGTCGCCGAAACCTACCGGCGCGGATAAGGGGTAATCATGCCAGAAAGGATTATATCGCTCTCCCGGAAGTATGAAATTCCGGGCGTCGAGCCATTCTCGGAAGTGCGGCTTCGGGCGCCGACGTACAAAGAGATTTTCATGGATGGTATCGGCGAGCCGCGTGAGACCCATGTGGTTGCCGGTCAGCCGATGGTGGTGACGCATTACGAGGCGATTGACCGTCATCTCCTCAATATCTGCCGGTCCCCATCCTATGACGCCCTTTCGGTGCTGGAAGCACATGATGCAATCGAGGTCGCCGAGGCGGTGTGCGATTTTTTTATGCGGCAGCCGGAGTTGCCGAAGCCGTCGACCTGATGGTGTTCCAGCTCGGCTGGGACGCCACGATGGTGCAGGGCATGACATACGCTGAAATCGCGCACTGGTGTAATCGTGCTGTCATCTTCGCCGAACGAAAACGGAGCCGGTCATGAGACTGGAAATGAACAGCAAGGATTTCGAGGAGCTGGAGCGCGCATTCAGGCGTCTCCCCGGCGAAATCCGCACCAAGGCAATGCGCCGGGCGATGACGCGCGTCGCCCAGACGGCGCGATCCCGCATCGTTGCGCGCCTCGGGCCGCACACGCAAATGCCGCGCGAGCTGGTTGCGTCGCTGACGACGGCGCATTTCAACGCCGGCGGCAACACTTCCAAAGTGGTAGCCGAGTCCGGCTGGATACCCTTGCAGCGTCTTGGCGCAGTGCAGAATGCATCCGGCGTCTATGCGAAGCTTCGCGGCTCATATCGGCACGCCTTCATCGCCGCCATGAAAAGTGGCCATGTTGGTGCATTTCGCCGGGTGCCAGGCACGCAAATGTCGTCTGCGACCGGCAAGCGCGAGCAGATCCGCGAATTGTTTGCAGCGAACCCGGCCCATGCCATCACCAACAATCCGGATATCTATCTCGATGTCCTTGCTGGTGTGATCGAAGACTACTTCTTTCCGCGTGTCGTTCACGAGATCGAACGCCTCTTACCTCGATAGGATGCATCCATGGCCAATCGGAAAATCCGGGCGGAGCTTGAGATTGATGGCAAGGATAGCACCAGTCCGGCTTTCCGCTCCGTTGCCACCCGCATGGGCCAGATAGAGCGACAGATGTCGCGGTTCAATAAGACCGCTTCCGACTTCGACCGCAAGGTCGCGTCGATCAATCGGCATTCGGCTGGAATGCAGCGCGCCGCCGAAGGCTTTAACAAGGCCGGTGCGATGCTGCGAACCGGTATCGCCGGCTATGGTGCCTATGAGGTAGGCCGCGTGATTGCGGGGACGGTCAAGGATTTTGCGGCGCTTGAACGCCAGATGACACGCATCGGCATCACGGCCGATGCTTCGGCGGCGCAGACAAAAGAGGCCTTCGCGCAGGCGCAGCAGATCGCGAAGGATCTGAACTACGACAGCGTGCAGCCCGCAATCGAGGCGATTGATACGCTTGTTGCCTCCGGCAAGTCGCTGGATGAGGCGATGGCGTTTCTGCCTTCCGTACTCGCCACGGCGCAGGCCACGGGTGCGGCAACGCAGGACATTGCCAACACCGGTCTTAAGGCTGCCGACGCCCTGAAGATCGAAACGAAGAACATGCAGCGCGCCTTCGACATCATGGTCATGGGCGGCAAGGCCGGCCAGTTCGAATTGAAGGATATGGCGCAATACATCCCCGGCCTCGCAAACAGTTTCGCGACGCTTGGTTACAAGGGTGAGGATGGCCTGAAGAAGCTTGTCGCTATCCTTCAGACGATCCGTGAAGACACGGGTGATGCCAGCAGCGCCGCCACCCAGGCGCAGAATATCTTCGGCAAGATGTATTCCGAGGAAACAGGCAAGAAATTTGCCAAGTTCGGTATTGATCTTCGAAAGGAGATGGAGGCCGCGAAGAAGACAGGAGAAGACGCCGTGACTGCGTTCATCCGGCTCTCCAATGAGGCGATCAAAGGCGACCTTTCCAAACTCCCGCTGCTGTTCAGCGACCAGGAATTTCGTTTGGGCATGCAGTCCCTGATGACCAGTAGCGACAGCCTGAAGCGGTTCATCGACACGATGAATTCCGCTGAAGTCAATGGCACGGTTTTCCGCGATGTGAACCGCATCTTTGGAGACACGCAAGCATCGATCGACAGGATGTCGAACAGCTGGGAAAAGCTCAAAACATCCATGGGCGAAAGTGTGGCTCCTGCTGTCACGCCGCTGATGGATGGCGCCGTAAAACAGCTTGATCGATACAACGCCCGCCAGCGCGGTGCGGAGAAGCGTGGATGGGGTTGGTTTCGTCGAAACCTTGGGATCATATCCACGACTGAGGAAATGGATCTCGCTTATGAGGGCGGGTACCGCGACGAAAAGTTTCTCGGCGAGTATTGGGCTTCCCGGTATGGCGCAGGCAGAGACGATCCGCGCCGCCCCCGCGCCTCGACTGGTCGTCAGGGACGGCCGGTTGTTATCGGGGATTTTCCGGGCGGTGGGCATGGATATACCAACCGGACATTGCCTGCTGGTTCCGCCCCCGTTCCTGCGCCGCGCCCTAGGGAGGTTCCTTCGGGTCCGTCCGCTATGAGCGAACTCCAACGGCAGTATCGCGAATACGGACAGGGCAGGGTGGCTGGACAGAAGATTTCGACTGAAGTCGCGAACATGGATGTGTTCCGCGGCATTCGCGAGCGTCTGGAGCAATCGACCGAGATTGCCGGATCCCAGGCCGGAAAGTCGATTGCCGATGGTGGCCAGACGGCTGCCGCCGCTATCGAAAGCGGATCGCAGAAACTTCAGACTGCCGGGGACAGCTTTCTGTCGGGCCTCAGTGCCGCGGCACAAAAGCTACTCGATGCGGCGAACAGGTTGCAGAACATCCGGATCAATGCGTCAGCGATCGGGGCACAAGGCGGCCGGGCTCTCGCAAACGCTGATACCGGCCGGACCTTCCCGCCGGATATCTCGAAGCCGACTGGCGCACAGTAAAACCCGATAATTGGAGACACGAAGAATGAGGGACTGGGCATCAACACTCAGGCGCGCCAGTTTTCGCGGTGTCAGTTTCTGGGTGGAGTATGAAGATCTCTCCGGCGGCAAGCGTCTGGCGCGGCATGAATATGCTGGCGGCAGGCGCACGCGCATGGAAGAGATGGGTCTCAAGACGCCTTCCTTCAGCGTGACGGCATATCTGCTTGGTGATACCAGCGATGTTTCGGCAGCGTTGCTGTCGTCCGCCTGTCTGGCGGCGGGTCCCGGACGGCTGGTTCTCCCCATGGATGCGGGACAGCTTGCCTATGTCGAGGATTTTCACCGGTCCCGTGAGCGGGATCGCCGTGGGTATGTTGCGTTCGAATTCACGGCGGTGCCTGCTAGCGGCGAGGTTCTGGCCTCACTTAGCCTCGCCGATGTCGATACCACCTTTCTCGGCACCTTGTCGGTCGCCGCGTCTGCATTCGGAAGGTTCTTCTGATGGCTGCTGACAAACAGGCATTATGTGACTGGCTTGGCAGTTTCGCGACGACCCTCGTTGTTGATGCGCTCGACGCGGAGAACATCGCCGCGCGCCTCGATGTAGCGCCGGCGCTTTCCGCCGATGATTTCGCGATGGAAAGCCTGTCGATAATGCGGGTCGTCGCCGAGAGTGTTTCGTCGGCATCCGGCTTCGATACCCTCCGATCCGGGCAATTCGAGGATGCGGAGACCGCAAACGCAGCCTCTGTCTTGCTTGCCGTCGGACTTGCGATTGCAGGTGGGCGCGCGGACTGGATTTCCCGACCGCAGGCGCGCGCGGGCCGTGACCGGATTGCTTCCGCTGGCGACGCTGCCCTGACGGCTGTTTCGGTTATGGGTGCAGACGGCGTCGATCTGTATGTGTGGCTCTCTGCCCTGACGAATGTCGCGGTCCGACTGGTGTCGGATCAGGCGGCAGACGCGGTTCCGGTAGTCCGGGTCGAAACAGGCATATCTCTGCCTTCGACGTTTCTCGCTTACCAGCTTTACGGTGATGCTGGCAGGGCTGAAAGCCTTGTCGAAATCGCCGGCGTTTCCACACCGATGCTCATGCCATCGGCCTTCAATGCTCTGGAAAAATGATGCAGGAAATTTCGACAGGACCATTCGAGACGGTCGTCTGCGACGGTCTGCCGCCGATCATCCGCATCAATATCAGGGTGTCGGCAGAAGAGGCTGTGCGCAGCGCGAATGCCGATTTCGTTATCACGGGATCCGGTCTGCCTGTCATGCCGGGGAAGCCGACGAAAATCACGGCGAGCGGCGATCTGTTGCTCACCGGTTATGTGCGGGACGTCGATAGCGGTCACGATGAAGAAAGTCGGTCACTCTCCTGCGGCATCGTCTCTCGGACCGTGGATTTTGTCGAATGCTCGGCTGAACATGGGAGTGGGGAAATTCTCGATAAGAGCCTCGACGATATTGCCAGGGATCTGGATAGTCACGGAATCGGCATTGAGACGGATGGCAGCGAATTGCCGAAAGAAGCGCGCCACAAACTCATGGTCGGGGAGAGCGCGTTTTCCAGCATTGAGCGTCGTTCGCGGGGTCGCGGCGTTCTGATCCACGACACGCCGGAAGGTCGCGTCAGGTTGGCGACGAAGCCTGCCGGAAAGCATGCGGGCAGACTGAAGCGGGGTGTCAATATTCTCCCAGGCTCCAGCGCCAGCTTTACCGAAAAAGGCCGGTACAGCGATATCAAGGTTCGTGGTCAGGCCACGGAAGGCAGCGATAAGCAGCAGTTTCGCGGGCAGTCGTCGGCGAAAGATAACGGCATCAGTCGAAAGCGGACGCTGATCTTGCGGCACGAAGGTGAAGCATCCACCGGCCGCATGAAAAAACGTGCGGCATGGCACGCGAGGCGGGCGGCGGGTAATGGCACTACGGCCAACATCATCGCCAGCGGGTGGCGTGACGATGCGCGAACCCTGTGGCAACCAAACTGGCTGGTCTATGTTGAGGATGACTGGCTCGGCTTGGATGGCTGGATGGTCATCAAGTCGATCAATTTCGAACAGGGCGACATGACAAAAGCGACGCTTTCGCTCGCCGATCCTCGCGCACTCGGCGGGGAAAATCCGCGAGGCAAGACGGCATCCGGTTACTCCGCCGCGGCGGTCGATGAAGGGGACTTCGAGGACGAATGAGCGGCTTCATACGTTTCGACTTCGATGGCCGCCTTGAAGAAAAGGGCGGTCAGCAATTTGTCTCCGGGCGGGGCATGTACAATGACGGATACACCCGTATCCATCGCCCCGAGCCGCATGGTTTTGCCTCTTCGCCACCAGCGGGGTCGAAAGGTCTTCTGCTGCCGTCGCCGGGCAATCCGGATTTCGCGGTTGTTCTTGGGTTAGAGCATCCGGGCCACCGTCCGGCTGACATACCGGGTGGCGGCTCGGCTCTCTACGATGCCTCCGGCAATATCATCAAGGTCGTCATGGGCGACGGTATCGCGGTGGATGTCACCGGAACGGCATTCCAGATCCGCAAGGGCGGCGTGACGTTCACGGTTTCCGCCGCCGGCGTCGATATTCAGGGCGGAGCCGTCAGGCACAATGGCAAAGATATCGGCGATACGCACCGCCACACCGGCGTGGTTCCGGGCGGTGGTCAAACAGGTTTCCCGGTATAGGAAAATTCACATGCTTCGCATCATACCTCTTGAAGAGGCGGACGAAATTTATCGTTCGCCCGATCTCCGCTGGGACGGCCTTATTGGCGATCTTTTGCTGAACAATCTCGATCATGCGTCTGCGCCGGGTGATTTGCGCGCGGAGCAGGGTCTGGCGACGCAGGTACTTATCCTTTTGATGACGGATCGCCGCGTCGAGGAAAGCGAGTTGCGGGATGATGAGCAGAACAGGGGATGGCTCGGCGACAGCTTCGATCGTCTCGACGGCGAAGATGTTCTCGGTTCTCGCCTTTGGCTGCTGAGGCGGCGTTCGATTTATGACGGCATCGAGGTGGATGCGCAGGACTATGCCCGTGAAGCCTTGCAGCCTCTCGTGACGCAGGGCGCAGTTGCACGCATCGATGTGGCCGCCATCGCCAACCGGGCGGAAAACCGCCTCGACCTCGATATCGCGCTCTACGGCCGGGACGGCGAAAGCGTGTTCAACCAGAAATTCGGACTGTTATGGAGACAGATAGATGGCGTGGAATATCCGCTCGCTGGATGATGCCTCTGCTGCGGTGCGTGGCGCCTTCAGGCGATATATGCCTGGCACGGATACCGCGCTGAAGAACAATTTCGTGACGATCGTTAGCAAGGTTCTGGCGTCGATCTCCTACGAATTTGAACTGCGTATGGGCTGGTTGTCGAAACAGATCCTTTTATCAACCTCGACAAGCCTCGCGTGGATCAAGCTCCATGCCGCCGAGGTGGGCATCTATCAGCGGTCCGCAACGACTGCGCGCGGAGAGATTACCGGTACGGGGGCAGCTTCGACGACGTATCCGTCAGGCATCCGCTTCATCTCCGGCAATGTGACATATGTTTCCACATTGCCCGTCACCTCCGGCGCTGACGGGGCGCTGGTGGTGCCCGTTGTCGCTGAGGTCAATGGTTCGGTGGGCAATCGTGCGAGCGCCGGCCTTCTGTCGCTTGCTGATCCCGGTCTATATCCCACCCTCGGTACCAGCTGGGTGGTCGACGATGACGGGCTCGGGGGAGGGGCGGATGCCGAAGATGCGGACAGTCTCAAGGAGCGCGGGCTGCAACGAAAGCGTAACCCTCCAGGCGGCGGTACGCTGACGGACTATGAGCGGATCGTGATGGGCGTTTCCGGTGTACTGAAGGCGTGGGCCTTTCGTGTTCCCGGTTCTCCCGGTGGCATCGTCGTACATTTTCTCTTCAGCGGGCGAGATGACAATATTCCGCTTCCCTCCGACGTAGAAGCGGTGCAGGCGGTCATTGATGAGCAGAGGCTTATCCGTGTCGACGATAGCGTCGCGACGGCTCCAGTGCCTCGCCCTGTGGATGTGACCATCACCGGACTGTCGGGTGATACGGCTGAAATTCGGGCGGCTATCAAGAGCGGCATCACTGCCATGTATATTGACAGATGCCGACCAGGGCTTACCGGCGACAGTTTTACCGTCTCCCGCAGCTGGTATTCGGAAGTCATATCCGGCGTGACCGGAGAAGATCGCCACACCCTTGTCGAGCCGGTCGCCGATATCGTGCTGACCGGCGGACAATTTCCAGTAAACGGGGAATTTGATTTTGGCTCGTGATCCGGGGTTGAACACCAGAACGACAGAGGCCAGCGCCGGCGCACCTGCCGGTGGTGTTCCGTCTGCATGGGACAGTCTGGCCTCGCCATCGAATGATGACCTTATCGGCGGCGCTGTTTCGCTCTGGCCGCCTGGTGCAGCCTTTGGCACGCCAGACGGGCAGGCAATGTCCCTGTCGAGCCTGCTTGCCGATTTCACGCGAGTGCTGATTTCGCCCTGGGAGTGGCTGTACGCGCGCGCGTTCAAGCTCGTCAGTGAAAGCACGGTCTTCGGCGTCGATGAGATGCTCGCCGACTGGGAAATTGAGTATGGCCTTCCGGATGCCTGTGCCGCCGACGAAGAGAGTGTGGCGGCAAGGCTTCGGACGCTCGAAGCGAAATTAATGGCCGTTGCCATTGTCACGCCTTCGGACTTCATACGGCTCGCAGCTTCCTACGGTTTTACGATTACGATCGAAGAGCCGGCGATCTTCGAATGCGGTTTCTCGGAATGCGGCGGCGAGCACACCGTCGGAAACGTCCGGCAGGAAGTTTACTGGCTCGTGACGGTGACCGATCTGGCGGTTGACTATTTCCGGGCCGGTGAAAGTGAGTGCGGGTATGACCCGCTCTTTTCCTATGGTGAGGCAGAGCGGTTGCTTTGCCTCTTGCGCCAACATTCGCCCGCATGGGCGATCCCTGTTCTGGCAAATTAATCGGAGCCATCTACCATGAAATATCACGCCCCATACGGATCGACCGATCCGGATGCGTCTTACGTTGACAAGGATGTTCCGGGCGCCGTGCGCGGTTCGGCCGTGCCCGCGAAAGCAATTGAAGATCCCCAACGGGAGATCGTGAATGTAATTACGAAAACGGGGGTGGTTCCGGGTAACGGAAACCAGCTGGCAAAATCCATCCAGTCAGGAAAGCTGAATTTCGGCATCATCGGCGGGACAGCGAATGCCCTCACGATGACCCTGTCAGAGGTGCCGACATCGTGGGCCGATTTGGTTGGAACGCCTTTGCGCGGTATTATCGCCACCACGAATACGGGTGCCTGCACCCTCAATGTCAACGGCCTTGGCGCAAAGCCGATCAAGATCGATAACGGTAGCGATCCGCTCGGAGGGGACCTCAAAACAGGGGCGGTTGTTGTGTTCGTCTATGACGGCACCAATGTTCAGGTCACATTTGCATCATCCATGCTGACGGAGCGCCTGAATAAAGGCAGCACCATCGTATCCTATGGCACGGCCGGTTCGTTCTCATGGACGCCACCCGCAAACGTGCGCTCGGTCTTCGTCCGTGTGTGGGGCGGTGGCGCCGGGGGTGGTGGCAATCAGAATACCGGTGCAGGCGGCGGCGGTGGCGGTGGTGGTTACGCTGAAGGTTATGTGGCGGTTACCCCCGGAACTCCCGTTACCGTTGTCGTTGGCGCTGGTGGCGCCGGCGGCCTCAATTCGACTGCGCAAAATGGTGTTGCAGGTGGAAGTTCTTCATTCGGTCCATCGGTGTCTGCTTCAGGTGGTACTGGTGGTGCGGGTGCACCAAACGGGACGCAGGGTGTCAGCGGACCGGGGGGGAGCGGGACTGGCGGACAACGCCAGGCAAACGGCGGGCAAGGTTCTTCTGGGGCTTGGATATTCAATGCGAGCGCCGGAATCGGCGGGAACGGTGGCGCCGCGGCTGCTGGCGGCGGCCCTGGTGGCGGTATCTCATCCGGTCAGCCCGCCAACGGCCAATCACCCGGCGGCGGTGGCGGTGGTGGAGCCATGAATTACTCCGGCGGCGCAGGTGCCGCCGGCCTGGTTATCATTGAATATTTCGCGGGATGAGATCATGGGCGCTTTTTTTTCCATATCAACATGTGCTTCGGTCCCAAACGTCAACAGCCCCTCCGGGGGGAATGTGTCGATCGACAATCTTGGACCCTATGGGCCCCCGATCTTCGAGTGGAATTTCCCAGTCACCGTTCCAGTGGGAAAGGTGATGTTTATCACCGACATTGAGTTCGTTTCCAAATGCGTTCGCAGGCCATCCCAGGACGGAACATGGCGAAACTCATACTTGGTGCTCGATAGCATCACTACAATGGGGGAAAATCTCCCGGTTCGTCACTATGTGACCCCGATAAGGCTTCCTGCTGGCTTTAAAGTCACAGGTCATTTTCAAAATAACAGCCCTGAAGATCAGAACATGATTGCCAGAGTTCATGGCTATATGGAGGATATTTGATGCCCGCTTTTGCCCGCGTAGACAACGAGCGTGTGATAGAGGTCGTGTCACTCGATAAAGGCGTGAAGATTTCCGATGCCTTCCACCCGGACCTTGCCGCACAGTTCAAAGCTTGCGCTGATGGGGTGATGCCGGGATGGGTCTATGATGGGAAAACCTTCAGCCAGCCCGTTGCTGAATCCATCACGAAGAGCGAATTGCTTGCCTATGCCGCCATGAAACGGTTTGAAATCGAGACCGGCGGCATCGTTGTTAACGGCTGCCGCGTCGACACCAGCCGTGACAGTCAATCGATGATCGCCAACGCTCATTCATATGTCGTCGCGTCGGGGGCCGCTTCCACCAAATTCAAATCCCTGTCTGGATTTGTGACTTTGTCTGCCGCCGAGGTTAAAGAAACGGCGCTCGCGGTAGGAGCGCACGTTCAGAGTTTGTTCGACGCCGAAGCCACCATCGACGCTTTGATCACCTCGGGTGACATTGCGAGCCTTGCCGATATCGACGCCTATCAGTGGCGCTCCGGTGATTAATGGCGTTCAAAGCTCAGGCTTAAGGATCATTGTCGGCAAGATAGTATCTGCGTTGGAGGCTATATACGAGTTGCGGGCCTCCATACTCATTCCGAAGAACGGGTAATTCAAATAGGTCGCTGCGACTATAACCGCGCAAATACTTAATGCCACCGTGGCTTTATCGAGTGAACGTGAAAGGCGTTCCGCGACGACCGGCAAGATGAATGTATATGGCATGATGTAAAATTCTGTCTGATTGCCGTGACGGACTGCCAGCGTGAACGCTATTCCGGTAAGGAACGCCGCCGAAAAAAGGGCGATCCTCGTTTGACAGGTCGTAAAAATAACGCTTGGTTTTTTTGCTGCCTTTGCGACAAATTCGATAATAGCAACTGCCGCGCAATACAAACAATACGACACGACAACGGCCGAAAGTGCGAATGACCAGTAGGATATCTGAGAGAAATTGTCGTCCCGGAGGTATGGTAACCACTGAAACAGGTTGCCGAAAAACCACAGGGCATTCGCGGTAATCAGGGATTGGTCAAGCTTGGAAAATTCGTCATTCGACGCCGGGTTCGCGTAAAACAGAAAGTTCACAACGGCTTGTTTCAGGACGCTGAGAACGGATGCTCCCGTGAGCAGAAAGATGATAAGGTCAGCGACCAGATATAGGGCAGCCAGCGCGATAATGGCATTGATCCTGGACCTCGTGTCGGCTTGCTGCTGAAACTCATATGTCACTATGAAGGCGAGCAGAAACGGCAGGAAAATGATCGGAGGCGAGTAACAAGTCACACCGAAAACATTGACGGCGATCGCAATTCCGTATGTCAGGTATCGGACAGATAGCCGGGTCGGAGCGGCCGCCACCAAAAGAAATGAAATGAGCAGCAGTGATTGCGAGATAATCTGGCGCTCCACGATAGTCGACATCACCACATGCTGAGCCGTAATGGCATAAATAAAGGCAACGAGAGCGCTAACTTTTCGATCTGCGCCTATTGCCAGCGACAAAGAAAACATGAGTGCAATGTTTAGTGCACCTAACATCTTTGGGAACATGCTGGCGACGAAAACGCCTTTTTGCATAGAGATCGCGGTCAGCGGGTTGGCGAAATCGCTAACCGGATAGACCGCGTCGAGCCACCACTGATATAGATTGTCTTGGAACCAGTATCGAAGGCTGTAGCCACTGGCTGGAATGCCCTGCAAGGATGAATAGATAACGGTCTGCATGATGTGGTTCGCGTCTAGGTTCCATTCCGCATACGGAGCCAGAAGACGAACCGAGAGGGCAAAGAAGAATAGAAGCGCAGCGATTATCGTTGGTCTGCAAAATGAGACCTTCCGTTCGCCGCTATTCTCATATGCTGCCGTCATCGCCTTACCCCATCACCTGAGCGCCTAGTGAAACAGGTATTTAGCAATTTCCGCGCGGTCAACGACTAATGAGCAAGGCACCACCTTGATCACCATCTCGCTTCGGTCGGCCTTTTTGATAGCCGGTATCGCTGTCGGACCTTACAACCACAATCAGGACACCCCCATGCTCATCCACAATTGGCGGCGCGTGCTTTGGCGCGCCTCGTCTCTTTGGGCTGTCTACGTCGCAACGGTCCTGCAAGTAGCTGAGAACGCCATTCCCTACGTCGCCGATTATCTGCCGTGGTGGGTCCCGGTCGCGGTCCTCGTTCTCGCTCCCATTTTCCGAATTATCTCCCAAGGAGGACTCTATGCCGATCAACAAGATCACGCCGACAAAGCGCGGTAAGGCTGCGATCGCAACGGTGCTGGCTGGTATCTCGGCTGGCAGCTACGCAGCTTATGACCGATATTCACCATCCGGAAAGATGGACCCGTCCGTTGTTCTGGCCGTAGAAAAGGCGATCATTCCATGGGAGGGGCTGGTTCTCAAATCCCATTGGGATCCCTTTGCCAAAGTCTGGGACATTTGCTACGGCGAAACAAAGGGTGTCGGCGCCGGCATGACGAAGACGCCGGCGGAATGCAGGGACATGCTGCTTCGCCGCGTCTACAGCGACTTTCAACAGCCTATCCTCAAATGTTCCCCCAATCTGGCGAACGCTCCCGTCAGCGTGCGGGCGTCCATGATCTCCGGAGCTTACAACTTCGGCGTTGGCGCATGGTGCAGATCGACGGCGAAAGCACGTGTGGAAGGGGGGCAATGGCGTGCCGCTTGTGAAGCCCAGACAGCATTCAACCGCGCCGGCAGGCAGATCGTGCGAGGGCTGGTCAATCGTCGTGAAATGGGTGACGCCCAGCGCATCGGCGAGGCTGAACTTTGCGTGAGTGGCTTATAATGTTCGGTATTCTGGACTGGCTAAAAATCGGCGCCGGCGTCTGTGCCGGCATCGTCATCACCTCCATCTACTGGCTCGGCGTGCCGCTGCTGAACGATTATCCCGTTCTGAAGAATATTCCGCTGATCGGCAATCTGGCCGTCGGTCATGTCGAGACCGTCAAAACCGAGGCGCTGAAGGGCTATGTGGTTCTCTCGGAAAAAACAGCAGCAGAAGCCAGGGCGCACGAGTTGGAGCGGCAGATCAATGCCGCCGCCCAATCCCTCGAAGAGCATCGCAAACGCGCTGTAGCGGCCGAAAAGGCGAAGGAAGAGGCAAATGAACGACTGGAAAAGCTCATTGCTGAAGACGGCGGCGACGACGGCCTTCGCTGGAACGATGCTGATGTCGAATGGCTGCGCCAGCACTGAAGAGCGATTGGTGAAAGCAGCCGAAATACAGGCAAAGGCTGAAGCAGGTATTGCTCTCCCGGATCTGCCTGCAGAATGCCGCAGGCACGTCGGGCGCGTTATTCCTAAATCTGGCGAGAAGGTCCGCTGGACGCAAAAGCGGTGGGAATATAGCGCTGACGTGGCTGATCGTCAGATAGACGATTGCGCCGCCTTCTACGACGACACGAAAAATCGTTTCGAGAAGGGGCGCTGAGATGGCAACCGTTTCCGGCTACAGGGGTGAGGCGATGTGGGTTCGCATTCGTCATCGGTTTGGCCCTCGAATGATGGAGTGGTTTCTGGCGGGGCACATGATCCTGTTCGGATATGTCCTGCTTCTTCCATCCCAGACATTCAATCAGCCGGCCTTTTCGGCATTCGTCGCTCTGGTTCCTTCCGAAACCTTTCTGGGCTGGTTGATGTCGCTTATCGGCTGCCTGCGCATCATTGGCCTCGTGATCAATGGCGCGCGCAAGAATGTAACGCCGCAGATCCGGCAGTTTTCTGCGACAGTTGGCTGCCTGTTGTGGACTGGCATCTCATACGGTTTCGCGTCCTCGGGTGTCATCAGCACCTGGCTCGCTATTTATCCGCTTTTTGCGGTGAGCGAGCTGGTCAATATCAATCGCGCTGCTCATGACCAAGGGGAAGCAAGGCATGGAACAAGTAGAACTTCTAAGTAAACTTCCGTTCCCTGCTGTCCTGATGTTTGGGGCCACTCTCGCCGTCATTTTTTATGTCCGACATTTCGGCCTGAAGGCCGGAGAGAGTGCAGCGAGGCCGCAAAAACAGTCGTCTGCCGAAGTCGCCGCCGTCATCGTCGATCCGACTGCGCTCAACAATGCCACCGAGGCTGTAAGGGCGCATACGGCCGAAGCCGTCAACATGAGAAAATCCTTTGAGCGCGGTACCGAAAAGATCTGCGACGCCGTCGATCGGCTAAGCGATCAGATCGACGATCTTCAGAAAGAAATGATCCGCCGAAAGGCGTGATGTGGATGTTTCTATTCTCAATTGCGGGCAGCCCACGAGCTTACCTTTTGCTTTGTAGCAGACCTGCCATTCATTTTGAAAGCAGATCAGCATCGGCCAGCTCAAGGGCTTCCTGATGGTCGTCTGAATGTCGGATGATCTCAGGAGTGGCGCAGGCATTGTTCCTTCCTTTTTGTTCTACAAATGTTCTCATTTCAGGAAAGAGTCAATACGGAACTCCGTGGGTCGACGGTTCACATCCTTGACCCTCGTTATGAATTAGAACATATGTCGCACGCGGACCGATTGCGGACCGTTTCGCTTGAATATGCCGGAACAGAAATGGAACATATGCCCATACCTGCCCCGGAAAAGGTGGGTTTTCAGGAAGCAATCGCCGTTCGGGACGTGGGGGTCGGAGGTTCGAATCCTCTCACTCCGACCAGTCGGAAGCCAACGAAAACAGTGGCTTTTATCATCCCGAAATTCCCTGAAATAGCAGTCTCCCAGCAAAACCGGGCAGTTCGAAACCCACGGGTTGGTCCGTGTCCGGAATCCGGTATTGCGTGCGAAGACACATGGTCCGGTATCCTTGCGGTTGTGGTTTCGGCGCCTGAAGAAAAGAGGCCCGTCGCTCCGCCAAGCGCCAGGCCTCAATGTCGCGGCCTTGTTTCAGGGGACGCGCGACAGGCATGGTCTTAAAAGCGTCGATCCCGGTCCACAACCTCAGAACTTACCCGTCACCGCCATCGGCCCTGAATTTCAGGGGCATCGTCACGATCAACTTATCGCGATCAAAAAAGAGGCCCGCTGTTTTTTCAAACAACGAGCCTCTGTTGGGTCGCTTGGCGGAGCGACCGCAGGCAAATTCGCCTTTCGCGCATGAACGTCAAATGAACAAACGGCTTCTTCTCGCGCCGAGAAACAACCCGTAAAAATCAGGGGTCATGGATCGGAAAGCCGCCTCAGCCGTTATCCAACCATAACAACGATGGAGGATAACATGCTGAAGGGTATCGCATTGTGGGCGATGGGCGTTCCGATCTTCGTGATCATTCTGCTTTATATGTTCGTGTTTTAAGCTGGTTCAGGGCTCTCGAACGAAAAGGCGGCCGCTTGGCGGTCGCCTTTTTATTGTCTGCATCCGCGCCTGTCAGTCCAGATCGCCGATCAGCTGTGAGGCCGTCGCCGCATCCGTGCGGCGGATGTCGATCTCGTCGCGGTGTTTGGCCAGCAGTTCGCTCGCCAGCAGCTTTTCCGCAAGATCGGCGGGCAGCGAGAGAATGACCCGGTCGCCCTTTTCTTCCGTCGCACCGACGCTGCGCTTGCCGGCGATCATGCCGCCCGCAACCGTGTTGTTGGTGTCGGGATCGATCAGAATGAAGGAACCGGTCGAGCGGTTCTGTTCATAGGGATCGAAGATCGCCGTCTCGTCGAAGGAAAGCCGCACCTTGCCGATGGCGTTCATCGGCAGCGAGGTTTCATGCGCCTGCCATTCGCCTTCCTTCAGGTTCAGCTGGCTGACAGGCTGCACGCTGACGCGCTGGCGGCGGCTGCCGCTTTTCAGCCAGTAGCGCTTGCCTGCCTCGATACCGCCCGGCTGCAACGCCACGATCTGGGCGTCGAAGGCAAGGCCGGTCTGCGGTTGCGCCTCGATGGAGACGATCATGTCGCCGCGCGACACATCCACCTGACGGTCGAGGACGAGCGTGACGGCATCACCCGCAACGGCGGCATTGCGCACCAGATCGAAGGTGACGATCTGCTTGACATTCGCGACCATGCCGGAAGGCAGGACAACGATGCTGTCGCCCGGCTTCACCGAACCGCCGGCAACCGTGCCCTGATAACCACGGAAGCTTTCACCTGGGCGCGAGACACGCTGCACCGGCAGGCGGAAGCCGCCGGACTGCGCCGAGCGAACGGTCGCAAGCTCCAGCGTCTCCACCAGCGTCGGGCCTTCATACCAGGGCATGGAGGCTTTGCCTGAAAGCACGACGTTTTCACCCTTCAGCGCCGACATCGGAATGGCGGTGATCTGCTTGATGCCGAGATTGGAGGCGAAATCGCGGAATTCATGGGCGATCAGCTCGAAACCGGCCTTGTCGTAATGCGTCAGGTCGATCTTGTTGACGGCCAGCACGAATTGCCGGATGCCCATCAGCGCGGCGATGGTGGCGTGGCGGCGCGTCTGTTCCAGAATGCCGGTACGCGCATCGACGAGCAGCACGGCAAGATCGGCGGTGGAAGCGCCGGTCGCCATGTTACGGGTATATTGCTCGTGGCCGGGCGTGTCGGCGACGATGAAGGCGCGACGGTCGGTGGCGAAATAACGATAGGCGACATCGATGGTGATGCCCTGTTCGCGCTCCGCCTGAAGACCGTCGAGCAGAAGCGCGAAATCGGGCAGGCCGAGATCGTTCTGCTTGCCGCTGTCACGGTGCAGGGTGGCGGCCTGGTCTTCCTTGACGGCCTTGGTGTCCCAGAGAAGACGGCCGATCAGCGTCGACTTGCCGTCATCGACACTGCCGCAGGTGATGAGGCGCAGCGGACGCGTGTCGCGCGCCACTTTCGAGTGTTCGGCGAAGGGCAGGATGGTGGCGGAAGAGGAGGGGGTGTTGGCGGCGGCAGTGCTCATCAGAAATACCCCTCGCGCTTCTTTTTCTCCATGGAGCCGGACTGGTCGCGGTCGATGGCGCGGCCCTGCCGTTCGGAAACGGTGGCGATTTCGAGTTCGGCGATGACTTCCTGAAGCGTCGCCGCCTCGGAACGGATAGCGCCGGTCAGCGGGAAGCAGCCGAGCGTGCGGAAGCGGATCGAGCCGTGCTTGATCTCTTCGCCGGGCAGCAGCTCCAGACGCTCGTCTTCAGCAAGGATCATCATGCCGTCGCGCTCGATGTAAGGACGCTCGGCGGCGTAGTAGAGCGGCACCAGCGGAATGTTTTCCGCCTCGATGTAACGCCAGATATCCACTTCGGTCCAGTTGGAGAGCGGGAAGGCGCGCACGCTTTCGCCCTTGCGGACCATGCCGTTATAGATGTTCCACAGTTCCGGCCGCTGGTTGCGCGGGTCCCATTTATGATCGGGCGTGCGGAAGGAATAGATGCGCTCCTTGGCGCGGCTCGCCTCCTCGTCACGGCGCGCGCCGCCAAAGGCCGCATCGAACTGGCCGGCATCGAGCGCCTGGCGCAGTGCTTCCGTCTTCATGATATCGGTGTAAAGCGCCGAACCGTGGGTGAAGGGCGTTACGTTTTCGCTCGCACCGCGCGGGTTGGTGTAGGAAATCAGGTCGAGATCGTATTCCTTGACGATATTGTCGCGGAATTCGATCATTTCCTTGAACTTCCAGCCGGTATTGACGTGCAGCAGCGGGAAGGGAATGCGGCCGGGGAAAAACGCCTTGCGCGCCAGGTGCAGCAGCACGGAACTATCCTTGCCGATGGAATAGAGCATGACAGGGTTGTCGAATTCGGCGGCGACTTCGCGGAAGATGTGAATGGCTTCGTTTTCAAGCGCCTTCAGATGCGGATCGAGCGGCGGCTTGGCTGCGACAGTATTCTTGCTGTCCGTCTCGTGGACTGCGTTGGACATTGTGAACTCCGGGAATGTACTGAATGATTATCGTTGCGGGATGGCGGAAACGGCGGATGTCTGCTCCGCACCGGCGACGTGAAGACCGCATTCGCGCTTCTCGTCGTTTTCCCACCACCATCGTCCGGCGCGCTCAGGCTCGCCGGGCTTGATGGCGCGCGTACACGGCTCGCAGCCGATGGAGGGGTAACCGCGCTGGTGCAACGGATTGACGGGAATGTTCTCCTCGGCGACATGCGCCCGGATGAGGTCGATATCCCAGTCAGCCAGGGGATTGATCTTGATGAGATTGCGCTCGGCGTCGAATTCGGCGAAAGGCGTGGTGGCGCGATTGCCCGACTGGCCGCGACGAAGGCCGGTGATCCAGAAGGCAGCACCATCAAGCGCCTTGCCGAGCGGGATGAGTTTTCTGACATGACAGCAGGCGTGACGGGCTTCAACGCTTTCATAAAAACCGTTGAGACCGTATTTTGCGGCATAGGCGTCGATATCGTCCTGCTCCGGGCGGAAACGGCGGATTTCGATGCCGAAACGCTCTTCGGTTTCATCGATGAGATCGACGGTTTCCTTGAACAGCCGGCCGGTTTCCAGCGTCACGACATCAATCGGCAGGCGGTGCGTGCCGATGGCGGCCGTAATGACCTGATCCTCGATGCCGAGGCTGGTGGTGAAGACCGCCCGCCCGCCGAGGCCGGCGATAAACGAAAGCCGACCCGCCAGATCGAGCCCGGCAAGCGTGGCGTCGAGGGAAGCGGCATCGGCAGAGGCATTTGCTGAATTGATCGTCATTGTCACGTCCGGGATTTCCATGGCCGATTATTGTTGAAATCCGGCTATGCGAACAGAAATGACAGTCTTTGTGCGCTGCACTTGAGAGCAAAAATGCCTCACGCGCGCAGGGTATGAGCAAAAGATACCCGTTCACCTTCTTTGCAGCTTGGATATGCACCGTGGTGCGATCGGAAGTGATAACGACGTATATTCGCGGCTCAAGAAAATTTTGAGCTCGTATTACCCGAGCTGAGACCCTGCAGGCTAATGATCAGCGAGATCAAGGCGATGTAGCGCTGAGCGACCGGATCAGCCGTTATGTTTTGTATTAGTGAAGAGAAAATCCTATTTTTATAATAAAGATATGTAATATATATCTGGATATGGCAAATTAATATTTATTTATACTTTTAATGCTGCAATAATATAAGTGTATTAACTACGGGGATGTAAATCATGCAAAATTTAAAAATATCATTATGGGCAATCGCCGCTCTATTTATTCCAGATAGTCACGCCTTTGCTTTTAACTTCGGTTTTGTGAGGGTGCCAGATTGGATGGATTATTATATTTCGGTGCTTTTGGGTGTGTCTTTGGTCAGCTATCTTGGGGTTCTCGCAACGAAACCCCAAGGAGTTCCAACAAATCAGCTTTCGCAGGTGAAGATTTCTCTCATCACAAATATTTTCCGTTTTATTTTGCTCATCGCGTTCGGACTGTTAATGCTCATGGTATTCGTCGGCATGGGTCTACGACGCTACGCAGAAGCGTAAGTCCGGCGTACCGGGCTGTCATAAAAGTCGGTCGCAAACCCGATTTTGCTTCTGATTTATGCCACAGCAATTCAACGCCGGCGATTTTATCGAAAAACTTGGCTTGCGTGTTCGAGCACGCCAGCTAAAGGTTCATGGCGAAAAGATTTGAACAAATAGGCAAGTCGTTTTCGCTTTAACGATAAATATGAAAACTTCTTTAGCCGGAATTGCCGGGTTTCCCGGCTTGTGGTCTACTGGTTTTACGATGATTTCGCAGAAGGCAAAATACGCGCTGAGGGCGCTTCTTTCGCTGGCAAAGGCCGACGGCTGCAGTCCTGTGCAGATTTCCGACATTGCCCGCGAACAGGCCATTCCGAAAAAGTTTCTGGAACAGATCCTTCTCGAAATGAAGAAGGAACGCCTCGTCGAAAGCCGGCGCGGCAAGCAGGGCGGTTATCTTCTGGCGCGCCCGGCCGCGGATATCACCTTCGGCGAGGTGCTGCGCCTCATCGACGGGCCGCTTGCCCCCTTGCCCTGCCTGTCGCAGACCGCCTATCGTCGCTGCGAGGATTGTGACGGTGAGAAGCAGTGCGAGATCCGCCACGTCTTTGCCCGCGTGGCCGATGCCACCCGCAACATCCTTTTCAACACCACCATTGCCGATGCCGTGGCGGGTGTCGAAGTGCCCGAGCTTTTGACGGCCTAGCACCACACCATCCACAAACTCCACCGTCATCCTCGGGCTTGACCCGAGGATCCATGGTCAGACTGGGTTGTGGATCCTCGGGTCAAGCCCGAGGATGACCGACGGAGAGGGCATACCTGCCTTCCGGCACATGGTACTGCAACTTGTGACACGAGTTTCGCAGAGGCGGCTGCTCAAACAACGAAACAGGCGGCGGAGCTCTTAGCTGTCGCCCTCCTGCGTTCCCCAAACGAAAAAATCGTCTAAAACCCCATAATATTTTTCGCCATCGCGGCAAAAAATCGTCAAAAATGTGAAATGCTTTTGCATTCAGAAAAGTTTTACACGACGCTTGTTGCGCCTTTCGCTTATGCTGCGCTGTATTTGTTGCCCGGGAAAACGCTCTCGGGAAACACTTTTTCGATCGTATTCGGCCTCATTGACCAACTCTACTCAACCGGTAGAGTTAAGCCATCGCAATCAGGAGGGAATACCGATGTCCAAGCTTCTGTCCGGTTTGAGCGTTGTCGCTCTTAGCCTTTCACTGGCACTTGGCGGCGCTGGCTCGGCCGCCGCGCAGACCAAGCTGCTCAACGTGTCCTACGATCCGACCCGTGAACTCTACAAGGATTTCAACGAAGCCTTCGCCAAGAAGTGGAAGGCCGACACCGGTGAGGATATCACCATCCAGCAGTCGCATGGCGGCTCCGGCAAGCAGGCGCGTTCGGTCATCGACGGTCTGGAGGCGGACGTCGTGACGCTGGCGCTGCAAAGCGATATCGACGCCATTGTCGAAAATTCCGGCAAGATCAACAAGGACTGGCGCGGCCGCCTGCCGCACAATTCTTCGCCCTACACCTCGACCATCGTTTTCCTGGTGCGCAAGGGCAACCCCAAGGGCATCCACAATTGGGGTGATCTGGTGAAGGGCGACGTGCAGATCGTGACGCCGAACCCGAAGACCTCGGGCGGTGCACGCTGGAACTATCTGGCGGCCTGGGCCTGGGCGAATGAAGAATTCAAGGGCGACAAGGACAAGATCAAGGCCTATGTCGGCGAGCTCTACAAGCGCGCCCCGGTTCTCGATACCGGCGCCCGCGGCTCCACGGTCACCTTCGCCCAGCGTCAGATCGGCGACGTGCTGCTGGCCTGGGAAAACGAAGCCTATCTCGCTGGTCAGGAATTCGGCCCTGACGCCTTCGATATCGTCGTGCCGCCGATCTCGATCCTTGCCGAACCGCCTGTCGCCGTGGTTGACGCCAATGTCGACGCCAAGGGCACGCGCAAGGCGGCGGAAGCCTATCTGCAATATCTCTATTCCGACGAGGGCCAGAATATTGCGGCGAAACACTTCTACCGTCCATCCAACCCCGCCGTGGTTTCCAAGGATCTGCTCAAGCAGCTGCCCGACATCAAGCTCGTCACCATTGACGACCCGCAGTTCGGCGGCTGGGCCAAGGCGCAGCCTGAACATTTCGGTGACGGCGGTATCTTCGACCAGATTTACAAGCCCGCAAAGTAAGCGGATGATGGGGTGAAACGCGTGCACCCCGTCCGCAGGGACAAGACAATAAGAGCCTGATCGACCGGACATCGTGCCGGTCGATACTTTATAATAAACGCCGGGAAACACCGGCTCCCAGAGAGCATTTTCAGGAAAACTGGCCCCCGGTTTTCTGTCCGGAAATGCGCCAAACTAAAGATTATCCGGAGCCTTGATGAGCAACAATACTTCCGGAAACAGGTGGAAATGGCGGCAGTCGAGCGTCATACCGGGCTTCGGCCTGACGCTTGGTTACACAGTGACCTATCTGTTTCTCATCATTCTTATTCCGCTCGGCGGCCTTGTCTGGTCCACGGCGAAACTGGGTTTTTCAGATTTCATTGCAATTGCCACGGATAGCCGCACGCTGAATGCGCTGCGTGTCAGTTTTGGAACGGCATTTCTTGCCGCGCTGGTCAACGCGGTCTTCGGCGTCATCGTCGCCTGGGTGCTGACGCGTTACCGTTTTCCCGGTCGCCGCTTCGTCGATGCCATCGTCGATCTGCCTTTTGCCCTGCCGACGGCGGTCGCCGGTATCGCGCTGACCACGCTTTATGCCAATCGCGGCTGGGTCGGTTCGCTGTTCGAACCCTTCGGCATCAAGATCGCCTTTACGCCGACCGGCATCGTCATCGCGCTGATCTTCATCGGCCTGCCATTCGTGGTGCGCACCGTGCAGCCGGTCATGGAAGAAATCGACCGGCAGGTGGAGGAAGTGGCGGCGACGCTTGGCGCCAATCGTTTCCAGACCATCACCCGCGTTCTGCTGCCGAGCCTGACACCTGCGATCCTCACGGGTTTCGCGCTCGCCTTCGCACGCGGCGTTGGGGAATATGGTTCAGTCATCTTCATCGCCGGCAATATTCCCTACGTCTCGGAAATCGCGCCGCTCCTCATCGTCATCCGGCTGGAGGAGTTCAATTATGCGGCCGCGACCGGCATCGCCACCATCATGCTGATCATCTCGTTCGCCATGCTGTTCCTCATCAATCTCATTCAGGCCTGGAGCCGCAAGAGGTACGGTTATGTCTGAGACCGCTTCCCGCACGTCCCCCCGGCCGTTTCGTGACCCCGCCAGCGAGAGTTTTCCCGCCCGGCTGGCGTTGATCGCGATTGCCTTCGTCTTCCTCGCCGCCTTCCTCGTGCTGCCGCTGGTCTCGGTCTTCTTCGAAGCCTTCCGCAAGGGTGCGGAAAGCTTCTGGGAGGCGATTGTCGAGCCTGACGCGCTCTCCGCCATTCGCCTGACGCTGCTCGTCGCCGCCATTTCCGTGCCGCTCAACCTCATCTTCGGGGTCATGGCCGCCTGGGCGATTGCGAAATTCGAGTTCAAGGGCAAGGCGTTCCTGATCACGCTCATCGACCTGCCATTTTCGATCTCGCCGGTCATATCGGGCCTCGTCTATGTCATCCTGTTTTCATCCCACAGCGTACTCGGGCCATGGCTGAAGAGTTACGGCATCGAGATCCTCTTCGCCGTGCCGGGCATCGTGCTCGCCACCATCTTCGTCACCTTTCCTTTTGTGGCGCGCGAGTTGATCCCGCTGATGCAGGATCAGGGCAATGGCGACGAGGAGGCGGCGATTTCGCTCGGCGCCTCCGGCTGGCAGACCTTCTGGTATGTCACGCTGCCGAACATCAAATGGGGCCTGCTTTACGGGGTGCTGCTCTGCAACGCCCGCGCCATGGGCGAGTTCGGCGCCGTCTCGGTGGTCTCTGGCCATATTCGCGGTGAGACCAACACCATGCCGTTGCATGTCGAGATACTCTATAATGAGTACAATATGGGCGCGGCCTTTGCGGTGGCGACGCTGCTCGCCGGTCTGGCGCTCGTGACGCTCATTCTCAAAACCATTCTCGAAATA
Source organism: Agrobacterium sp. GD03872 (assembly GCF_029840625.1). Classification (NCBI taxonomy): domain Bacteria; kingdom Pseudomonadati; phylum Pseudomonadota; class Alphaproteobacteria; order Hyphomicrobiales; family Rhizobiaceae; genus Agrobacterium; species Agrobacterium sp. GD03872. The sequence goes on from NZ_JAOCCY010000012.1 coordinate 112,033, forward strand.
CGCTTTGGCGCGGGCAACGCAGCCGGCAAGCATTGAAAGGCATCTTCATGGAAGTGAAAGTTTCCGGCATCACCAAGCAGTTTGACCGCTTTCCGGCGCTGAACGATGTGTCGCTCGACATTCGTTCCGGCGAGCTGATCGCGCTGCTCGGTCCTTCTGGTTCCGGCAAGACGACGCTGCTGCGTCTCATCGCCGGTCTCGAGCAGCCGACGACCGGCCAGATTTTCTTCGGCAACGAGGACGCCTCGCACCGCACGGTGCAGGAGCGCAATGTCGGTTTCGTGTTCCAGCACTACGCCCTGTTCCGCCATATGACGGTGGCCGACAATATCGCTTTCGGCCTCAAGGTGCGGCCCTCCGCCAAGCGTCCGCCCAAGGCCGAAATCCGCAGGCGGGTCTCCGAACTTCTCGACATGGTGCATCTCTCCGGTCTTGAGAAACGTTACCCCTCGCAGCTTTCCGGCGGCCAGCGCCAGCGCGTGGCGCTCGCCCGCGCTGTCGCCATCGAGCCGAAGGTGCTGCTCCTCGATGAACCCTTCGGCGCGCTCGACGCCAAGGTGCGCAAGGAGCTGCGCCGCTGGCTGCGCGAATTCCACGACCGCACCGGCCATACCACCGTCTTCGTCACCCACGATCAGGAAGAGGCGCTGGAACTGGCCGACCGCGTCGTCGTCATGAGCCAGGGCAAGATCGAACAGGTCGGCACGGCGGACGATGTTTACGATACGCCGAACTCTCCCTTCGTCTTCTCCTTCATCGGCGAATCCTCCAGCCTGCCGGTGACGATCCGCGACGGCCATGTGCTGTTCCAGGGTGAAAGCATCGGCATCGACGAGAGCGGCTCCGGTGAGGGCGAGCTTTTCTTCCGCCCGGAAGACGTGGTGCTGACCGGGGAGAAGGACGCGCTTTACGGCAAGGTCACCACCTGTCGCCGCCTCGCCGGCACCCGCATCGCTGAAATCGACATCGCCAATAACGGCCATGAACCCTATCACCTCGAAATCGAAGTGCCGCTCAACGCCGCCGTCGCCGTGGGCGCGGAGCTGCGCTTCCGGCCGACACGGTGGAAGGTGTTCGGGAAAAAGTGAGACAGGTTGCGGCGGTGGCAGCCGCCGCCCATTGCTGTTCATAGCTTGCCGTCATTCCGGCCTTGAGCCGGAATCCAGCCAGCCCAAGTCCTTGGGCTGAAAAGAGCCCTCTCGTAGCGCCTGCTGGATGCCGGATCATCCTCGGGCTTGTTCCGGCGACCGGCATGACGGCAGAGAGGTGTCACCAGCAACATAAGACGCCGAATTTATAGCGCTAGCTTAACCCACACCCTCATTCCTGTGCTTGTCACAGGAATCTAGCCGACGCGCGTCTGCGCGGCGAAAAAGACTCCTCCCAGCCCAAAGACTTGGTCTGGCTGGATCTCTGTGACAGGCACAGAGATGAGGGAGGAGGATGAGGCACAAAGATGAGGGAGAAGCTGCACAGAGATGAGCCAAGCATACGTACTCGCCCACAATCCAAAAACGGAAAAGGGCCGCCGAGGCGACCCTTCCATGAGTTTGGTCCTGTTTACAGACCCGGGACTGTTTCTCAACGTTCCGAAGGCTAGAGGTTTTACGCCGAGGGTTGCCCCGTCGAAAACACACCCTTTCCATTGCCTGCACCAGAGACCGAAATCTCACTAGACATTGGATCACCTCCTTCCGATACGTTGAACATAACTAGAAGGTAGTACGATTCGTCAGTAATGCAAGAGGGATTACTTCCAGGGGACGCCCGGCACCTATGCCGCGTCTGCGGCCTTCACGTCGAATTCGAAGTGGATGCTGTCATAGGGAAACTCGATGCCAGCCTCGTTCCGATCGATAACGCCCGCATGGAGGAGCGACGTCACATCGCGATGAACGGCCTGTACATCCCGCCCGACCCGACGGGCAACCTCCCGGATAGAAAGCGGTCCCTGTCCGGCGAGAGCCTTCACGATGGCAAGGCGAAGCGGCGCGAGAATGCGGTGCAGGTCCTCATAACTGGAAAATTCGACGGATGGTTTCGCCTCCACCGGCTTTCCGGACATGGCCAGATTACCGGCGGCAACAAAGCGGTTCCTGATATCCTTGATCGTGCTGAGACGGACGGTGAGTGCGGTCATGACAAAATCCTTTCCATATCCGCCTGAAAAGCATCGAACAGGGCTTCGAGCGTGGTGAAGGCGATGGTGTCTTCACGCCCGTCCATATGACGATGATCGCCTTTTCCGCGTTCATTGTCATAACGCAGAACACATTCCCCTTTGATCACCAGCGCCAGCCGATATTTGAACGGGTGGAGACTTCCGGGAACAGGCTCAGGCAGATGCCACAGGACAACCTCGAAGAAGGCCGTCTCGTCGATCACTTTGCGCGTCTTTTCGAGCAGAATGGCCTTCATGTTGTTATTTGTAACAACACTTTGGTGTGTTGTCAATGAAAACAACGATCCCACTCAGAGCGTCACGACACCCGCATCACGATCTTGCCGATATGATTGCTGCTTTCCATCAGCCGGTGGGCTTCCGTTACCTCGTCCAGCGTGAACACCCGGTTGATAACGGGCGCGACCTGACCGTTTTCGACGAGCGGCCAGACCCGTGCGACGAGATCGTCGCGGATGGCGCGTTTTTCGTTGGCGGTGCGGGGGCGCATGGTGGAGCCGGTGACGGTGAGGCGTTTGACCATGATCGGCGTGAGGTTGACCTTCTCGGCCACGGCGCCGCCCAGAAAGGCGATGATGGACAGGCAGCCGTCCTTGGCAAGCGCCGCAAGGTTCTTTTCGAAATAGGCCGCACCGATCATGTCGAGAACGACATCGACGCCTTTGCCGCCGGTTTCGGCTTTGACGACTTCGGCAAAATCCTCTTCGCGGTAATTGATCGCGCGTTTGGCGCCGAGCTTCACGCAGGCTTCGCATTTTTCCGCCGAGCCTGCGGTGGCATAGACCTCCGCACCGAAGGTTTTCGCGAGCTGGATGGCCGTCGTGCCGATGCCGCTGGTGCCGCCGTGGATGAGCACGGTTTCGCCTTCGGTCAGGCCCGCCATCTGGAAGAGGTTGGCCCAGACTGTGAAGAAGGTTTCCGGTAGCGCCGCGGCCTTGACGGCGTTGTAACCCCTGGGGAAGGGCAGGGCCTGTCCGGCCGGCACGGTGCAATATTGCGCATAACCGCCACCATTGGCGAGCGCGCAGACCCTGTCGCCCAACTTGAATTCGGTAACGCCTTCACCCAGCGCAACCACCTCGCCGGCGATTTCGAGGCCGAGGATCGGGCTTGCATCCTTCGGTGGTGGATAGATGCCCTGCCGCTGCGCGACATCCGGGCGGTTGACGCCCGCCGCCTCGACCTTCACCAGGACCTCGCCTTTCGCAGGCTTCGGCAAAGGCGCCTGCGAAAGCCGCATCACCTCCGGGCCGCCATGGGAAGGAAGGTCGATGAAGCGCATTGTTTCGGGCAGGGTGATAGTGTCGGGCATGGCCAGGGGCAACTCCTCACGTGTCGGCGTCGCCTGAAGATGTAGGTCAGGGGCGCCGCTTAGGGAAGGGGGCCGTTTGCCGCGAGTGTCAATTTGTCTCGCCGAACACCCGCACCACGAAGCCGCCTTCGTTTTCCTTCGCGGCCGCCTTCACGCCGGCGATCTCGCTGCCGATCCGCTCGGGATTGGCGATGATCAGCCCCTTCGGCAAAGTCAGAACGCCGATCGAGCAGCGCAGCAGCGCGAAGTCCCGCTCGTTGCCGTGGCGGTCCTGGCCTTTCATGCAGCCGGCGGCGCGGTCTTCGTCCGAATAGAGTTCGGCGACATCGTCGTGGAAATCGCTGAGCAGCCGCTCGATGATTTCCGTCAGCTCCTCCATCGTCCAGTCACGCACGCCGATGAAGAAGTCATCGCCGCCAATATGGCCGAGGAAGCAATCGCCGGCAAAGAAGTAACGGCGCATCAGCGCCGAAAACAGGGTGATGGCGTGGTCGCCGGCGTTGAAGCCGTATTTGTCGTTGAAGGGTTTGAAATTGTCGAAGTCGCAATAGCAGAAGAAACGCGTCTCGTCGCCGTCGCCGCAGCTATCGGCAATGAAGCCGCCAATCGCCCGGTTGCCGGGCAGCGCCGTCAGCGGATTCTGGTCCTGCGCCATTTTCAGCTGCTTTTCATTGATGACCTTGATGAGCGAGGCGGCGGAAACAATGCCGGCATAACGCATGTTTTCGGTGAGGATGATGCAGGCGCTGCCGCCCATGCTGGCGAACATGTTCATCAGCTGGTCGGCATCCGCATCGAGACCGACAATCGGGGCGGGATCGACGAAATGGGAAATGGTGCGCTCGTAGATCTTGTTCTTGAGCAGGTCGCGGCCGAAGGGCCGGTAGATATATTCCTTGAGATGATATTCGTTGATGACGCCGCGCGGTTCGCCATTGGCGTTGAGAACCGGGAAAAACGCCTGCTGCGGGTTTCTGCGGAACAGTTCGAAAACGCTGTCGACGCTGTCGTGCTCGAAGACGGTGGGAAGCCGCTCAATTTCGCGACGGATGAGAATTTCATCCAGCGTCTGGCTGCTGCGCCGCGCCACGCCGATGCGGCTGATGTGGGGAAAGCTCTCCGGCAATTCGCTGGTGAAGACCGTGGGCCTCGCGATCAGCCAGCCCTGCACCAGATCGACGCCGAATTCGCGGCAGGTCAGAAATTCCGCTTCCGTTTCGATGCCTTCCGCAATCACCCGGACGCCGAGAACATGGGCGATGTTGACGATGTTGCGCACAAGGTGCTGCTTGCGCGGCAATTGGTCGACGCCGGTGATGAAATGCCGATCGATCTTCAGGTAATCCAGCGGGAAATCGCAGAGCAGTTTCATCTCGCCATGACCGGCGCCGAAATCGTCGATGGCCAGCTTGAAACCTTCCTTGCGCATGCGGGCGATCAGCGCCGTGAATTCCGGCACGCTGGTATTGTCGAAACGTTCGGAAAGTTCAAAGCAGATGGAGGAGGCCGGAATGCCGGCCCGCGCCAGATGGCCGACGAGCTTGTCGAGAATGGTGTCGCCATGCGGGATCAGACGCACATCGAGATTGAGAAACAGGGTGGCGGAAGAAAAGTCGGGCAGGGTGGAAAATTTTGCCAGCGCCCGGCTCGCCAGCATCTGCTCGAAGGCCTTCAGCTCGCCATCGGCGGCGGCCTGGTCGAGAAGCGCCAGCGGGTTGGAAAAACCGAGCCGGTCATGGCCGCGCATCAGCGATTCATAACCGAAGATCGTGCCCGTCGTCGCCTCGACAATCGGCTGGAACGCCGTCTCGAGCACCAGCTTGGCCATGGGAAACATGTGCCCGGAGGCAAAACGCCTGACGACATCGTTCTCCAGCGTGACGGCCTGCATTTCTGTTCTCCGCTATTGCCGGTTCCTTTGGTGGTGCGGCGAATGAAAATGCGCCGTCAGGAACCCGTCTCTTTTACGGCGAACAATCGCAGATGACAGGTCAACAAAAGCTTTCACGACTGTGAAGCTTTCATGAACGTTTTGTTACGGCCCCGGCAGTTTGCAGGGTTGTTTGCGCCGGGCTTTTATGCCCGGCGGATGTGCCCGGTGTGAGCGGCATAAAGTTCCGCGACGTTCATGCGTTCCCGGTCCGCTTCGACGGGGTCCGTGGACTTCGCACCCACGCCATGTTCGGCCGAGGCCGCCCATAGTCTCAGCGCGGCCCTGACGACCTCGCTGCCGGATGCGTAAGCGCCGCAATTCACGGCCTCGCGCATTCTTGCTGCCTGCTCCGGGGAAATCGATACTGTCACCATTGGCATGATATCACTCCCTTCTTTCCATGGCCGCCACGCGAGCCCGATAAATGCCCGTTTCACGGACGGGGCGGGGGCGGTCTTTTATGGGCGGTCGTTTTTAAGAGCTTTCGTCTGGACGCCGCATCCAGCGAAATTGGTATCATTCCCTATCTTACCACGAAACGCGCTCCATACCCAATTTGCAGTATATTTGGGTTTAGTTTTTCCCCGATAGCTGCGAGGCCGATATGGGCGATATGCGCACCGCCCACGCGTTTCATGAGCGCATGGCCAGGGCCAGCGTAACCGTTGCAAAACCCTGCATGATGAGATCTATCGCCAGAAACAGGCCAAGCACCCAAAGGCTGTTCACCGGCCAGCCGGCGGCGATCACCAGACCCGCCAGCGCCGTCACCGCGCCTGCCGCAGCGACCCAGCCCCAGCCCGTCGCCGGTCTCAGTCGGAAGCCGACGACGAGGCGGAAAATGCCGGCGACAATGAGCGAAATAGCCATCAGCAAGGTCAGCACGGCCGCCGTCAGATCGGGGTTCTGGAAAGCGATGACGCCGGCAATGGCGTAAAGCAGGCCGCTCAGCGTCCAGAACAGCACGCTTTCCCACCCCTTCACCTGAAAGGCATGAAAAAGCTGCAGCACGCCGCCCATCAGCATCATGACCCCGACATAAAAGACGGAGGCGACGGTGGCGACCAGAAGATTGCCGAGCGCGATGATGCCGAAGGCCAAGAGAATGAGGCCAAGGGCCAGCAGCCAGCCCCACTTTGCTTTCAGCGGTGAAAATCCAGATGCATTGAGACTCTGCGTCATGTCGCTGTCTCCCTGAATGGTCGGGTAACGCTATCACGATTGCACCGTAGCGCAATGCGCCTATCGAAGATTTGATCCAGATCATCAGTATGAACAGGGGAAAACCGCTTCTGCCTTCCCCCTGTCGCGTCGACGCCAATTCGCGACATGAAATGGCGCGTTTTTTATTGATTGATTGATCAATCAAGAATATTTTGCCCGCCATCAAGGAGGCCATTATGCCCAAGATCGGAATGGAGCCTTTGCGCCGCAAGGCGCTGGTGGATGCGGCGCTTCGCACCATAGGCCACCATGGTTCGCTGAATGTGACAATGTCTGATATCGCCCGGGAAGCGGGCGTGTCGGCGGCGCTTGCGCATCATTATTTCGGCAGCAAGCAGCAGCTTCTGCTGGAAACCATTCGCAGCCTGCTGCGTGACCTCAGGCGTGATGCGGTAGCGGCCTTGACCCGCGCTTCCGGTCCGCGTGAAAGGCTGAGCGCCATCGTACATGTCTCCTTCCAGAGCGACCAGTTCACGCCCGAAACCGTGGCGGCATGGCTTGCCTTTTATGTCGAGGCGCAGCGCTCGGAAGAGACCCGTCGCCTGCTCGTGCTTTATTCCCGCCGCCTCAGGTCCAACCTCATGGCGAGCCTCAACCGGCTCTGCCCGCCAGACGATGCCGCGCGCATCGCGGAAGGGGCGGCGGCCCTGATCGACGGGCTTTATATCAGGCACAGCCTGCGCTCGGCGCCGCTCGGTCTCGCCTCCGCGCCGGCGCTTGTCGAGGATTATTTCGACATGCAGCTCAAATCATTTCCCGATGGACAGCGCCAAAAGCCGTCCATCCGCGTTCTTTAAGGAGACTTCGACATGACCACGCTCAAGGCGCAGCCGAAAGCCTCGCATTTCATCGACGGGGTGTATGTCGAAGACACGGCCGGCACACCGTTCGAAAGCATCTTCCCGGCCACCGGTGAGGTGATCGCGCGGCTGCATGCGGCAACGCCCGCCATCGTCGAGCGCGCCATCGCCTCGGCCAAGCGTGCGCAGAAGGAATGGGCGGCGATGAGCCCGATGGCGCGCGGCCGCATCCTCAAACGCGCCGCCGATATCATGCGCGAGCGCAACGATGCGCTGTCCACGCTGGAGACGCTGGATACCGGCAAGCCCATTCAGGAAACCATCGTCGCCGACCCGACCTCCGGCGCGGATGCCTTCGAATTTTTCGGCGGCATCGCTCCTGCCGCGCTGAACGGCGATTACATCCCGCTCGGCGGCGATTTCGCCTATACCAAGCGCGTGCCGCTCGGCGTCTGCGTCGGCATCGGCGCTTGGAACTATCCGCAGCAGATCGCCTGCTGGAAGGCCGCCCCGGCACTCGTCGCCGGCAATGCCATGGTCTTCAAGCCCTCGGAAAACACCCCGCTCGGCGCCTTGAAGATTGCCGAAATTCTCATCGAAGCCGGTCTGCCAAAGGGCCTGTTCAACGTCATCCAGGGCGATCGCGATACCGGCCCGCTGCTCGTCAATCACCCCGATGTGGCGAAGGTCTCGCTTACCGGCTCGGTGCCGACCGGCCGCAAGGTGGCCGCCGCCGCCGCCGGGCATCTAAAGCATGTGACGATGGAACTCGGCGGCAAATCGCCGCTAATCGTCTTCGACGACGCCGATATCGAAAGCGCTGTCGGCGGGGCCATGCTCGGCAATTTCTATTCCTCCGGCCAGGTCTGCTCCAACGGCACCCGCGTTTTCGTGCAGAAAAAGGCGAAGGAGCGTTTCCTCGACAATCTGAAGCGCCGCACAGAGGCGATGGTCCTCGGCGATCCGCTCGACTACGCCACCCATCTCGGCCCGCTGGTCTCCAAGGCCCAGCAGGAGAAGGTTCTCGCCTATATCGAAAAGGGCAAGGCGGAGGGCGCGACGCTCATCACCGGCGGCGGCATTCCCAACAATGTCTCGGGCGAGGGCGCCTATGTGCAGCCGACCGTCTTCGCCGATGTGACCGATGACATGACCATCGCCCGCGAGGAAATCTTCGGCCCGGTCATGTGCGTTCTGGATTTCGACGATGAGGACGAGGTTCTCACCCGCGCCAACGCCACCGAATTCGGTCTTGCCGGCGGCGTCTTCACCGCCGATCTCGCCCGCGCCCATCGCGTGGTCGACCGGCTGGAGGCGGGCACGCTGTGGATCAATACCTATAATCTCTGCCCGGTCGAAATCCCCTTCGGCGGCTCGAAACAATCCGGCTTCGGGCGGGAGAATTCGGCCGCCGCGTTGGAGCATTATAGTGAGTTGAAGACGGTTTATGTGAGCACGGGGAAGGTGGACGCGCCTTATTGACGGTTGGTGGGTGGGGCTTACCCCCCTCTGCCCTGCCGGGCATCTCCCCCTCAAGGGGGGAG